>CAZTYV010000038.1:0-5139 GCA_964617675.1 uncultured Halochromatium sp. | reverse complement strand
GGGGGGGGGGGGGGGGGGGGGGGGGGGGGGGGGGGGGGGAGCCATACCGACGCAGCACCAGCCAGACCAGCGCAACAAAGGCAATGCCGGGCAGCACCAGCAGATTGGCCAGGTAGAGCGAGACGGCGAGCACCGCCAGGCCTTGGCCTGGGGTTTGATCGGCCCACTCAGCCGAGCGCGGCATCAACAACCTCACTGAGGGCTTGGATGGTCTCCGGATCATCGGTCAGTGGCTCGACCAGCGCCGCGCGGCAGGCCTCAGCCGCGGTCATGCCGGCGCGGATCAGGGTCGCCGCATAGACCAGCAGCCGGGTCGAGGCACCCTCGTCGAGGTCATGATCCTTGAGTGCGCGCAGTCGTCCGCCGAGCGCGACCAGACGCTCGGCAAGACCCACCTCAATGCCGGTCTCGTCCATCAGGATACGCGCCTCCAGCGCCGGTGCCGGAAAGCCCAGGCTGAGCGCGACGAAGCGCTGCCGGGTGCTCGGCTTCAGGCCCTTGAGCAGGTTCTGGTAGCCGGGGTTGTAGGAGACCACGAGCATGAACTCGGGCGGCGCCGCCAGGGTCTCGCCGGTGCGCTCGATCGGTAGGATGCGCCGGTCGTCGGTCAGCGGATGCAGCACCACCGTGGTGTCCTTGCGCGCCTCGACGATCTCGTCGAGATAGCAGATCGCGCCCTCTCGCACCGCGCGCGTCAGCGGACCATCGGACCAGAAGGTGCCGCGATCGCCAATTAGGTGGCGGCCGACCAGGTCGGCCGCGGTGAGGTCGTCGTGGCAGGCGACCGTGTAGAGCGGCCGCCCCAGGCGCTCGGCCATGTGGCGCACGAAGCGCGTCTTGCCGCAGCCGGTCGGCCCCTTCAGCAGCAGCGGCAGGCGGTTGTGATAGGCCTGCTCGAACAGCGCAACCTCGTCGCCCTGCGGCAGATAGCGGGCGGGCTCGACCTCAGCGGTGGTCGGCCCGCGATCAGGAGCGAGGGAACGAAGGGCAGTGGTAGCGTTCACGGACATTGGCGACAGGGCTCCGAGGCGATTTCACCTCGATGCTCGGGGCCAGCCGCCTGGCTCGCCTTAACCTAGATCAAAGAGGCCGTTCTGCATCGATCGGCCCGCTGCCCCGAGCCTCTCCGCGCGATGGACGCAGCGTTGAGGCGCGCCATCCATCGCGCCAACCGTCAATCGCGCCACTGCGTGAAGACGTAGTCCCGTTCCGCAACATCCTGGTGACAGCTGAAGCAGCCGGCGCCGCCATCATTCACCATGCCTTCGGTGCGGCTGTCACCTTGCCAGGCATCGAAGCCCCAACCGCCCGTTTCGGAATACCGACCGCTGTCCTTCACCATCACGCCAAGCAGGACTCGATCGCCCTCGGTCGAGGCGTTGTCGGCAGTATCGTATTCCAGCAGGTCGAAGGCGAAGACCGCACCGTCGGCATAGCTGCCACTCATGAGCCCGTTGCGGGCAGCAGCGTTGGCATAGATGTGGTGAATGCCCTGGAACGGCTCGGCCAGCGGGTGTCCAGGATGGATGACCATAGACTTGACGTGGGTCCAGTCACGGTAGTCCGCGGGATACGCGGGCGGCTCAGCTGCCTCGATAGTACCGAGGCTCGAGAACGCGATGACGGTCGCTGTAATGACGCGGATGTCGATGCGGCGGGTGGGCATGACAGACCTCCAAACATGGATGCGCGAGAAGATAGTATCGGATCGATACCATAACGACTCTAGCCGTTAAAACAGGCCTGTCAAGATTGTTTCGACAAAAAACTATTTGTCGCGCTAGACTCGCGTGATGGCCATTGACGACACCCTGGAGCGTCTCTGCAACCTACTGCGTAGCGAGGCCTGGAGCGCCAGCGCGAAAGTCGGCCTGCAGCCGATCCACCTGCAGACCTTGCGGTATCTCGCCGCTTGTAACCGCTACTCGGACACGCCACTGGCGGTGGCCGAGTTCCTCGGCCAGACCAAGGGCTCTGTCTCGCAGAGTCTGAAATTGCTTGCCGGCAAGGGGCTTGTGGCCAAACGCCCAGATGCAGCGGACCGGCGAGTCGTGCACCTGACACCCACATCCGCGGCCCTGGATCTGTTGGCGCTGACGACGCAGGAGCAGCGAAGTCGCCAAGCGGTGTCAGCACTCGACGATGCCGTCCGTTCGGCGCTAGACGCAGGGCTGACTGAGCTTCTGCGGGCGCTACAGATCGCCCACGGCCGACGCGTCTTTGGCGTTTGTAGCGGATGCCGCTTTAACGAGCGCCTCGCGGACGGCTACCGTTGTGGCCTGACGGGGGAACCGCTCTCCGAGGATGACGTCGCCCGCATCTGTCGCGAGTACGACGCCCCGGAAGCCCTTTGAATGACAGGGGCGATGCAGAGCAGAGGCACTCGCCGTGTTGGCGGCCGCGCTCGCGGCTTGATTTGCCAGCGCACAAACACCTGACCTGACCATCGTGGGAGGGCCTCAAGCTCGCGGCGCAGACATTCAGCAAGGAGAGGAGCGCACATGGGTATCGGCATGTGCTGGGGCGTTCTCTGGATGATCGCGGTCTAGCGCCTGCTGCTCGAGGGCGCGCCGCGCGTGCGTCTGCCGGGTGGTCGCTCGTCAGGCAAGGTCGCCGAACAGCAGGCCCAAGTCGATCTCGATCGCCTCGAACGGCGGGATGCGCGCCTTGACCGAGGTCTCGCTCAGACCTTCAGCCGTGAAGACGGCACGGTATCCGCCCGCATCCAGGGCATCGGCGATCAGCGCCCGCTCCTCGGGTGCGACGATCCAGTAGAAGGGAACGCCGGCACGCTGCAGGCGCAGGAGGTGCGTGACCGTGTCCTTGCGCTCGTGGCCTGGGGAGAGGATCTCGCAGACCCAGTCTGGCAGCACGCTCATCACGCCGGCCGGGCGCTCCGGCAGCCGTTCCTTGCGCCAGCAGGCCAGATCGTGACTGGGACAGTGCTGCTCGCTATAACGGACTCGGCAGTTCCACCTTGTCATAGACCTCAGCCAGCGACAGCTCGGCCTCGAGCAGGTGCAGCGGGATGGACTCCGCTGGGCCTTCGTAGCTGCTCAGACTCCAGGTACCATCGGGCTGGCGCAGGAACAGCTCCGCTTGCATCCGTGTTTGCGACAGCAGCAGATAGGCCCGCAGGCTCTCGAGGCTGCGATAATGATGAAACTTATCACCGCGATCATAGGCCTCGGTGGCGTCCGAGAGCACCTCGACGATCAGGATTGGATTGGTGATCAGATCACGCCGACCGTCGTGGAAGGCGCGCTCGCCGCAGACCACCATCACGTCCGGATAGGCGCCCACATCGGCGGCGGCGATATGCACCTTCATATCGCTCGGGTAGACGCGACAGGGTCGGCCCTTGAACTGGTTACCGAGCTCGCGGACGACATTGGCAATGATGAGATTATGCTCCTCGGAGCCGCCCGCCATCGCAAACACCTCGCCGGCAACGTATTCACTGCGTTGCTCGGTCGCCGTGCGTTCAATGGCGAGCCAGTCATCGAAGGAGAGACGCGGTTGCGGTGCTGCGGACATCATGATCTCCGGTTAGATGGGGTCTCGCGTCACAACGCCTGTTGGCTCCAAATCCGGGTAAGCCTCGAGGGCGCTGTCGATGCGCTCGCCGGCGGCAAGCAGACCGGTCATTGTGCCGACGGTGATCCGAATGCCTCGAACACAGGGTTTCCTGGCCATTTTCGCGGGTCAAGGGTCATCCGATCAAGGTTTGAATCACTTACCCTGTCCTCTCCGCTGGGGACGACCGGAGTGCATAAGGCCTCTCAAGCAGCCGCTGATAGCAGGAACGCGCTCGCGATCAGCGTACCCACGAGCAGCAGCCAGAGGCTGATCACCCAGCGCCAGGGCCCGCGGATATCCTTCAGGCCCATGAAAAAGTCGCCGATCAGCTGGCCCTTGAGCAGGGCGAGACCGAGCACCGCGAGCGAGACCCAGAGCCCGCCTGCGCCCGCATGCCCGACGCCGAGGGTGACCGTGGTCAGGATCAGCAGGAGCAGGTAGACAACAAACATCAACGCATCACATAGACCAGCGGGAAGAGGATCAGCCAGACCAGGTCCACCATGTGCCAATAAGACGCGCCACTCTCGACGCCAACATGATCGGCAGCGCCATAGGCACCCGAACGGGCACGCAGCGCCACGGCCGCAAGGATCACCATGCCGAGCAGCACGTGCATGAAATGGAAGAAGGTCAGCGACAGATAGAACATGTAGAACAGGTTGGTGCTCAGGGTAATGCCGTTGCCGATGTGCTCGGCATACTCGGCCCCTTTGATCAGGATGAAGAGCCCGCCGAAGGCGAACGCGGCCCAGAGCCAGCGCGCGCAGCGGTGGGCGTCGTCGGCGCGGATGGCGGCGACGGCCTTGACCACGAACCAACTGCTGGTGATCAGCGCGATGGTGTTGAGATAGGCGGTATCGCGATTCAGCGTCTGCTGAGCAGCATCGAACAGGGCCGGCTGCGCGGCACGGGCGAAGGCATAGGCGGCGAAGAACGCCGCGAACACCGACAGCTCGGCAAGGATGAAGATCCAGAGCGCGAGATCACCCGGTGGCCAGCGTCGCTCGACCCCAGGGTCGCTCGGAGGCTCGACCTCATGCTTGTTGCCCAACTCGGTCGCTGGCCCAGTCGCTGACTCGACCACCGGCGCAATCCTTGTTCCATCCACAACAGCTCCTCATCGCTTGGCGCTGACAAGAAAAAAGGGGGAAATGATCTCCGGCCACGACGCTCGCGGCCGCAGATCGCCCCCAAGGTCGCTATGCGCTCAGGCGGCCGGTGCCGGCTCGCCCGCGGGCTGGGGAGCAGGCTCAGTCACCGCACTGCCAGGCACCTCCGGCTCCATGCGCCGCGCCGCCCCTTCATCGGTGATACCCGGCTCGCGCCAGGCCTTGAAGAAGCTCCAGATGTAGACCACTAGCCCGGCGAAGAAGACCAGACCGGCCAGCTCACGCATCCAGTAGAAGATGGCCACCTTGTCCTGCACCAGCATGAACTGCATCGGCGCGTCGCTGTAGCGTTGCAGGTAGACCTGCAGGATGCCGGCGGCGGTGAGGAACAGGGTGATGAAGACCATGGAGACGGTCATCAGCCAGAACGACCACATCTCCAGCACCT
>CAZTYV010000037.1:15401-23280 GCA_964617675.1 uncultured Halochromatium sp. | reverse complement strand
CCCATGGCGCTGACGAAGTGCGTCACCCGCCCGTCGGTATCGCGCCAGATCTCGGGGCCGGTAGCCTCGTAGTGGGCGAGCGGGTTGTCGGGGTTGGAGAACTGATCGAGCCGGGTGCCGACGCCATCGGCCTCGAGCTCGCGCGCCAGATCGATCGCCGCCTCCATACTGCCGGCCTTCGGCGTGAGCCGGATCTCGGCCCCGAAGGCAGCCATCGCCTGACGGCGCTCCAGACTCATATGCTCCGGCATGATCAAGAGCATCCGGTAGCCCTTGATCGCCGCGGCCATCGCCAGCGCGATGCCGGTGTTGCCGCTGGTGGCCTCGATCAGGGTGTCGCCGGGACGGATCGCCCCGCGCGCCTCGGCATGGCGGATCATGCTCAAGGCCGCGCGATCCTTGACCGAGCCGGCCGGATTGTTGCCCTCGAGCTTGGCCAGGATCAGATTGCTGGTCTCGCCGGGTAGCCGTTGCAAGCGCACCAGGGGCGTATCGCCGATTTGGTCTTCGATCGTGAGAAAACGCATCAGGGCACCTCAGGCGCCAGAGTCTGTTGCCGAAACGGATGCCCGCATTGTGCCGCAGCCTGGACCAGGCCGCGAGCCTGGGCTCAGCCGACCCGCCGCAACAGCAAGTAGGCCGCAAGCGAGAACAGCACCAGTGGCGCTAGGGCCGCTACCGCGGGACTCAGCTGATACAGCAGGGCCATGTAGGTGAAGGTGCGGCTGACCAGGTAGAACAGGATGCCGATCACGATCCCGATGAAGAGCTTGATCCCGGTGCCCTTGCTGCGCGCCGAGCCGAGCGACACCGGGATCGCGACGAAGATCATCGCCAACACCAAAAGCGGCTGCACGAGCTTGCTCCAGAACGCCACCTCGTGGGCACCGGCATCCTGTTCGGTGCGCTGCATGTAGCGCAGGTAGCGGTACAGGCCCCAGATCGGCAGCATCTGCGGCTCGACCACGATCAGCTCGAGCAGACGCGGATTGAGCAGCGACTCCCAGCGCGCCTGCTCGAGATGATCGCTCTGTACGCGGTCGCTGCTGATCAGACTGCGCGAGATATCGCGAAGCACCCATTGGCCGTTCTCATAATGCGCGGCGCGGACATGAGCCGCGCGGGTCAAACGGTCATCCTCGATGACGAAGACATCGATATCCGCAAGCTCGGCACCGGGCTCGATCCGGCGCACGTGGATGAAGGCATCGCCGTCGCGCGCCCAGAGCTCACGCCCACTCACCTGCACGGCGTCGTCGCTCTGCGCGCTCGCGCGCAGGGCCAGCGCGCGATGCTCGGCCGCGGGCGCGATCAGCTCACCGACCACCGTCCCCGCAATCGCGAGCACCAGACCCCCGATCATCGCCCCGCGAATGATCCGCGCCACCGATAACCCAGCCGCGCGCATCGCCACCAGCTCGGAGCGCGAGGCCAGCTGACCGAGCCCGATCAAGGCCCCGATCAGGGTCGCGATGGGAAACACCTGGTACAGATAGCGCGGCAGCGACAGGGTCACGAACAGCAGCGCATCGGTCAGTTGGTAGCCCGCAGTGCCCACCGCATCCATCTCATCGGCGAGCACGAACACCGCCAGCAGCGGCAGGAGCACCGCCAGGGTCAGGACGGTGCCGCCGATGACGGCCGCGGCGAGGTAGCGATCGAGGATGCGCAAGGGTCCCCCAGCAAAGCAGGATCAAGTGGCAGCCATCCGCGCCGAGCTCAGGCGCTCGGACCCGCAGAACACTCAGGCTCTGGGCAATCAGGCTCTGGGCAATCAGGCCGGCCCGGGCTGCGGCAGCCGCGGCGATTCCTGTAGACTTCCGGTGAGTCTAACCCAAGCCCCCTCCTGGGGCCGCCCCCCAATGAGCCTCCCTAATAGGGCCACCCGCGATGAGCCTGCAAGGAACCTCGATGCAATCCAAGATCACCAGCCAGGACCTGACCCAGGTCGAGACCCCCTGCCTGATCCTCGGTATCTTCAGCGAGCGTCAGCTCTCCGAGCCCGCCAAGACCATCGATGCCGCGAGCCAGGGCGCGCTGACCGCGGTCCTCGAGAAGGGCGACCTCGATGGTAAGGCCGGTAGCGCCTTGATGCTCTACGGGGTCGCCGGCGTTCGCGCCGAGCGTCTGCTGCTGGTGAACTGCGGCAAGCACGAAGAGTTCGATCGCGGCGTCTACGAGAAGGCGCTGAAGGCCGCTCTAGCGCGGCTCGATGCCGCCCGCCTCACCAACGCGCTCTGTGCGCTCACCGCGCTCGAGCCGAATGGCATGGATACCTATCAATGCGTTCGCCATACGGTCCTGCTCGCCGCGCAGGGCGCCTATCGCTACACCGAGACCAAGAAACCGGCCACTGAGGCCGCCGCGCCACTCGCCGAGCTCGCTTGCTGGGTCGCGGACGGCGCCGCAACCGAGGATGCCAAGCGCGGCGCCGAGCACGGCCACGCCATGGCCGAGGGTGTGGCGCTCGCGCGTGATCTGGGGAACCTCCCCGGCAACATCTGCACACCGACCTACCTGGCTGATCAGGCCAGCGCACTCGCGGGGCTCTCAGAGCAGCTCGAGGTCGAGGTGCTCGACGAGGAGGCCATGGCCGAGCTCGGCATGGGCGCCCTGCTCTCGGTCAGCCGCGGCAGCCGGCAGCCGGCCAAGCTCATCGTCATGCACTACCGCGGCGGTCGTGATGACGACAAGCCCATCGTGCTGGTCGGCAAGGGCCTGACCTTCGATGCCGGCGGCATCTCGATCAAGCCCGCCGAGGCGATGGACGAGATGAAGTACGACATGTGCGGCGGGGCGGGCGTGATCGGCGCGATGCGTGCGCTCTGCGACCTGGCGCTGCCACTGAACGTCATCGGCGTCGTACCGGCCTCGGAGAACCTGCCCGATGGCGCCGCCAATAAGCCCGGCGACATCGTCACCAGTCTCTCCGGGCAGACCATCGAGATCCTCAACACCGATGCCGAGGGCAGGCTGATCCTCTGCGATGCCTTGACCTATGTCGAGCGCTTCGATCCGGCGCTGGTGATCGACATGGCCACCCTCACCGGCGCCTGCATCGTCGGACTCGGCCGGCATCCATCGGGGCTGTTCTCGAATGACGACGCGCTCGCCGAGGCCATCACCCAGGCCGGCGAGGCGAGCGCGGATCGGGTCTGGCGGATGCCGCTTTGGGACGACTACCAACAGCAGCTCGATAGCAACTTCGCCGACATGGCCAACATCGGTGGCCGCGACGGCGGCGCCATCACCGCCGCCTGCTTCCTCTCACGCTACACCAAGGCCTACACCTGGGCGCATCTGGACATTGCCGGAACCGCCTGGCTCACCGGCAAGGAGAAGGGCGCCACCGGCAGGCCCGTGCCCCTGCTCAGCCAGTTCTTACTCGATCGTGCCGCGCAAGGCGCTGCAGGCTAGCGGCACGGTGACCCGGGTCGATTTCTACGTGCTCAAGGACGGCAGCCGCGGCGACCGTTTCGGTCTCAGCTGCCGGCTGGTCGAACGTATCTATCGCAGCGCCCCGCCCGGCGGTCAGCCGCCGCGCGTGCTGATCCACTGCCCGGATGCCGATCAGGCGCGTCAGCTTGACCGCCTGCTCTGGAGCTTCCGCGAGGACAGCTTCTTGCCGCACGGGCTCCTCGGCGAGACCGACCCCGAGCTGACCCCGATCCTGATCAGCAGCGATGGCCAGCCCGAGGCCGAGGATCAGGTGCTCATCAACCTTGGCACCAGCGCCGAGGCGCCGCCCTTCTTCAGCCGCTTCGAGCGCCTCTGCGAGCCGCTCGATCACGACCCCGAGGTCCGCCAGGCGGGGCGCCAGCGCTATCTGTACTACCGCGATTGCGGTTATCCGCTCGCGCACCACGCGGTGCGCTGAGCCGAGGAGCTAGGACGGAGCGCTTAGTCGCGCGGGTGATGCTCGACCCCCTCGGCATCGAGTCCGCTTCTTAAGGCGGCCATCGCCGGCTCGAGATCACCACGCCCACGGAAGCCGAGCAGGATATAGCGATCGGCCTGGGTCTCACCGAGGTGCGGCAGACTGAACAGTTTCAGCGCCGGGAATCGCGCCCCGAGCTGCTCCATCAGCGGGATCAGCCGACTCTCCGGCGCGCCGCGCACCTCAAGCGCCCTCTCGTGCAAGGGCTCGGCGCGGCCGTAATGCCGATCCAGCACCCATTCGGCCATCGGCCAGGCCATCTGCGGGAATCCAGGCAGAAACCAGTGGCGGTTGATCCCAAATCCTGGCACCTGGTTGACCGGATTCGGGATCAGCGAGGCCCCGGCCGGGAGATCGGCCATGCGGATGCGCTGCGGAAAGGCATCGGCGCCGAAGCGCCCCTCGATCAGCTGTGCAGCACCGGTGTGGCGCACCAGCGCGACACCGGCCGCCGCCGCCGCACAGGCGCGGGGGTGGTCATCCGGTGTCGCACCGATCCCGCCGCAACAGAACACCGGCGTATCGCTGGCCATCGAGGCCTTGAGCTGCGCGATCAGCAGCGCCGGGTCATCCGGCAAGATCCAGCACCAAGCGAGCTGATGGCCGCGCGCGGAGACCCGTTGCTTGAAGGCCGCCAGGTGCCGGTCTTGGCGATCGCCGTTCAGGATCTCATCTCCGATCACGATCAGGCCAAAGGCGATCGCGTCTCCGCCTCCCCCGGGCTGAGCCTTGGCTTGCGCAACCGCGCCCAGATCGTCTACCTCAGGCAGATCACCGAAGTCTCGCGCATCCGAGGGCGAATTCGGGTCAGTGAAGGTCTCGCTCGATGACATAAACTCGCTCACGCTCAAACAACGCCAGTCTGATCCCAGACTCTACTCCGGCGAAGCGATGCCGAATAGCTCGGCGGCATTCCGGTACGCCAGTCGATCGGCCACCTCGGGCGGCAACTGATCGAGCCAGCGGCGCAGGCGCAAGACCACCTCATCGAATCCCCTCCAACGCGGCGTCCAATAGGTATCCACCCCCACCAAGACCCGATCCTGATGGGCAATGAAGAACCGCCGCCACTGCGGCCAGAGACAACCCTCGGCGTCGACGAAGCGTTCATCACGAACCGAGGTATCGACGAACAGCCTTGGATATCGCGACAGCATCTCACCGACGACCTGCGGCCTTGGGTCGGTGCCCAGATGCGCCCAGATCACCCGGACCCTGGGCGCCCGCGCAAAGATCGTCTCGATGACCTCGGCATCGCCATGTACCTGCAGCACCAGATCGCGCGCCTCGGCCAGCTCCACCAGCGCTGCCAGGACGGGACTCTCGCGATCCGTCGCGAATAGATGCAGCTCGCCGATGCCGCGGTAGATCCCCCGATCCAGTGCCTCCTCGGCGCGCGCCGGCAGATCGGGATCGTACATCCAGCGCTCCTTATCCGCGGGACCGCGGTAGACGCTCAGAAACGGCAGGATACGCGCCGGGGCCGCACGCGCCAGCGCCTCGACCGGCCACTGCGGCTGCCCCGAGACCACCGCCGCCTCGATGCGGTTCGCATCGAAGCGCGCGATGATCGCCGCCGGCGGCAGCTCGGCGGCATCCACGCCGGTGTAGTGCAGGTGCGCATCGATCAGCGGGCGCTCGCGTGCCCGCTGCGATAACGCGTCACAGGCCTCCGCGGCGCCAGCGCTTGACCGCGCCCGGCCGGCCTCATCGGCGACATCGACCACCTCAGCCGCGGCGATCGAACCAGGCCAGGACAAGAGGGAGGCCAGGAAGAAGACCAACGGGAAGACTAGGATGACCGGCAGTCGCACTCGCCAAACGCCTCGGTCTAAGAGGCCCCGCTGTGCGGTCCTGCCACGCTCTTGACTCACTCGACCATCCTCCGATTGTTGGGCGTTGATGTGCGCATCGGCCCTATTGCCAGCCAGCACCGGTCCCGATACCGGGCAGGCAGCGGGCACGCCATGGACGGGCACAGGGCAGGCACCGGCGGCCTCCCGTACGGGGAACCGATGGCCTCCCCTGCGGGCAAAGGCGCGGGCCGCAGCAATGGGCCGGCACGCGATCCGCTAGCCCCCGAGCCCGGAAGCCGCTATCGTTATCAGCATCCGTGATGTGATGCCGACGAACGGACCTGAGCCCTTCTCAGATGCCAAACCGAGATCGACCTCCGCCGAGATCGCTGGCCGCGGCCCTGGTCCCGATCCTAGGCCCGGTCCTGGGACTGGTCCCGGCTCCGATCCTGCTAGGGACCACCGCCAGCCTCGCCTCCTGGAGCGCCGATGCCATGAGCCCCAGTCAGCCCACGACGAGTCGCGCCCCCTTCGCGCGCGAGCGCGCCCAGCTCGTCGCCGAGATCGAGCAGGACGTGCTTGAGACCAGTGCCTATCTCGGCACCGATCGGCTCGACCCGCGCGTGCTCGAGGCGATCGCCCGGGTGCGGCGCGAGCGCTTCGTCCCTGCGCCGCTCCAGTACCAGGCCTATCGCAATCATCCGCTGCCGATCGGCGAGGGGCAGACCATCTCGCAGCCCTACATCGTCGCAGTGATGAGTCACCTGCTGCAGCTCCCCGCCGACGGCGGTCGGGTGTACGAGCTCGGCACTGGCTCTGGCTATCAGGCCGCGGTGCTCGCCGAGATGGGCGCCGAGGTCTATAGCGTCGAGATCCTGCCCGAGCTCGCCGAGCGCGCCGCCCGCACATTGGCCGAGCTCGGCTACGACCGGGCCCGGGTCCGGGCGGGCGACGGCTACCTCGGGTGGCCCGACGCCGCCCCCTTCGATGCGATCATCATCACCGCCGCCGGCCCCGAGGTCCCGCAGACGCTAGTCGAGCAGCTCAAGGTCGGCGGCCGACTGGTGATGCCGCTTGGCCCCATCCATCAGACCCAGCAACTGATCGTACTCACCAAGCAGCCCGACGGCAGGCTCGGACGACGCGAGACCCTTCCGGTGCGCTTCGTCCCGATCACCGGCGACGCCGTGCCACGTTGACCGATCGGCGCAGGACGCGAATCCGCCCCCGTCTCCGCTATGCCGGCCGGCATGCGGGCACGCATCACGGCCAACGAGAAGCACGGAAGGCGCGCCTGAGCGCTCGGTTGCCTCAGCGATGCGCCGGCGATGCGCCGGCGATGCCTCAACGGACAGATCAAAACAGCTCGTCGATCATGCGCGGCGCGGTCCGCCTCGGCGCCGGTTTGGCTCGCGCCACGGGCGCCGAGTACTGCACCGGGTCCGGGCCCAGGGTCATTAGCTGATACTCGTCGCGGATGTACTCGATACGGCTATTGCTCTTCGAGCGCGTGGTCTGCCCACTGCTCAGACTGATGCGCACCGGCACCATCCCTTCTGGCCGCTTGATGGTCGCCTCGGGGATGTCCTTGAGCGCATCCTCCATGAAATCCATCCAGATCCCGAGCGCCGCCGTGCCGCCCCACTCGCCGCGACCGAGCGGTTTGTTGTCGTCGCGCCCCATCCAGGCCACAGCCACCAGCCGCGGCTGATAGCCCGCGAACCAGGAATCGCGTGACTCATTGGTGGTGCCGGTCTTGCCGGCGATATCCTCACGCTTCAATCGACGCGCCCGGGTCGCGGTGCCGCTCGTGATCACATCCTTGAGCATCGAGTCCATGTTGTAGGCGATGCGCGGGTCGATCGCCAGCGGCGCCCTCGGATCGGCCGAGGCACCGACCGGCAGCACCGTCGCCTCATCTTCTTCCGTCTCGATCCAGCATTCCGTGCACGCGCGCAGCGGCTGGGCATCGAACAACAGATTCCCCTCAGCGTCCTCGATCCGATCGATCAGATAGGGCTCGACCCGATAGCCGCCGTTGGCAAAGACGGCAAAGCCGCGCGCCACCTCGGCAGTTGGGAGTGTCCACTCATGGTCGGGATCTGGATGGACGGCGATGTCGTCGCCTGGGACGACGCGATGGTCC
>CAZTYV010000037.1:0-15391 GCA_964617675.1 uncultured Halochromatium sp. | reverse complement strand
GCGCGCCACCTCGAGCGGCGTCGTCGAACCGGAGCCCAGCGCCATCGACATATCCGGCGGCATGGTCTCCGGCGCGAAGCCGAAGTTCTGGATGTACTCGCGCGCGTACTCGACGCTCATCCGATTGATCAGATTCACGATCGCCAGGTTACGCGACTTGGTCAGCGCCACCCGAATGCGGATCGGCCCCATGAACTTGCCGTCGGCGTTCTTCGGTCGCCACATCCCGCCCGCTGACGGCATCTCAAAGCGCTCGTCCTTGACCAAGGAGGCAGGCGTATAGCCCTTGCCCAGGGCCGCGGCATAGACGAAGGGCTTGAAGGTTGAGCCCGGCTGACGTTTCGCATCGGTCACCCGGTTGAACTTGCTCCACTCGAAGGCGTAGCCGCCGGAGAGCGCACGGATCGCGCCATCCTCCGCCGAGAGCGCGACGAGCGCGCCGCCGACCATCGGCACCTGGGCGAGCACCCAGTCATCGTCCTTGCGCTCTCGCAGCCGGATCACATCACCGACCGCCACGGCATCGGTGACGCGGCGCGGCTCAGGCCCGCGCCAGTCCTCGGTCTTGAACTGCCGCGCCCACTTGACCTGCGATAGCCCGAGGGTGCGGGTCTCGCCCTGCCCCAGATAGACCTCGGCCGACCTCGTCGAGGCGCTGGTCACGATCCCGACCGGCAGCCCGGGCACCGGGGGACGCTCGGCCAGGAGCTCATCGAGCGCCTGGGGCGTCTTGGCCGCCACATTCTCGACCCTCGCCTCGGGGCCGTGATAGCCGTGGCGCAGGTTGTAGTCCATCAGGCCCTTGCGCAGTGCCTCATCAGCGGCGCGCTGCAGCGGCTCATCCACCGTCGTGTAGACCCGAAGCCCCAGGCTGTAGGCCTGCTCTTCGCCATAGCGCTCGACCACCTCTTGGCGGGCCATCTCGGCAAGATAGTCGGCCTCGAACTCGATGACGGGCACATAGCGCTTAGCGCTCAGCGGCGCCGTACTCGCAAGCAGGAAATCGGTATCGTCGATATAACCGAAGGCATGCATGCGCTCGAGGATGTAATCGCGGCGCTCGAGCGCACGCTCGGGATTGGAGAGCGGATTGTTCGTCGACGGCGCCTTCGGCAGACCGGCGAGCATCGCCATCTCGGCGACGCCCAGCTCATCGAGCGATTTCTGGTAATAGAACTCGGCTGCGGCCGCGACCCCGTAGGCGCGATGACCGAAGAAGATCTTGTTCAGATACAGGGCAAGGATCTCCTCCTTCGTCAGCGTCGATTCCAGCTTCCAGGCGAGCAGGATCTCGGTCAGCTTGCGCTTGATGGTCTTATCACGCGTCAGGAAGAAATTGCGTGCCACCTGCATGGTGATGGTGCTACCACCCTGTGTCGCCTCGCCGCTCTTGGCGACGCTCAAGGCCGCGCGCGCCAGGCCGATCGCGTCGATGCCGTCGTGCTCGAAGAAGCGGCCGTCCTCGGCCGAGATGAAGGCATGGATCAGTAAGGGCGGGATCTGATCGATGTCCACGGCGCGCCGGCGCTGGACGCCGAACTCGGCCATCAAGGAGCCATTCGCGGTGAAGATGCGAAGCGGCTCCTCGAACTTGACCTCGGTCAACGCATCGACCGGCGGCAGCTCGGCCTCGATGGTGTTAAGCACGACGGCCGCACCAACGACGCCGATCAATGCCAGATCGAAGGGCACGGCCAGGCCGGCGCTGACCAAGCGGGCGAGCCAACCGAGGACCCCCGTGATCGGACCCGGACCTCGAGGCTGGCGCCGTCTGGAAGCCCTGTGGCGAGGGGGAGGACGCTGAGATCGACTCGGGGATGGGTTCGCGGATGGGCGCGCTCCGGGACTGATCTGACCACGTTGGTCGGAGGCGCGATCGTCGTCTTGCAACTGGCTCAACCTCGTTTTGAATCCGGGCGATCAAGCCCAGCCGGATCGACAACCCTGGCGGACATGACTGTGGAGTAAATCCCGTGATCTTACAACAAGGCTGGGGCTTAGGGAGATCAACCCCAAGTCGATCAGCGCCCGCGCGCGACGCATGATCTACACTGTGGAATAGGCCAGCTAACAAAGAGTCCAGTCGTGGCTGATTACGCAGCGCAAGAGAGCCCCCGCGATTCCAATGCCAGCACCCGGGAGCGGCTATTGCAGGCCGCGCTCGAGGTCTTCGCCGAGCACGGCTATCGTGCCGCCACCATCCGCGAGATCTGCGGCCGGGCCGAGGCCAACGTCGCCGCCGTGCACTACCACTTCGGCGACAAGCGCAAGCTCTACGAGGCCATCTATGGTCGCCTGTTCGACACCCTGCGGGAGCGCCGCCGCGCCGACCTCGCCGCCGATGCCCCGCCCGAGGAGCGGCTGCGCATCCATATCAAGACCCTGTTCGAGGAGATCTTCTGCTGCGCCGGCAACAGCGACCGCTCGGTCCAGCTCAGCAGTCTGTACCTGAACGAGATGTCGCGGCCCACGGAGGTCTTGGATCGCATCGTCGCCGAGCACCTGGAGCCGGACGCCCGGGCGCTCTACGCCATCGTGGCCGACCTGCTCGAGACCAGCCCAGACGACCCGCTCGTGATCGATTGCTCGGTCAGCGTCATCGGACAGGTCCTGTATTACCACCACGCGATGCCGATCTTCTCGCGGCTGCATCCGGAGCGCCCGCCGATTGCCGAGCGGCTCGATGCCCTGGTCGAACAGGTCTGGTCCTTCTCGCTCGGCGGGATCGAGCGCGCGAAACAGGGCGCCGCCGCCGCGGTGCCAAGCTTGGACGACGCCTCCGATCAAGGCTGTTAGGCCGCACTGCAGCGCGCCGAGACCGCCTTTCTCGGACTGCTATCGCCTGTCCCGAGGCTCTAACTCGTCCAGCAAGCACGTGAGCGCGCACTCCAGGTGTCGCGCGGCCAGCACCGAAAGGTCATCCCCGAGTGCAAAGGACTCGGCGCCGATGGCCAGCTGCTCGAGTCGCGGCAGCGCCCCGAAGAGTGAGCCGAACAGCGAGGCCAGCGCCGCCGGACTCAGGCTATGCGTGCTCCAGCTCGACCCCGGCGCAGGCTCCACGGGCGTCAGGCGACAGGGGACATCGAGGTCGACGGCTGCATCGACGATGATCACCCGCTGACGTTCGCACAGATCGAGCGTGTGCTCGACCTGGAGCTGAAAATCGGTGAGAAGCTCGACATCGGGCAGGCGGCCATCGGCCTGCAGGGCTTGTAACCGCTCGATCAACAGCGGCCCCAGCGCGTCGTCACCGCGCGACGGATTGCCGACAGCGAAGACCAAGATCGGCGCGGGCGGCTGGCGTGACGCCATGACCGAACAGACCATCGAACGGACCGGCATCAGGCATCGGGCGCGGCATCGACGCGGATGATCTGGCCGTCAGCGTGCCGCTGCAGCCGGTCGCGCGATTGCCCGTCGGCACCGATCAGCTCCAGCTCCAGCGGCATCTGCCCAAGCGCATGGGTCGCACAGGAGAGACAGGGATCATAGGCGCGAATCGCGACCTCGATCTGATTCAGGAGCGGCTCGGTCAACTGATGACCGTCGAGGTAGCAGCTCGCCACCTGGCGAATCGACTCATTCATCGCCTGATTATTGTTGGTCGTGGAGACGATCAGGTTGGCCTTGCGGACCAGGTCGTTCTCATCGATCTCGTAATGGTGGAACAGGGTCCCCCGCGGCGCCTCGAGCACACCGATCCCGGTGCTGCGACGCGCGCCAGAGGTCTCCAGCTCGGGGCCGCTCAGATCCGGATCATCGAGCAGGCGCTCGATCGCCTCAGCGCAGTACAAGAGCTCGATCAGGCGCGCCCAATGGGTGGCGAGCGCCGCCTGCACCGGCCGCCCGGCGCCGAGCGCGACGAAGGTCTGCCGCTCACGCTCGGCGAGCGGCGTGTCGATCCGGTCACAGTTGTTGAGTCGAGCGAGCGGCCCGACGCGGTACCAACCGCGCTGCGGCCCAAGCGCGGCGATGAATGGGAACTTCATGTAGCTCCAGGTCTTGACCTCCTCCTTCAAGAGCTGGTCATAGTCATCACAAGGGGCGTGGTCGAACAAGGTGCCGCCCTCGGCATCGCGGGCGCGCAGCCCGCCATCGTAGAGCTCGAGGGCGCCATCGGGATCGACCAGGCTTAGGGTATTGGCATCGACCGCACCGAACCGATCGAAGTTGGCCCGGTCGGCCTCATAGACCCGCCGCATCAGCGCCACCGCCGACACCGCCCAATCGAGCACCTGGCCGATATCGGCGCGCAGCTGGTCGCGCTCGGCGGGGCTCACCGCCTTGTTCACGCCGCCCGGGATCGCACCCGAGCCGTGGATGCGCTTGCCGGAGGTCACGCGGATGACCTCCTGGCCATATTTGCGCAGCAGCACCCCCTGGCGGGCGATCTCCGGATGCTCACGGATCACCCCGATGATGTTGCGATGGGCAGGATCGTCATCGAACCCGAACAGCAGGTCCGGCGACGAGAGATGAAAGAAATGCAGCGCGTGCGACTGCAGGACCTGACCATAGTGCATCAGGCGCCGCACCTTCTCGGCGGTGGGCGTGAGTCGCTCGACCCCGACCAGCTGATCGCAGGCCTTGGCGGCCGCCAGATGGTGGCTGACCGGGCAGATGCCGCAGAGTCGCTGCACCAGCACCGGCAGCTCCCAGAACGGCCGCCCCTGGATGAACTTCTCGAAACCGCGAAACTCGACGATGTGCAGCCGCGCCTGGCGTACATGGTCCTCCTCATCGAGCAGCAGGGTCACCTTGCCATGCCCCTCGACCCGGGTCACCGGATCGATCACCACCCGCCTGAGGCGTTCGGGATGAGCGGCGGTCTCGAGTGGACTTGACATTCTGTTACCTCATTCGGCTCGTACGCGGCCGTCGTCGCCATCGACTCGGCCCAATCCCGCCGGTTCAATCCCGCCGGTTCAATCTTGCCGGTTCAGTCGTAATGCAGTTGCGCATAGGGCAGCGCGATCGGCCGACCCTCAAGCAGCGCGCTCAGCACCGTCCAGATCGCCTCCGCCGGCGGCGGGCAGCCGGGCAAGAAATAGTCGATCTTCACGATCTCCTGGATCGGATGAACCTGGCTCAGCAGCAGCGGCAGCTCCGGGTCGTTCGGGATCAGACGGTTATGCAGGCCGACGCCATCGACAAAGGCCTCCTGCAGACAGTCGCTGAGCTCGAAGCTGTTGCGCATGGCCGGAATGCCGCCGTTCACGGCACAGGCGCCGAGGGCGATCAGGATGCGGCAATGGCGCCGGAAGCTCCGCAGGACCTCGACATTCTCGGCATTGGCGGCGCCACCCTCGATGATCCCGAGATCGCACTCGCCTAGGCGCTTGATGTCGGTGAGCGGCGTGCGATCGAAGTCCACCCGCTCAATCAGATCGATGAAACGCTCGTCGATATCGAGCAGCGACATATGACAGCCGAAGCAGCCGGCGAGGGAGGTGGTCGCGATCCGGAGCTTCTGCCGAACGACCCCCGCCGATCCCGGCGCATCAAGACCCCGGCTCGGTGCATTGAGGGCGTCCATCAGCAGTCCTCCAGGGTGACGGCCGGCTGCCCTGGGCTGTGGTCATGCAGCGCCACATCACCAACCCGGCTGATCGGCTCACGGTCATAGAGGCGCTCGCCAATCGGCACCCGATAGCCACGCCGGCCCTGCGGATCAGCGCTGCGATGGCGCGGCAGGATTGCGCCGACCGGACAGACGTGCGCGGCACGATCCGTCACCTCGAGCCGGCTATCGCCGAGCAGCCCGGTGGGCGAATCGACGATCAGCCGCGACTCCATCCCGCGCCCGGCGATCGCGAAGACACGTTTGCCATCCTGGTCCCGACTCGCGCGCACGCAGAGCTCGCAGAGGATGCAGCGGTTGCGATCCAGTACCAGGTCCGGATGCGAGGCGTCGAGCTCGCGTCGCGGGAAGAACTGCGGGAAATGCGGCTCCAGCATGCCGCAGTAGTAGGCTACCGCCTGCAGCTGGCAGGCGCCCGAGCGCTCACAGGCCGGACAGACATGGTTGCCCTCGACGAACAGCATCTGCAGGATCGCCACCCGCAGCGCCCGGATCGCCTCGGTCTCGCTCTCGACCTCCATCCCGGTCTCGGCAGGTGCGGTACAGGCCGAGACCTCGCGCCCGTTCGCGCGGACCACGCAGACCCGACAGCTCCCGTGCGGGGCGAATTCCGGGTTATGGCACAGGTGCGGGATATAGACGCCAGCCGCCAGCGCCGCGTCCATGATGGTTTGACCCGGGCTGAAGGGGATCGGCTCGCCGTCGAGACGGAAGCTCGCTTGTTGCTCTGACACCATCGATCACCTCCTCATGTTTGCCGGCTGTGCCAACTGCGAATCAGCACCGAATCAGCGCCGAATCAGTCCCGCGCCTGTTCAAGCCAGCCCGAGCCCGCTGGAGCCTGGAAGCCGGGCCACTTGTTCAGGCCCAGCTCAGACCAAGCGTCAGACCAAGCGTCAGGCCAAGCGTCAGGCCAAGGCCGCCGGCTCAGCTCGCTCGATCGGCTCGAGATGGGCTGCCGCATCGTTGCGCCCCGTCAGCCTGCGGGCCTCGGCCAAGGCGGCATCCAGATCGAAGGCCGGCGCGTAATCGGCGCTCACGAGGCGCTCTTGATAGACCCGCGGGAATTTCTCGAGCGTCTGCAGCAGATGATTCGACGCCGTGTGCCCGAGCCCGCAGTGGCTCGCACGCCGCATCACATCGGCGATCTGCCGCATCTGCTCGAGGTCCTGTGCCGAGGCGCGCCCGATCGCGACCTTCTCGATCAGGTCGCGCAGCAGCACCCCGCCGACCCGGCAGGGGGTGCAGAAGCCGCAGCTCTCGTGGACGAAGAAGTCAGCGAAGTTGCGCACCATCTCAAGCAGGTCTCGACTGCGGTCGAAGACCATGAAGGAGCCGGCGGTGGGCAGGTCCTCGAACGCCAGCACCCGGTCGAGCTCGTCCGCGCTTAGGGTCGAGCCCGCCGCGCCCGAGACCTGCACCGCCTGCACATCGCTCGCACCACAGAGCGCGAGCACCGCGCGCACCGAGGTCCCGAACGGCACCTCGTAGATCCCCGGCATCGCACAATCGCCACTGACGCTCAGGATCTTGCTGCCGGCCGAGCGATCGGTGCCCTCGCTGCGCAGCCAATACCCGCCGTGCTCGGCAATACGCGCCGCGGCGAGGAAGGTCTCGACATTGTTGACCACGGTCGGGCGATCCAGATAGCCCTCGGTGACCGGGAACGGCGGGCGCTTACGGGTGACACCGCGCTTGCCCTCGAGCGACTCGATCAGCGCCGACTCCTCACCGCAGATGTAGGCGCCAGCGCCGAGGTGGATCTGCACATCGAACGCGAACGGGCCATCAACGGCCCCAGCGCCACCGTTCGCCCCGGCGCCGATCGCCTCACCGAGCAACCCAAGCTCGCGCCGACGCTGCAGCACCGCCTCCAGATGCTCAAGGAGATAGCGATATTCGCCCCGCAGGTAGAGGAAGCCCTCGCGCGCACCGACGATGCCCGCACAGAGCGTCATCCCCTCGATCACCAGATCCGCATAGGCGCTGAGCAGCACGCGATCTTTGAAGGTCCCGGGCTCACCCTCATCAGCGTTGCAGACCACCACCTTCTCGGGCTGACCAGTCTCGCGGCAGAAGCGCCACTTCAGCGCCGTGGTGAAGCCGGCCCCGCCGCGTCCGCGCAGGCCGGCACGCTCGATCTCACCGAGCACGGCGTCGGCACCACGCGCGAAGAGCGCGCCCAGCCCGGCATCGCGGGCCTCGAGATCCGTCAACAGGAGCCCAGGACGATGCACATTGTTCGAGACCGCGAAGAACTCCTGCGGCCAGTGCTGCAGCGGCACCCGAGTGTCGACCAGCGCCGCGATCTGCTGGATGCGATGCTCATCCAACCGGGTAACCGCGAAGCCGTTCACCAGCATCGCCGGGGCCTGATCGCACATCCCGGTGCAGGAGGTGAAATCGACGCTCACGCGCCCATCGGCGCGCGGTACGCCGAGGTCCACGCCGAGGCGATCGCAGAGCAGCTGCATCAGACGCTGATTGCCTAACAGCCGGTCGGTGATGTTATCGCTGAGCAGGATGTCGTACTGCCCGCGCGGGCTGCGATGCAGGAAGGCGTAGAAGTCAATCGCGGCCAGACATTGGGCACGGGTCACGTCCAGCGCCTCGGTCAAGGCGACGATGCCCGCCTCCGGGACATGCGAGAACTGCTGCTGCAACGCGATCAGATGCTGCAGGACGTGCTCGGGGCGACGGCCGAGCCGCGCCAGGGAGCGCTCGACCACACGCGCAATCTGCTCCGCGCTCGGCTCGGGCGCGGAGCCAGACGCCGACGCGCCGCGCAACGCCGCCAGCGAGACCCCGAGGTTGGCGTAAGACATGACGCCTCCATTAGAGAACCATGAACTACAACCCCAGTATAGTCGGCCGGGCGAACTTCGCCGGAGACCGGACCCAGCGGCGAGAAAGGCTTTTCAGACAATACCCTAGGCGCGATGGACTGGCGAAGATGACAACCTCTTCATGTTCCCTTGCAAAATCGACGAGCCTGCACTACTTTACATAACACAGGCGGCCGACCCGGCGCCTGCAATCACCGGCGGTTCGTTTTGAACGCCACCTTGAACCATATTGCTCATTTGGAGGATATGCAGATGACAACCATCGACTTCTCACCGCTGTTCCGCTCCATGATCGGCTTCGACCGGATGGCGCCTTCGCTCGAGAACGCGTTTCGTAACGAGGCTGGCGGCTACCCGCCCTATAACGTCGAGGTCGAGGACGAGAACAAGTACCGCATCACCATGGCGGTCGCGGGCTTTGCCGAGAGCGATCTCACCCTCGAGACCAAGGAGAATCTGCTCACGGTAACCGGCTCGCGCAAGCAGGACGACGAAGAGGACGCGCGTCGCTACCTCTATCGAGGCATCGCGACCCGCAGCTTCGAGCGTCGCTTCCAGCTCGCCGACTATGTGAAGGTGGTCGATGCTCGGCTCGAGAACGGGCTGCTGCACATCGACCTGGTGCGTGAGGTGCCAGAGGCCATGAAACCGCGCAAGATCGAGATCCGCGGCGACAATGGGCGCTACATTGAAGGCACCAGCACCCATGAGGAGACGCGCGCCGCCGCATAACGTTGGTGGCCGCCCTGAGCTGATACGGCTGACACCATCGTTCAGCCAACAGTCTCAGCTCCAGCGGTGACTTAAGACGAAGGCCGGGCAGTTGCCCGGCCTTTTTCGTTGGTGCGGTTTGCACCGAGGCGTCCTCTGCGTTGTCGGCCCAAGAGACTCGTGTACACTGAACCCGGTAGACCAGAACGCGGGGCACGACCGTGAAGAACATCACCTTCAGCGCAGATGAGCACTTGATCGAGGCAGCCCGTGCGCGGGCGCAGACGGAACAGACGACCCTCAACGATCAATTTCGAGCCTGGCTAAGGGACTATGCGCAGCAAACCGAACGGCTTGCCGACTACGACAAACTGATGCACGAGTTACGAGGCAAGATGCGCGTTGGCCAGAAGCTCGGCCGGGACGAGATGAATGAGCGTTGATGTCTTTCTCGACACCAACATCTTCATCTATGACCTGGACGGCTCGGATAAGCTCAAGCAGCGTATTGCAACCGCTATCATTCGCTCGGCACTCGATCATGGGACCGCCTGCATCAGCTACCAGGTTGTACAGGAATGCCTGAATGTGGCGCTACGGAAAGCGGAAATCCCACTCGACGCCAGCCAGGCAGAGGCCTACCTGAACACAGTCCTGCTCCCGATGTGGCGCATCATGCCGAGCGAACGGCTCTATCGCCGAGCGATCGCGACACAAGAGCGCACTCGCTATGCGTTCTATGACTCACTGATCATTGCCTCCGCTCTCGAAGCCGGCTGCTCTCGGCTCTACACGGAAGACCTGCAACATGGCCAGGAGATCGAGACGCTACGGATCGAGAATCCTTTTCTCACCGCCACTCAACCTTGACGAGTGCTGGTCAAACGGAAAAGCAACCGACCAGGTCATTCAAGAACGCGAGACCGCGCGGCGTTGGTCGAATCAGGGCCTGGTCACGAACCGCGTCGCGCACATCGTCCAGTGCATCGGATGGCACCTCGCCGAGCGACACCAAGCCCAGCTCCCCGGCCGCACGCAGGCCTGGCTCGAGGCGGTTTGCGCTAAGCCCGGTAACGCGCTCGAAGTCCAAGGTCGTGAATCCTTCAACCAGTCGACAGGCGTTTAACGCGAACTCCTCGATCAGGTCCTGCTCTGAGAGGGTTCGCACCGCGCTAGTCGGATCAGCGGCCGTCAGATAGGCATCGGGATGACGCCGCTTGGTCCGACGCTCAACGGTCCCTCGAGCCAGGTCCGTCAGCTTGCCGTGCGCCCCGGCACCGATCCCGAGGTAGTCGCCGAAGCGCCAATAGTTGAGGTTATGACGACAGCGCCGGCCCGGCCGCGCGAAGGCCGAGATCTCATAGCGCTCGAAACCGGCCGCTGCCAGCAGGTTGAAGCCCTGCTGCTGGATCGCATCAGCGAGATCGGGATCAGGCAAGGCTGGCGGTTGCTGATAGAAGGCGGTATTCGGCTCCAGGGTCAGCTCGTAGTAGGAGATGTGCGCGGGCTCGAGCGCGATCAGGCGCTCCAGGTCATCGCGCGCCGTTGCCAGGTCCTGGCCCGGCAGCGCGAACATCAGGTCCAGGTTGATGTTGGCGATCCCAGCCGCGCGCGCCGCCGCGACCGCGCGCGTGACATCCTCCGGCCCGTGGATGCGTCCGAGCTGTCGCAGCGCACCGGCAGACAGGGATTGCACGCCGATCGAGAGCCGATTGACCCCGGCGTCGGCATAGCCGGCGAAATGCGCCTCGTCGACCGTGCCCGGATTGGCCTCGAGGGTGATCTCGGCGTCGATGGCGAGCCCAAAGCGCGCCCGAACGCCATCAAGCAGCCGGCGAATCGCCATTCCAGAGAAGAGGCTCGGCGTCCCGCCGCCGATGAAGATCGAGATCAGCGGCCGCGCCGATGCCAGCCGCTCGCCCTCCGCATCGAGGTCCCTCAGCAGCGCATCGACATAGGCGGACTCGGGTATCGCACCATCGCGCGCCGCGTGCGAGTTGAAATCACAGTACGGACATTTGCGCACACACCAGGGCATGTGCACATAGAGCGCCAGCGGCGGCAGGCTCACTCGGCGAGCTGATCGCGCGCCTGCAGATAGGCCAGCTCCGAGATCGCGCTCCACTCCTTCGAGCTCGTCAAGAACTTCTGATAGGACGCAAAGGTCTTGCGCGAGAACGCATCCTTCTCGGCGATCTCGGCAACAACCTCATTGGACAGCTTGCGCAGTGCGAGCAACACATCATCTGGGAACTTGCGCAGCTCCACCCCGTACTCGGTCAGCAAGGTCTGCAGCGCGGCGGGATTGCGCGCGGTGTATTCGGCGAGCACATCCTGATTCGCCACCTTGCAGGCATTGAGCACGATCGCCTGCAGATCGTCCGGTAAGGCGTCGAAGACCTCCTTATTGACGAACGACTCAAGGGTCGTGCCCGGCTCGTGCCAACCGGGATAGTAATAATACTTCGCCGCCTTATAGAGCCCGAAGGCCAGGTCGTTATAGGGACCGACCCATTCGGTCGCATCGATGTTCCCAGATTGCAGCGAGGTGAAGATCTCGCCGCCGGGTAGGCTCACCGGGGTCCCGCCGGCGCGCCGCAGCACCTCGCCGCCCAGGCCCGGGATACGCATCTTCAGGCCCTTGAGGTCGTCGACCGAATTGATCTCCTTGTTGAACCAGCCGCCCATCTGCACGCCGGTGTTCGCCGCCGCCGCCGGCACCAGGCCGAACTCGGCGTAGAGCTCCGTCCAGAGCTCCATGCCGCCGCCGTAGTAGAGCCAGCCGTTCATCTCCTGCGCCGTCAGCCCAAAGGGGACGCTCGCGAAGAACTGCGCCGCCTCGCTCTTACCTTTCCAATAATAGGCCGCCCCGTGCCCCATCTCGGCGGTCCCGCGCGAGACCGCATCGAAGATCTCGAAGGCCGGCACCAGCTCACCGGCCCCATAGACCTTGACCTCGATCCGCCCGCCGCTCATCTGACCGATCAGCTCCGCCAGCTTGTTGGCACCGGTGCCCATACCGGGAAAGTTCTTCGGCCAGGTCGTCACCATCTTCCATCGATGCTCGGCCTTGGCGGCGGCCGGCCTAACCCCGGTGCCCAGGGCAACAGTCGCCGCTCCGGCTCCCGTCAAGAAGGCTCTGCGTTGCATGTTCTGACTCCTCGAATTGTTGTAAGCGCGAGAATCAATCGGCCGGCTCCAGGCGAGCATAGTCGAGCACCAGCCACTTGGCGCCGGCCGACTCGAAGTTGATCTGGATGCGGGCGCCGGCGCCGCGGCCCTCGGCGTTCAGGACCACGCCCGGGCCAAACTTCGGGTGACGCACGCGCTGGCCGAGCTGGAAACCACCGCCAGCGTCGCCAGCACCGAGGCCGGCGCTCGCGCCGAAGCCCGGCCCAACACCCGGCCCAACGCCCGATCTGGCACCTCCGGCATAACCTCCGCCATAGGGCCGCGCGACCCCGCCGCCGCGCACCTCCTCAATCAGCTCGGCTGGCACCTCGCGCAGGAAGCGCGACGGCATCGCATAGTCCTCGCGCCCATGCAGCCGGCGGCTCTCGGCGTGGGTGAGGTAGAGCTGGCGCTTGGCGCGGGTCATGCCGACGTAGCACAGCCGCCGCTCCTCCTCGAGCCGGGTCGGGTCGCTCGCCGACATGCTGTGCGGGAACAGCCCCTCCTCGACCCCGGTGATGAACACCAGCGGGAACTCTAGGCCCTTGGCGCTGTGCAGCGTCATCAGCTGCACGCTGTCCTCAAAGCCGTCGGCCTGCGCATCGCCGGCCTCGAGCGCCGCATGCGCGAGGAAGCTACCCAGGAGATCGCCCTCGTCATTGGGCACCTCGGCAGCATAACGCCGTGTCGCCTCGACCAGCTGCTCCAGGTTCTCCAACCGCTCGATGCCGCGCCCGTCCTTGTTCTTCTCATAGTGGGCGGGCAGACCGCTCGCCTCCAGCACCTCGGCGACCAGATCCGGCAGCTCCTGCTCGGCCTCGGCGCGCACCGAGAGCCCCTGGATCAGCTCGATGAAGCCGCGCAGCGCGCCGGTTGCCCTCGCCGGCAGCAGCGCGCGCCCCACCGCAGCGCGGGCCGCCTCCCAGAGCGTGCTGCCATCGGCCCGCGCCTGGGTGCGCAGCAGGTCCACGGTGCGCGGCCCGATCGCGCGCGCCGGCAGATTGACGATGCGCTCAAACGCGGTGTCGTCGGCCGGGTTGCCGATCAGCCGCAGATAGGCCAGCGCGTCCTTAATCTCGGCGCGCTCGAAGAAGCGCTGCCCACCGTAGACCCGGTAGGGAATCCCGGCCTGGATCAGCGCCTCCTCGAACAGCCGCGACTGCGCCGTGGTGCGATAGAGGATCGCGCATTCGCTGCGCGCCAGACCCTCCTCCTGACTGGCGCGGCGGATGCGCTCGACCACGAAGCGCGCCTCGTCGATCTCATTGAAGGCGGCATAGCGGCGGATCGGCTCGCCGGCGCTGTCCTCGGTCCAGAGGTTCTTGCCAAGCCGGCTCGGATTGTTGGCGATCAGCGCGTTGGCGGCGCCGAGGATCGTACCGGTCGAGCGATAGTTCTGCTCCAGGCGCACGATCTCGGTGTTCGGATAGTCGCGTTGGAAGCTCTGGATGTTCTCGACCCGCGCGCCACGCCAGCCGTAGATCGACTGATCGTCGTCGCCGACCAGGAACAGATTGTCGCGCTCCCCGGCCAGCAGCCGCAGCCAGGCGTATTGGATGGCGTTGGTATCCTGGAACTCATCGACCAGGATGTGCGCAAAGCGCTCGCGATAGTGATGCAGGATATCCGGGCGCTCGCGCAGCAGCTCATGGGCGCGCAGCAGCAGCTCGGCGAAGTCGACACTGCCCGACTTGTCGCAGGCCTCCTGATAGGCCCGATAGACGCGCAGCATCTGCTCCTGGAAGAAATCGCCCGCGGCGTCGATGTGCTGCGGCCGCCGGCCCTCGTCCTTCTGACCATTGATAAAGCCCTGGGCCTGGCGCGGCGGCCAGCGCGACTCATCGAGCTCCAGCGCCTTCAGGATGCGCTTCACCAACCGAAACTGATCATCCGAATCCAGGATCTGGAACTGCTGCGGCAGCCCGGCATCCTGCCAGTGCGCGCGCAGGAAGCGGTGCGCCAGCCCGTGGAAGGTACCCACCCACATGCCGCCGACCGGCTCGCCGAGCATCTGCTCGATGCGGCCCTTCATCTCGCGGGCGGCCTTATTGGTGAAGGTCACGGCCAGGATGCGCCAGGGCCGCACGTCTTGGACCTGCAACAGCCAGGCGATGCGATGCACCAGCACCCGGGTCTTGCCCGAGCCGGCGCCGGCCAGCACCAGGCGGTTGCCGCCATCGGCAGTCACGGCCTCGCGCTGGGCCGGGTTCAAGGGATCGAGAATGTGAGAGATATCATCCATGCGGCGATTGTAAACGCTAATCCGCCCCTGACAGCATCCGAACGCCCGTAGTATCCTGCCCGCCAAAACAACATCCCTTCACCACCCTGCCGGACCTTGCCTGTGACCGAGCTCAAAAACGACACCTTCCTGCGCGCGCTGCTGCGCGAGCCCGTCGACTACACCCCCGTTTGGATGATGCGCCAGGCCGGCCGCTACCTGCCCGAGTACCGCGCCACCCGCGCCAAGGCCGGCAGCTTCATGGACCTCTGCCGCAACCCCGAGCTCGCCTGCGAGGTCACCATCCAACCGCTAGACCGCTTCCCGCTCGACGCGGCCATCCTGTTCTCCGACATCCTCACCATCCCGGACGCCATGGGCCTCGGCCTCTCGTTCGCCGAGGGTGAAGGGCCCCAGTTCGCGCGCCCGGTGCGCAGCGCCGCTGATATCGACGCCATCGCCGTCCCCGACCCCGAGGATGAGCTGCGCTACGTGATGGACGCGGTCGCGCTGATTCGCAAGGAGCTCGACGGCCGCGTGCCGCTGATCGGCTTCTCCGGCGCGCCCTGGACCCTGGCCACCTACATGATCGAGGGCGGCAGCGCCAAGAACTTCGCACACAGCAAGGCGCTGATGTTCGATCAGCCCAACCTGATGCACAAGCTGCTCGGTAAGGTCGCCGACTCGGTCACCAGCTACCTCAACGCCCAGATCGCCCGCGGCGCCCAGGCGGTGATGATCTTCGACACCTGGGGCGGCGTGCTCACGCCCTCGGACTTCAGAGAATTCGCGCTGCGCTACATGGAGCGCATCGTCGAGGGCCTCACCCGCGAGGCCGATGGTCGCCGCGTGCCGGTGGTG
>CAZTYV010000036.1:0-23716 GCA_964617675.1 uncultured Halochromatium sp. | reverse complement strand
GCCAAACGAGCAGGATCGAGGTTAGCGCATCGCTGAGGAAATGCGCGCCAGCGGCCACGCGTGCGAGCACCATGGCCAATAGATACAGCAGTGCGAGGCGGGTCCAGAGGGAGCCGACCCCGAAGAGCACCACCGGCACCGCGACCAGCCAGGCCGCCGCCGCGACGTGACCAGACGAGAAGGCACCGCCGCCCTGATCGGAGATGACGAAGGCCGGGGTAAAATCCCGATCACCGCCGAACTGCTCGAGCTGGATCGGGCGAGCCCGCCCCCAATGCTCCTTGAAGAGTGCATTGACGATCAAGCCGGGCACCATTGCCAGCAGCAGCAACAGGAAGGCCAGACGGCGCCCGGTCACCCGCGGGGCCTGCGTTCGACGCCGGCCGATGAGCCAAGCACCGATCAGGCCGAGGCCGACGATCAGCAACAGCTCGTCGATCGAGCCGTACATGAATTGCTCCCAAGCGCTCCCCCGCGCAACGAAGCCGCCCTCGGGGGCCGCAAACAGCTGAGCGACCGCGAGATCGATCTGCGGAAATGCCAGCCAGAGATCGGCCAGCGCGAAGAACAGGATCGACACGGGCAGCAACGAGGGCATCGCCATGAGCGGGATCGGGTCGCCTCAGAAAAGGGTGTAGATGAAGGGGGCCACCGCCGATCCCTGCGCGAGCACGATGAGTGCCCCGAGCAGCAGCATGACGATGATGATGGGTGCGAGCCAGAATTTCTTTCGCTCGCGCATGAAGCCCCAGAGGTCTTTGAGCAGGTCGAGCATCAGTAGGGTCTCTCGAAGGAATGGGGTGAAATCGGTCGGCTCGGCTCTCGATAGCTTTCGGCCTCGGGCTCCAAGCGGCGCCGCATCGGGTCGCGGCCGAACAGGCGCATCATCAAACCCGTGGGCACGAACAGCACGAAGAAGACCAGGCCCAAGATCAGTGGTGTCGTCACCCGGCTCATGAGCAGGCCGAAGCGCATCCAGCCGCGATAGACCGGGCGCAGGCTGCGCGGCGCGAGCAAGCCCCAGAGCGCCAGGGCCGCCGCCAGTGGCCAGGGCCAGATCGGCAGGCCGGTATCCAGCAGCCAGGGCAGCAAGAGGCCAAACAGCAGGGCGATGATCGCCGCGGTGGTTAGCGCGAAGCGGCGCAGACCGGCGCGGTCGAGCTCGGGGATCGGGTGTGTGCTCATCGGGTGTCGTCGGTGTCGCCTCGCTCCGGCCTCAGTGCAGCCTTAATCCAGCTCGAATGTCTGCTGCCAGCTTAGGTCCTGCTCGCGCGCCGGCTGCTCGGTCTTGGCGAGCAGGCAGTTCTCCAGCACCAGATAGTCCATCTCGGTGCGCATAAAGCAGCGATAGGCATCCTCCGGGGAGCCGACGATCGGCTCGCCGCGGACGTTGAACGAGGTGTTGACCAGCAGCGGGCAGCCGGTGCGCTCGGCGAAGGTCGAGATCAGCCGATGGAAGCGCGGGTTGGTCTCGTGGTGCACGGTCTGCAGCCGCGCCGAGTAGTCGACATGGGTGATCGCTGGCACCTCGGAGCGGGCGATATGGAGCTTGTCGATGCCGAACAGCTGCTGCTCGGCCGCGGTCATCTGGATGCGCTTGGATTCCGCCACCGGTGCGACGATCAGCATATAGGGGCTCGGCGCACTCTGCTCGAACCAATCGCCGAGCTGCTCGGCAAGCACCGCCGGCGCGAATGGTCGGAAGGACTCCCGATACTTGATCTTCAGGTTCATCACCGATTGCATGCGCGGATTGCGCGGATCACCGAGGATTGAGCGTCCGCCGAGCGCGCGGGGACCAAACTCCATCCGGCCCTGGAACCAGCCGATAATCTGGCCGGCATCGAGCAGCTCGGCGAGCCGTGGCATCAGGGCCTCGTCGTCGAGACGCTGATAAGGGATCGCCTGATGCTCGAGGAAGTCTTGAACCTGATCATTCTCAAACCGCGGCCCAAGATAGCCACCGCGCATCCGATCGGTCATTGAGCCGGTGCGCGGCTGATCCAGATACTCGTGCCAGACCGAGAGTGCGGCCCCGAGCGCGCCACCGGCATCGCCCGCGGCAGGCTGGATCCAGAGCTCCTCGAAGGGCCCCTCGCGCTGCAAGCGGCCATTGGCCACGCAGTTTAGGGCCACCCCGCCGGCCAGGCAGAGCCGATCGGCGCCCAGCTCGCGGTGCAGGGTACGAGCCAGCCGCAGTACCACATCCTCGGTGACGACCTGGATCGAGCGCGCGAGGTCCATCTCGCGCTGGGTCACCGGCGACTCGGGCTTGCGCGGTGGGCCGCCGAACAGCCGTTCGAAGGCGCGGCTGGTCATCCTCAGCCCATTCGCGTAGTTGAAATAGCGCATGTCCAGGCGGAAGCTGCCGTCGTCCTTGATCGCAATCAGGTGCTCGCGGATCAGGTCCGCGTAGCGCGGCTCGCCATAGGGGGCGAGGCCCATCAGCTTGTACTCGCCGGAGTTGACCTTGAAGCCGCAAAAATAGGTGAAGGCCGAGTAGAGCAGACCGAGCGAATGCGGGAAGGCGATCTCCCATCGCGGGCTGAGCCGGTTGCCCTCGCCGAGCCAGGCGCTGGTGGTGGCCCACTCGCCGACGCCATCCAGGCAGAGCACCGCCGCGCGCTCGAAGGGGCTCGGAAAGAAGGCCGAGGCGGCGTGCGCTTGGTGGTGCTGGGTGAAGAGCAGCGGCGGCAGTTGTGCAATCGGCACCGCGCCGAGCTTGGACAGCTCCTTCTTCAGCAGGTCCTTTAGGAACAGCTTCTCCTTCAGCCAGATCGGCATTGCGGTGATGAACGAGCGCAGGCCGCTCGGGGCATAGGCCAGATAGGTCTCGAGCAGGCGCTCGAACTTGATCAGCGGCTTGTCGTAGAAGACGATCTGGTCGAGCTCGGCAAGCCGCAGACCGGCCTCCTCCAGGCAGTAGCGCACCGCCGCTGCTGGGAACTCGGCATCGTGCTTCTTCCGCGAGAAGCGCTCCTCTTGGGCGGCGGCCAGCACCTCACCGTCGCGCACCAGGGCCGCGGCGCTGTCGTGATAGTATGCCGAAAGACCAAGGATGTTGACCGCCATGGGACTCGCAAACGCCTGTGGTGGAAGGCTCGCGCGGCGCCGCCGCGTTAGCCGTCGAAGTATAACGGAGTTCGCTGTCCGGCGGTCTCTCGGTGCCACGCACCGGCGTCGGCCCGCATCGACCGATCCCCGCCTCGAATGCGCCTTGAGCGCCCGGCCATGACCCCACTGCCATGACGCTGGACCCCTTCGCCGAGCTCGCCGCACTGCTCGTCCTCGCCGCCGTCGCGGGTGCGATCGCGGTGCGCCTGCGCCAGCCGGTCCTGATCGCCTACATCATCGTCGGCATTGCGGTGGGTCCCGCGGGCTTCGAGCTGGTGAAGTCCCATGATCAGGTCAGCGTGCTCGCGCAGATCGGCGTCTCGGTGCTGCTGTTCGTGGTCGGTCTCAAGCTCGACCTGACACGGGTGCGGGACATCGGCAAGGTGGCGCTCGCGACCGGTCTCGGTCAGCTCGCGTTTACCATTGTCTTCGGCTTCCTGCTCATCCTGGCGCTCGGCAAGGGCGTGGTCGAGGCCCTCTATGTGGCCGTTGCGCTGACCTTCTCCAGCACCATCATCATCGTCAAGCTGCTCTCCGACAAAGGCGAGCTCGACGCGCTTCACGGCCGGATCGCGATCGGCTTCTTGATCGTGCAGGACATCGCGGTGGTGGTCGCGATGATGGCGATGAGCGCGCTCGGCGCCGGTGGCGATGCGCCGGCCTGGGAGCTCGCGGTCTCGCTGATCGGGCGTATCCTCGGGGCCGGGCTGCTGATGTTCGTCTTGATGCGCTACCTGATCCCGCCGCTGATGCGCAGCATGGCGCGCTCGCAGGAGCTGCTGCTGATCTTTGCCATCGCCTGGGGGACGGGGCTCGCGGCCTTGGGCGAGTGGGCAGGATTCTCGAAGGAGGCGGGTGCCTTTCTCGCCGGATTCTCGCTCGCCTCAACGGCCTATCGCGAGGCCATCAGTGCGCGTCTCAGCGGCATCCGCGACTTCCTGTTGCTGTTCTTCTTCGTCGACCTCGGCGCCGAGCTCGATTTCTCGACCCTGGGTGCCGAGGTCTGGCCGGCTGTGCTGCTGTCGCTATTCGTGCTGATTGGCAATCCCCTGATCGTGATGGTCATCATGGGCTTCATGGGCTACCGCAAGCGCACCGGCTTTCTGGCTGGCCTGACAGTGGCGCAGATCAGCGAGTTCTCGATCGTCTTCATCGCCATGGGCATCGGGCTCGGCCATGTTGGGGTGGAGGCCCTTGGCCTGACGACCCTGGTCGGCATCGTCACCATCACCCTATCCACCTATCTGATCCTGTACTCGCAGCCGCTGTACCGACTCTTGGAGCCGCTGCTTGGGGTGTTCGAGCGTCGCCGGCCGGAGCGAGAGATCGCCGCCGAGGCCCAGGTCATGGGCGATCTGCGGCCACAGGTCTTGGTGCTGGGACTCGGGCGTTACGGACTGCGCATGGCGCGGCGGCTGCAAGCCGCCGAGCTGCGGGTGCTCGGTGTCGACTGTGACCCGGACCTGGTTCGAGGGCTCGAGCAGGACCCGCTGCCGGTGTGCTTCGGCGACGGCCATGATCCTGCCTTTCTCGACACCCTGCCCTTGGACGGACTGCAGTGGGTGATCAGCACCCTGCCCGATGTCGAGTCCAACCGGATGCTGCTGCAGGCCTTGGCGGAGCGACACTTCAACGGCGAGGTCGCCGTCGTGGCACGCGACGAGGCGCGTGGTGCGCAGCTCTGGCGTGCCGGCGCCCCGGTTATCCTCTACCCGTTCCGCGATGCGGTGGACTTTGCCGCCGACAACATCATCGACATCCACCGCAAACGTGTTGCCCAGGGGCGTTAGAGGGTCACTGGCGTGACGAAGTCCTGCGGCTTGACGGCCAGCACCGAGCAGTCGATCCGGTGCAGGATGGTCTCCGCCGTGTTGCCCATTAGCAGCCCGGAGATGCCAGAGCGGCCAACGGTGCCCATCACCAGGATGTCGGCCTGGATGCGCGCCGCCAGGGCCGGGAGCTCATCGCGCGGAGAGCCCTTCGGCAGATGGCGCACCGGCTTGAGCCAGCCCATGGTCTCGCGGCCAAGACGGGTCTCCAAGTCGACGAGCGCCTGCTCGAGCGCCTGCGCGTGGCGACGCCGCTCGGCATCGATATAGGCGTCGATCTTGGTCTCCGACGGGGTCGCGATCAGCCCGCCGCGCAACAGCGGCTCGCCCAAGGCCTCCCAGACGTGCACCAGGTGCAGCTCAGCGAATTCCGACAGTGCCAAGGTGGCGGCCAGGTCGAGGATGCGGGCATTCAGAGCTTGCTCATGCTGCTGCTCCTTGGGTCCGGCGAGTGCGGCAACATCGATCGCGGCCAGGACTCGCTCGAAGTTCAAGGCCGCGTCGGGCCGGCTGAGCCAGACCGGACATGGGCATTTCCGCATCAGGTGCAGGTCGTTGCTGCCAAACAGGGAGCCCGCTGAAGAGCGCCCGCCGACGCATTTGATGACCAGATCGCGCTTGTGCCGCAGCACATCTCGGATCACCTCGAGGAACAGGCTGCCAGTCAGGACCTGGGTCTCGATCTCGAGCCCCTCCCGAAACGGCTCGATCAGCTGCTCGATGTGTGCCGAGCTCGCGCGCTGGCCGGCCCGCTGCAGCTCCTCGACGCTGAGGTCCAGCTCTTCGAGCCGAGCGCTCGCCGGCAAGGGCTCCACCACCTCGGTCACCGTGAGTCGGGCCTGGTTTCCGCGCGCCAAGGCCGCCGCACGCTCGAGACCGCAGGCCTGCTCGGCGTCAGGGTCGATCACGTAGAGGATGTTGCTGAAGGGCGTCATCGGTTGACCTCTTTGTGACTGCCATCCTGGTCGGCGGGAACCCGATTCTTTCATAAGATAGGGGTCTGGAGAACTCGTGCATCGTCGGGGATGGGAATGGCGCGTCGTCTGTTGTTGATCCTGGTCTGGCTGCTGTTCGTCTTGTTACTGCTGCAGCTGGCGGGCTTCGTGTTTTATCAGTTCGTGGTCAGCCGACCAATCAGCGGCTATGGCTATCCGGAGGGGCTTGAGCGACCGCATCCGGCGCTTGGTTACCACTACCAGCCGGGCTTCTCCGGTCGCTTCGAGGGCACCGCCTATCAGCAGATCCCAATCGAGATCAACGCCCAGGGCTTTCGCGACGCCGACTTCGCGGCACGCCCGGGTGAGGGACCACGGCTCGCGGTCGTGGGTGACTCGGTCGTGCTTGGGCCCGGCGTGGAGGCCGACGAGCGCTTCACGCACTGTCTCGACGGGCCGGCTGAGGACGATCCATCCGGCTGGCGCGTCCTCAATCTCGGCGTGCATGCCTACAGCTTCGGGCATTACGTGACATTGGCCGAGCTGGATTTCCTTGGCGCTGACCCAGACGCGGTGCTGCTCGGCATCACCCTGAATGACTTCGCGCCGATGGAGGGCGTCGGTCCGGCGCGGCGCGCGCGGCGTCAGGCGGACGGCTGGCACAAGCCGCAGTGGATCGCGCGCATCCAGGCACGGATCGCGCGCACCTATGCCGTGCGCTTCCTCGATGAGCTCGATACCCGGGTGCGCTACGCGCTGCTCAGCGCTGACGAGCGCGAGGCCTATCACACAGCCTGGATGCGTTCGGTGGTCGATGCTTGGCAGGCGGACGAGAACCGCGAGCGGTTTGCGACGCGACTGGATCAGTTCACCGATGCACTGGATCAGAAGGGGTTACCGCTCGGGGTGGTGCTCTTTCCCGAGCTGAATGCGCTGCGCGATCCCGAGGCCTTCGACGGTCCGCGGCAGCTGGTGCGCTCCCTGCTCGACGAGCGCGGGCTCGACTACTGTGACCCCTATCAGGACTTCGCCGATCAAGCTGACCTCGATGGCCTGTTCCTCGTGCGCGACAGCGTGCATTACACCGCGCGCGGTCATCAGCTCCTCTGCGAGGCGATCGAGCGCTGTCTCGAGCGTGGTGACTTGCCGGCGCTGTCGTCGGCGCGCGCGGCGGGGAGACAGCCGGCCCGATCCGCGGAATAGCCATCACCCTGATCCCGAACGGTGATGATCATCCTGGGTCGCCATCTGGGTCGCCATCTGGGTCGCCATATGGCACGCCGCTGATCCCGAGTGCGGCCAGATAGACGCGGGCGCTGACGCTGATCGAAAAGTCTTGGGCGCGCTCGATCAGCACCGCCCGCGCCGGCGGCTGTGCCAAGGTCTCGCCGATCACGCGCGCCAAGGCCAGGTGGTCGCCGACGGGCACGAGGGCCTGCGGACAGCAGGGCTCGAGGATCTCGCGTGGGCCGGAAGGACAATCGGTGCTCACTACCGGGGTCCCGCAGGCCAGTGCCTCGACCAAGACGATGCCCAACCCCTCCCAGCGCGAGGTCAGCGCGAACAGGGCGGCCTGGCGCATGTACGGGTAGGGGTTGGCAACGAAGCCCGGCAGGTCGACGACCTCGCCGACGCCGAGCTCAGCGGCCAGGGCTAGAAGCCGCTCGCGCTGGCGGCCACGGCCGAGGATGATCAGCCGACAGGGCCGCTCGGTGCGGACTAGGGCGAAGGCGCGGATCAGGGTGCCAAAGTCCTTGCGGGCGCCTAGCTCGCCGACGCCGAGGATGACCGGCGGCTCGCCGGGCGCGAGCCACGGGTGGTCAACCGCTGCACGCGCCAGTGCCTCGAGCCGCGCCGAGACGATTGGGCTCTGGGCGACCTGAATGCGCGCGTGCTCGACGCCGAGCCGCTCGACCAGATCGCTCGCAACGCCATTGGACGGGACGATGATGCGATCGGCGAGCCGATACAGGTAGCGGATCGAGAGGCGCTGCAGCCAGCGCTCGAGCGGGCCGCGGCTGGCGAGATTGACCGACACCGTGGTGCCGAGCCGCACGGCCAGCACGGTGGGGGTGCCGGCGAGCCGGCGCGCCAGGATCGCGATGCGATTGACCCGATCCTTGTCCGCCAGCAGCGCCCGCGGCCGCTCGCGCCGCAGATAGCGCACCAGGGCCGGCAGGGCGCTGTTGACGTGGGCGGTCCCCAAATCGATGCAACGCACCCCCGTGGGCAGCGGTGACAGCGTTGGACCATGTCGGCGCACCTGCAAGAGATCGACCCGCAGCCCCCAGGCGGCCCATTGCGTGATCAGGTTGGTCAGGATGCGATCAACGCCGCTATGGCCAGAGGTGGCGGCGAAGACCGCGAGGCGGTCGCCGGTGCCGCGAAGAGGCCCAGGGGTCCCCATGAACGGCTCCGTCATCGCCGCTGCCACAGGCGGTGTGGGAGGTCTTTCAGGGCATCGGACTCGAGTCCGGAGTCTGGCTCGGGTGCACTCAGCCCAAGCACCTCCGCGTAACGCGCGGCGCTGCGCTTGGGGTCGAAGCGCGCGGCACCCGCGCGCAGCCGCTCGGCTGGCAACGGGGCCTCGAGCACCGAGCGCATCGCCTCGGCGAGTGCGCGCGGGTCGTCGACCGGAACGAGCGGCCCGAGCCGCCCTTCATCGAGGATATCGCGCGCGCCGCTCGGGCAGTCGGTCGAGACGCAGGGGGTTCCGAGCGCGATGGCCTCGATCAGTGCGTTGTTCGCGCCCTCGAAGATCGAGGAGCAGACGAACAGATCGGCCGCCGCAACATAACGAAACGGGTTCGACTGATGGCCGAGCAGCTCGACCCGATCCGCGATCTCGAGCCGCGTGGCGAGCGCGAGCAGTCGCTCGTGCTGACTGCCGCTGCCACAGATCATCAGTCGGGCGTTGATCTCGGCAGGCAGCAGGGCAAAGGCGCGCAGCAGCAGACCAAAGTTCTTCGCGCGCACCAAGCGCCCGACGCTCAGGATCACCGGTCCGGTCTTCTGCTTGAGCCAGGGGTGAGACATCGGCTCGCTGGCGAGCTGCGCGATCGCCTCGGCATCGACCGGATTCAGGATGGTCTCGATGCGGGGCTGGCGTCGGAGCCACCCGGGGCCCTGCCGAAGCATCGCGTGCAGGGAGGCGCTGACGCCCGAGGAGTTGCCGATCAGCAGGTCGGCCTGTCGATAGAGTGCTGCGAGCTCCCAGCGCTTCAGGATCGAGCTGTAACGGCTGGTGCGCTTGAGCCGCTCCGGGACATTGGTGCCGATGCGAAACACCGTGAACGGGCGACGATCACCCAACAGGGGCCGGCGCAAGAGCCGATGGGTCTGATCCTTGTTACTGAGGATCGCCGCTGGCGTGCGCTCTTGCAGATAGGCTCTCAGGGCTGACTTGGCCAGGCGCCGATGGCCGCTGTCGACCTCGAAGCGCTGAACGCTCCCGCGTAAACCGTCGAGGTCTGGGTGCTCGCCGGGCGGGAGGAGGAGATCGATCTCGATCCCTTCATCGATCAGCGCGTCCATGAGGGTCGTCATCACGCGACCGATGCCACCGCTTCCCGGACGAAAGCCGATCATGGCGAGCCGTCGTTGGCCCACGCCGCCACCGCCACTGACCTGGGCTCGAGCACTGGGCTGCTGCCCGATCTGGGTCCCATTCTCGTCCCCATTCTGGTGCGGCGAGCCTGAAACGTCCGCGGGCTCGTGCTCCGTCATCGTTCAACCCTCCCGGGTGGAAGCAGTAAGGCGAGGTAGCGCGCCGCGACTTGCTCGGGCGCGAAGTCCGCAGCGCGCGCGCGCAGCCGGGTGGATGCCGTCGGTGCGTCGAGCGTGCGGGTGATGGCGCTGGCCATGGCGTCGACATCATCGACCCCGACCAGCGGGCCGTAGGCGCCATCGGCGAGGATCTCGCGCGGGCCGCTCGGACAATCGGTGGCGACGACCGGGGTTCCGGCGGCCATCGCCTCGACCACGACGTTGCCGAAGCCCTCCCAGCGCGATGCCAGCACGAAGACTGCGGCTGCCGCCATCTGCGCGCGCGGATTCGGCACGAAGCCCGGCAGTGCGACCCGCGATGCGACGCCGAGCTGGTCGGCGAGCTGAAGCAATGCATTGCGATCTGGGCCTTCGCCGAGGATCAACAGACGCGGCCCCGGCGGTCGGTGTTGGACCCGGGCGAAGGCGCGGATCAGGCTATCGAAGCCCTTTTGGGCCGTCAGGCGGCCAGCGCCGAGGATCACGGGCCGCGATCGATCCTCGAGCCAGGGATGCAGGCTGAGGCTCGGCTCGACCGGTGCGGAGGCGACGGGGTTGTGGATGCAGTGCAGAAGCTCGCGACACCGCGGCATCAGGCGCTCGACATCGGTGGCAACCCCGTGGGAGACGCAGACGATGGCGTCGGCGCCCGGGTACCAACGCCGCAGTGCGCGCAATCGCGCCCAGCGGCGCATTGGATTGAGTCGCGCCATCCCCGGGGTGATGGCATTGTGAACGCTGAGTACGACACGGGTGCTGCCGCCGGCCTGACGGGCCGCGAGGACGTTCGCGCGATGCCCGGCCGCGAGCAGCGCCGCCGGCGCGCGCTCGGTCAGGTAATGCCGCAACCGGCGCGACTGTTGCCACTGGTGCCCCCGGCCGAGGACATGGACCCCGACATCGCCAGCGACCGACGCGAGGCGCTCGCGCGGGTCATCGTTGCCGAGGCCGAGCAGCTCGACTCGCGCCCCGGCGCGACAGAGGCCGTCGCAGAGCGCGGTCACCACCGGCGTGATACCGCCATGCGCGCGGCCGACATGGCGCGCGAGCGGGCTGAGAATGGCAATATCCGGTCGCATCGTATCCGCCAGCTGAGCTCGGTCCCATACTATACCGAGGCATGGCCGACCGCACCCGGGCTCAACCCGCTCGAGCGCTCGGGGTTATAGTAAGGGGCCCGACCACCGATCCGCGCTCCCTCAGACTCGACGCTGCCATGGCCCTAGGTCCCCTGTCGTGAGCACGCCACCGACTCCGTCCGCGGAGCGCGGGCTCGATGGCCTGCGCCTCTTCGCCCTCCATGGACTCGCACTCTGCCTGTTCCTGGCACCGGCCGGTGTTGCCGCGGGGCTGTTGCTGATCTGGCTCTGGTTTCTGCTGCGCCTGATGCGCGGCCCGCGCCTGCCGAGCCACCCGGTGGTCTGGCTTGCGCTCCTGTTCGCGCTCTACGCGCTGCTTCAGCTGGGGTTTCCGCGGGTGGAGCCCGTTGCGGAAGGCACCGCGGCATGGGTCGTCGCACTCAGCTGGGCGCAGCTGATCGTCTTTGTGCCAGTCGCCTACGCGCTTGGCGGTCGCGAGCCTTTGGTGCTGCGCCTGCTCCTGCTGGCACTGATCGGGCTGGTGCTGGGCACCCTCTGGCGTCTGGATTGGGCGCTGCTGGTCAGCGATGCCGCGGCCTTCTTCGACGCGCGCCCCGGTTTTGGTTTCCCGGCGCTGGGGTATGCGCTGTTCTCCGGCACGGCGCTGATCGGACTCTTGACGCTGCGCCGGCGCTGTTGGTTGCGCGCCGATGGGCGCCTGCGGCCTTGGGCCTTGCCGCTGTGGGGCGGGGCGCTGGTCCTGCTGGCCGAGGGGTTCATCCTGACGCAGGCCCGCGGCAGCTGGCTCGGGCTCGGTCTCGTCGGGCTGCTCGGCCTCTCGCTGTGGCTGCGTCAGCAGCTGCGAGTGCACGGCCGAGTCCCGCGCGCGCCGTTGATGACTGCTGCGCTGGCCCTGTCGGTGTTGATCGCCCTGAACGCGAGCGAGATCCTCGATCGGCTCAGCGAGGAGCAGGAGGTGGCGCAGCAGCTGCTGCGCGGTGAGCAGCCGGCTGAGCAGATCACCTCGATCACCCTGCGTTGGAGCGCGCAACGCTTCGGTCTCGAGCATTGGCTGCAGCGGCCCTGGCTCGGATGGGGTCCGGGGGCGAGCTATCCGTTGATGCTGGAAGCGGTTGCGGATTCGGCGGGGAGCGATGCCGCAGCCGGACTCTGGGACCCGACGGACGGGGTCCTCAAGCATCTTCACAACAGCTATCTCGAGATCCTGACCCAGCTCGGTCTGGTCGGGCTCGCCCTCTGGATGGCGATGGCGGTGCTGCTGATGCTGGGTATCGTTGGTGCGCTTCGCCAGGGGAGCCTCAGTCGCGATCTGGGTCTGTTCCTGCTGCTCGCGCTGCTCTATCTAGCGCTTTGGAGCCTATTCAACTTTCGCATGGTGCATCAGGACTTCCGCGGTTACTGGGCGCTGCTTGCGGGTGTCGCACTCAGCCTGGCCCTGTATCGGCCAGCGGCGGCTGAGGGCCGCTGATCGGACATGGGCCCGACGCCTAAAAGGTGGCTGCCGCCGACCTCGACGCTCGCCCCCGAGACGCGCAAGCCTGCAACGATGCCCCGCGATGGCTCGCGCCGCATCCTGCTTGTGCGTTTGAGCGCGATCGGCGATCTGGTCTTTGCCTCACCGTTGATCGCGAGTGCGCGGCGGGCGTATCCAGGGGCGCGGATCGCCTGGCTGGTTCAGCCCGAGTGCGCGAGCCTGCTCGCTGGGCATCCTGACCTCGATGAGGTGATCGCTTGGCCGTTGGGTCAATGGCGTCGACTCTGGCGCGCGCGCGCCTACCGGCAGCTCTGGCGCGAGCTGCGGGTCTCGCTCCGCGACCTGCGAGCGCGGCGCTTCGATCTCGCGATCGATCTTCAAGGGCTGCTCAAGAGTGCTCTGCCGGTTGGGCTCTGCGGTGCTCGTGAACGCATCGGACTCGGCTCGCGCGAGGGCGGGGGCTTGCTGATGACGCGCGTGATCGACCGCGGCCCAGACAGCTCGCGCATCAGCTCGGAGTACCGGCATCTGGCAGCGGTCTTGGGTTGGCCGACGGATGATTTTCGCATGCGCGTCTACCCCAGCCCCGAGGCCGAGCGCGAGGCGGCCGCGCTGATCGCCGACCATGGGCTGGGCTCGGGCTACGCGGTGATCTGTCCGTTCACCACGCGTGCGCAGAAGCATTGGCTTGATGCACGCTGGGTGCCGCTGGCCGCGCGTATTCAGGGGCGATATGGGCTGCCAGCGGTGATGCTTGGTGGCCCGGCCGATCAGGCGGCAGCGCGGGCGATCGCCTCCGCGGGCGCGCCGATCATCAACCTGGTTGGCGTGACCAGCCTGCTGAGTGCGGCGGCGCTGATTCGGCGCGCGCACCTGGTCGTCGGTGTCGATACCGGGCTCAGCCACATGGGCATCGCCTTCGAGCGCCCGACGGTGCTGCTGTTCGGCTCCACCTGCCCTTATACCCAAACCGGGAGCCCGCATGCGCGCGTGCTCTACCATCCTCTGCAATGCTCGCCCTGTCGCCGTCGGCCGACCTGTGGCGGGCGCTTCGATTGCATGCGTGAGATCGAGGTTGAGGAGGTGATGGCGACGCTCGCCGAGCTTGTTGACCCGGCCCAGCCGCGCATGGAGTCAGCGTGAGGACGAGGCGCATGCCGGTGGCTCTAAGGCGGGCGTGGCGATGAGGGTGCTGCATGTCGAGGGTGGGGCGCACCTCTATGGTGGCGCGCTGCAGGTGCTCTATCTCTTGGAGGGACTGAGCGCGCGTGGCATCGAGAATCATCTTGCCTGTCGCCGTGGCTGTGTGCTCGCGACGCGCGCCGAGCCCTTCGCCGAGGTGCATGGGATGCCGATGCACGGCGATCTGGACCTGTTGATGCTTGGGCGCCTGTATCGGCTGATCCGCCGTCTCGAGCCGGACCTGGTGCATCTCCACAGCCGCATCGGCGCCGACCTGATGGGGGGGCTCGCGGCGTGCCTGGCTGGGGTCGCGGTGCTGCATACACGCCGGGTCGACAACCCCGAGCCGCGCTGGTTGGTCGCGCTCAAGTACCGGCTGCATGATCGGGTGATCGCGATCTCGCAGGGGATCGCGCGCGTGCTACTCGATGAGGGGCTGCCCTCGGCGAAGCTGCGCGTGGTGCGCAGTGCCGTAAGCGCCGAGCGTTTTGCCCATCCCTGCCGGCCGGGGCTGATCCAGGATCGGCTCGGGTTGCCAGCGGATTCGCAGGTGCTCGGCGTGGTCGCGCAGTTGATCGAGCGCAAGGGACATACACTCTTGCTGCAGCGGCTGCCGGACCTGCTCGCCGAGCAGCCGCAGCTGCAGGTGGTGTTCTTCGGCCAGGGGCCGCTCGCTGCTGCGCTCGAGCAGCAGATTCGTCGGCTTGGACTCGAGCAGCGGGTCCACTTGGTGGGGTTTCGTGATGATCTGGCGCAGCTGTTAGCCTGTCTGACCCTGCTGGTGCATCCAGCGCTGATGGAGGGGCTAGGCGTCTCGCTGCTACAGGCCTCAGCGGCCGGGGTACCGATTGTCGCGAGTCGCGTTGGCGGGATTCCAGAGGCGGTCGAGGACGGCGTTACGGGCGTCCTGGTTCCAACCGGGGATGGCGAGGCACTGGGCCGGGCCATCCGTGAGCTCATCGCCGATCCGATGCGCTGCCAGCGCCTCGGCCAGGCAGGCGCTGAGCGGGTCAGGAGGTTGTTTTCGGTTGATGTGATGGTGGAGGGGAATCTCGCCGTGTATCGGGAGCTGCTTTCTGGATCGGGGTGAGGAACGATGGCCGTAGATAGAGCGACCGGATCGAAATGGCCCTCGAGCCTGCAGTTGATCGGCAGCAAGGGCCTGGGTGGGGCCGAGCGTTGGTTTCAGCGCTATTGTGAGGCGCTGGCCGAGCGTGGCGCACGCGCCGAGATCGCCGTGCGCGCCGGCGGCGCGCTCGAGCAGGCGCTCGAGCGAGGAGGTCAGGCGCCGCTGAGTTACCATCGGCTGCCGTTTCGTACCGTGTGGGACCCGGTCTCGAAGGCCGCGATCGACCGACTGGTGCGACAAACCCGGCCGCAAATCGTGCATACCTACATGGGGCGCGCAACGCGCTTGACCCGGCTCGCCGGCCACCGTCGGTCCCGGCCGCTCCATCTGACGCGGCTCGGCGGCTATTACAAGCTATCGAGCTACCGTCACGCCGATGCCTGGATCGGTAACACGCGCCAGCTCTGCGATTGGATGGTCGCGCAGGGACTGCCGGCGCAGCACGTCTATCAGATCTACAACTTCGTCGATCGACCAGCGCAGCGGCCAGAGCAGGAGATGGTGCGACTCCGCCACGCGCTGGGGTTGGCGAGCGATGAGCGCCTGCTGCTCTGCATGGGTCGCTTCGTGACCGTGAAGGGGCATCGCTATCTGCTCGAGGCCCTGGCGCAGCTGCCGGCGGAGACGTCTGCGGGGCGCTGGCGTCTGCTGATGCTCGGCGACGGGCCACTGCAGCAGAGACTTCAGGAGCAGGCGCGTGGGCTCGGCATCGACGAGCGCATCCTCTGGCTCGGCTGGCGGCTCGACCCCGCGCCCTTTCTGCAGCTCGCTGACCTGGTGGTCTTCCCCTCGCTCGAGCGAGAGGCCTTGGGCAACGTGATCCTGGAGGCCTGGGCCTGGCGACGCCCCTTGGTCACGACCGCCTTTCGTGGAGCGCGCGAGATCGCCCGCCATGGCGAGGATGCCTATTGCGTCCCCTGTGCTGATGCAGCGCGACTGGCCGAGGGCATCGCTCAGGTGCTCGGCGATCCGGCGCTGCCGGCAGCCTTGGTCGCGGGCGGCAGCCGGCGTGTCGAGCAGGAGTTCTCACGGGATGCGATCATGCGACGCTACCATGAGCTCTACACCCACCTCGCCAATGGCTGACGGCAATCTGGTCCCCAGGCTCAGGCCGGAGCCCCGCTTGTCGATCCTGATGTATCACCAGGTCGGGCGCTTTGCACCGATGCGAGCGCATCGCGCCAACTATTGCGATGCGGGCCGGTTTGCGCGGCAGATGGCCATGCTCGCGCGCACGGGCTTCAATGTGATTGGGCTCGATCAGGCCCTGGCCGGACTCGGGGGCCGAGAACCGCTGCCGCCGCGCGCCTTGGTGCTGACCTTCGACGATGCCTATGCAGGGTTTATCGAGCATGTCTTGCCGGTGTTGAGCGCTCATCGTTTTCCCGCTGTGGTCTATGCGATCAGCGATTGGATCGGGCAGCGCATGCGTTGGGCGACGCCGTCGCCGGGTCGCGCCGCGCCCGCCCTGATGAGCGCCGATGAACTGCGCGCGCTGCGGGCAGCGGGGATTCAGGTCGGCTCGCACGGGGTGAGTCATCGCAAGCTTGCCACGCTGGCGCCAGAGGAGCAGGCCCTTGAGCTCCGGCAAAGCCGACAGGCGCTTGAAGACCTGCTCGGCGAGCCTGTCGAGCATCTCTGCTACCCCTTCGGTAGCTTCGATCAGGAGACGGTTCGTCTTGCTGCTGCTGCCGGCTACCGCAGCGCGATGACCTGCCTGCGCGGTGCCGCAACGGCCTCGGACCATCCGCTGGTGCTGCCGCGCAAGGCGATCTCTTACGGCGACAACCTGGTCGGGGTCGCCTGGAAGCTGCTCAAGCATCGCCCGAAGCCGGCGCTCGAGGGCTGGCGTCGCTGGGGCCGCGACCATTCCCCCGCTGATCTGCTCGCTGATCGCCCCGCTAATGACCAACGTGATGCGGGCCCAGCCCCGCGCTCAGGCGGTGCGGTTCGCTGATGCACCGGCTCTATTCCCTGCTGCTGTGGCTGCTGCTGCCCTTGGTGCTGCTTCGCCTGCTCTGGCGTAGTTATCGCAACCCGGCCTATCTCGAGCGTTGGAGCGAGCGCTTGGGGTTTTGGCGCCAGCCGTTGCACGCGGTCGATCTCTGGATTCATGCGGTCTCGGTGGGTGAGGTGCAGGCGATGCAGCCGCTGATCCGAGAGCTGCTTGGCCGCGAGCCGGCGTTGAGACTGATCCTGACCACCACCACGCCGACCGGCGCCCAGCGCCTGCAGGACCTGTTCGGCGGGCGGGTCCAGCACGCCTTCACCCCCTATGACCTGAAATGGATCATGCGGCGATTCCTCGAGCGCGTGCGGCCGAGCTTGGTGCTGGTGGTCGAGACCGAGATCTGGCCGAATATGCTCGCGAGCTGCGCCGAGCGAGGTGTGCCGGTGATCTTGGCGAATGCGCGGATGTCGGCGCGCTCAGCCGCTGGCTACGCGCGCCTCGGTGGCTTCACCCAGCGTACGCTGCGCCGATTCGCCCGGATCGCGGCTCAGAGCGACACTGACGCGCGACGCTTTGTCGCGCTCGGCGCCGACCCGAGCCAGCTGCAGGTCACCGGTAGCATCAAGTTTGATGTCCGGCTGCCCGCCAGCCTGCGCGATCGGGCCGAGGTGATGCGTCGCGACTGGGGCATCAATCGCCCGGTCTGGGTCGCGGCCAGTACCCATGAGGGTGAGGAAGAGCAGTTGCTTGCTGTGCAGCGCCGGCTGCGCGGCCAGTTCGATGAGGTGCTGCTCGTCTTGGTGCCACGTCATCCGGAGCGTTTCGATCGGGTTGCCGCGCTGATCCGTCGCGAGGGGCTGCCGATGCAGCGCCGCAGTGACGGGCAGGCTTGGGATCGAGCCTGCGCGGTCTACCTGGTGGACAGCATGGGTGAGCTGCCGCTGTTCCTGGCGGCCGCCGACGCGGCCTTCATCGGCGGCAGTCTGGTACCGGTGGGTGGGCATAACCTGCTGGAGGCCGCGGCCTTAGCGGTGCCCGTCGCCATTGGTCCGCATTGTTTCAACTTCGCCGAGATCACGCGCTTGCTGGTCGCCGAGGGCGGCGCGGTGCAGGTGGCCGATGCCGAGGCCCTGACCGCGGTGCTTCGGGCCTGGCTCGGTGAGGCGGCGGAGCGAGCCCGGGTCGGCGAGCAGGGGTTCGCCTTCGTTGAGCGCAATCGCGGTGCCTTGCAGCGCCTGCTGGCGCTGCTGGATCAGGAGCTGCTGGATCGCAAGCCTAGGGCGACTTGAACAGCCGCGAGACCTCGCGGAACTGTGCGTGTTGCGAGTCGCTGAGCCATTCGAAGGCGATCGATTCGGTGTTGCAGACCTGGACCCCGGAGAAGCGCATGCGCTCGAGCGCGTTCTGGCTCTTCTCGGCATGGCGTGAGCAGATCGCGTCGGCGGCGACGAAGACCTGATAGCCCCAGCGCTGCAGGCCTGAGGCGGTCTGCAGGATGCAGATGTGTGCCTCCATCCCCACCAGCACCACCTGCTTGCGCTTGGGCTGCTCGGTCAGTGCGCGCTCGAAGCCAGAGGCGGTGCAGCAGGAGAAGCAGGTCTTCTCGGTGGGGGCGGCGTCTTGCGGGAGATGCTCGCGCACGGCCTCGATGGTCTTGCCGAGGCCCTGCGGGTATTGCTCGGTCGAGATGATCGGGACCTCGAGGATCTTGGCGGCGGTGATGAGCCGGTTGATGTTGCCGACGGTGCGCTCGAGCACGTCCTCAGGCATGGCCGCGGCCAGCCGCTCTTGGGCGTCGATGATCAACAGCTGCGCGAATGCGGCTTGGCAGAGCGGCATCGGGGCCGGATGGATGCTCATGACGTTCTCCTCGCGTGGGTGAGTGAGCGATGCGCGAACGGCATCACTCAATAGGTCGGCATCTCGGGATCAACGTCACTGGCCCAGGCGGCGATGCCACCGCGCAGGTTGATCACGCGCCGAAAACCTTGTTGCTCGAGGAAGCGCGCCACCTGTTGTGAGCGAATGCCGTGATGGCAGATGACGACAGTCGGGCGCTCGCGATCGAGCTCGGCGGCGGCGTTCGGGATCTGGCGCATGGGCACGAGCTCGCTGCCCCCGATGCGGCAGATGGCGTGCTCCCAGGGCTCGCGGACATCGAGCAGCAGTGGCCGTTGCTCATCGATCTTGCCGGCGGCCGCGATCAGCTCGCTCAGCGCCTTCGGGGTGATCTGCTCCATGGGCTCGTGCGTCCTCGATGCCGCTCAGAACGCAAAGCGCTCGGGCTGCGGCACGTTCTTCAGTGGGGCAATGCAGGTCTCGAACAGGCGCTCGCGGCGAAAGTCGTTGCCGATGCGGGTGATGAGCCAGGCCTCCATCACCGGCGATTCGCCAACCACCACGAACAAGCGCCCGCCGTCGCAGAGCAATTGCTGCAGTCCCGCGAGCGGCTCCTGGGTCGGGATTGATCCAGTGACCGCGATGACGTCGAACGGACCGCCGTCGATGCGTCCGCAGAAGGCATCGGCCGTATGCACCTCGGCTTGCGATAGGCCCATGGCGGCGAGGCGTTGGCGAGCGCCCTCGGCCAGGTCGGGATCGATCTCAATGCTGAAGACCTCATCGCCAAGATGGGCGAGGCAGGCGGTGACATAGCCGGTGCCGGTGCCGATCTCGAGGATGATCTCCTGCGGCTGCGGGTTCAGCGCCTGCAGCAGCCGTCCGACCAGCTTCGGCGCCAACATGGAGGCGCTGCCGCCGAGCGGGATCTCGATGTCGGCGTAGGCAAGCCCGCGATAGCCGTCGGGGACGAAGGCCTCGCGTGGCAGCTCGCGCATCACGGTAAGCACGCGCTCGTCGAGCACATCCCAGGGCCGCACCTGCTGCTCGATCATATTGAAACGCGCGCGATCCATAGTCGGTTGCATCCGCTAGTGTCCTCTTCGGCAATCGGCGGTGGCTCGATGACGGGGTAAAACCACCAACAAAGAGTATGGATTTTAACGGGGACTGGCAAGCGCGCCGACCGTCGGTCAGCGCCGCTCCAGCGAGACCCTAGAGCAAGACCAGGTTGTCGCGATGGATCAGCTCCTCGTCATCGATGTAGCCAAGGATGCCGATGAATGCCGAGCTGGGCTGACCCAGGATGCGCTGGGTATCCTGCACATCGTAGTTGACCAGTCCACGCGCGATCTCCCGACCCTGCTCGTCGACGCAGGCGACCACCTCACCGCGCTTGAACTGGCCGCGGACCGCCTTGACACCGATGGCAAGTAGGCTGCGGCCCTGCTCGCGCAGTGCCCGTGAGGCGCCGCTGTCGAGCACCAGGCGGCCGCTGACGTGCAGATGTCCGGCGAGCCATTGCTTGCGGGCCGCCTGTGGTCCTTGTACCGGCGTCAGAAGGGTGCCGATGGGCTCTCCACGGGCGAGCTGCGCGAGCCCATCTGCGCGCCGACCCGGGGCGATCACCGTGGCACAGCCCGAGCGCGCGGCAAGGCGCGCGGCCCGGACCTTGGTCACCATGCCGCCGCTTCCGAGCCCGCCGCTGCCGCCGGCGACCAGATCGAGGCGGTGATCGTCGACGCGAGTCTCGGCGATCAGACACGCATCCGAGCGCTTGCGCGGGTCGGCGTCGAACAGACCGTCTTGGTCGGTCAACAGCACCAGCAGTTCGGCCTCGATCAGATTGGCGACCAGGGCCGCCAGGGTGTCGTTGTCACCGAAGCGCAGCTCGTCGGTGGCGACGGTGTCGTTCTCGTTGATCACCGGCACCACGCCGAGCGAGAGCAGGGTGCGGAGGGTGCTGCGCGCATTCAGATAGCGCTCGCGGTTGGCAAGATCATCCCGGGTGAGCAGGATCTGCGCGGTGTGCAGGCCGTGGCGGGCGAAGCAGGTCTCCCAGGCGCGGATCAACCCCATCTGGCCGATGGCCGCGGCGGCCTGCAGCTCGTGCAGCGCTCGCGGGCGACGGCCCCAGCCCATCCGCGCCATCCCCTGAGCGACGGCTCCGGAAGAGACCAGGACCAGATCGTGGCCGGCGAGCCGACGCGCACTCAGTGCGCTGACCCAGGGCTCAAGCACCTCGATGTCGAGCCCGGCGCCATCTCGTGTCAGCAGGGCGCTGCCGATCTTCACCACCCAACGACGGGTGTCTGGGATGCACTGACGGTGGAACATCCGGGCGGACGGCGCTAGTCGAGTGGGTGCCAGCCGGTTGCCGTGTCAGCGCCCGGATCGCTGGGGTCTGCGGGCTCGGCGGACGGCTCGAACGGGTGCTGCAGCGCGCCGAGCCGTCGCATGACGGCGTTGACGAGCGCCGGGGTGCCCTCACCACTGATCGCCGAGACCAGAAACCAAGGGCCTTGCCAGCCGAGGGCGTCGATCAGTCTCTCGGCCACGTCCGCGGCGACCGATGGCTCAAGCAGATCGGCCTTATTCAGGACCAGCCATCGCTCCTTGGCAGCGAGGGCCTCGCCGTGCGCGGCGAGCTCGGTGGCGATGATGCGTGCCTGCTCGAGCGGGGCAGGGCTGCCCTCGGGCGGGGCGATATCGACCAGATGGAGCAGTAGCCGCGTGCGACTCAGGTGTTTGAGGAAGCGCGTGCCGAGCCCGGCGCCGCCGGCGGCGCCCGCGATCAGGCCGGGGATGTCTGCGAGCACGAAACTTTGGCGTGGACCGAGTCGGACGACGCCAAGATTGGGATAGAGGGTCGTGAAGGGGTAGTCCGCGACCCGAGGCCGAGCACTCGAGACCTGCCGGATCAGGCTCGATTTGCCGGCGTTGGGCAGTCCGAGGAGGCCGACGTCAGCGAGCAGGATGAGCTCGAGGCGCAAGGTACGGCGTTCGCCCGGTGTGCCCGGTTTCGACTGCCGCGGCGCTCGATTCGTGCTGGATTTATAGCGGGCGTTGCCGATGCCGTGAAAGCCGCCCTGGGCAACGAGCAGCTGCTGTCCTTCGCTCAGCACCTCACCGAGGAGCTCGTCGGTCTCCGTGTCGAGGACGCGAGTGCCAAGCGGAACCGGGACGATGATGTCCTGACCCGCACGTCCGGTTCGGTTCTGTCCCATGCCGTCGCGCCCGCGCTCGGCTCGGTGCCGGCGCGCGTGGCGAAAATCGACCAGGGTGTTCAGCCCGGCATCACCAATAAGATAGACGCTGCCGCCGTCGCCACCATCACCGCCGTCTGGACCGCCCTTCGGGATGAAGCGCTCGCGGCGAAAGCTGACACAGCCGTTGCCGCCGTCGCCCGCCTCGACGCGGATCTCCGCTTCATCGACGAATTTCACGCACTCGCTTCACTCGGCTCGATACGCACGTACTTGCGGTTGCGCGGCCCTTTGACCTCGAAGCGCACCACACCGTCCTTCAGCGCGAAGAGCGTGTGGTCGCGGCCGCAGCCGACGTGCTCGCCACCGTGGAAGCGGGTGCCGCGTTGACGCACGATGATGCTGCCGGCGGTGACGGACTGGCCACCGAAGCGCTTGACGCCGAGCCGTTTCGATTCCGAATCGCGGCCGTTGCGCGAGCTGCCGCCTGCCTTTTTGTGTGCCATGGTTCTTGTCTCCGTTGCGCCGGCGAGGCCGCAGGCCCTTAGCCGTTACTGATACTGGTGATCTTAAGCTGGGTGAAGCTCTGGCGGTGGCCCTGCCGTTTCAGGTGGTGCTTGCGCCGCTTGAACTTGAGGATGCGGACCTTGTCGTGCTTACCGTGGGCGGTGACCTCTGCCGTCACCTTGGCCCCTTCCAGGTACGGCTTGCCGACCTGAACCGACTCATCATCGGCGAGCATGAGCACGTGCGACAGATCCAGGGAGGAGCCTTGGGCGGCGTCGAGCTTCTCGACGGTCAGGAGATCGCCCTCGGCGACACGGTACTGTTTACCGCCGGTTTCAATGATTGCGTACATGGTAGTCTCGAGAGGCCTCGGGAAATCGTGGGGGACCGGTGAGCGGCGCCCGTCACAGGACTCGACCTGCCCGAGCCGCTTGGAGGCTGGAACGCGAACGCGGGGCGGGTCGCTGCACAAGACCCCCTATTATGACGCGGGCCGAACAGATCGTCAAAGCCGCGATTCGGTGTCTTGACACCCTGAGGGCGCGACTCTAGCATTCGCCGGCCCTACTAGCCGTCGATTCCCCTACATGGATCTTTCCCAGATTCGGGCCCCCGTCGCCGACGATGTGCAGGCCGTCGACCGACTCATCGTTGATCGGCTGAAGTCGAACGTGGTGCTCATCAACCAGATCGGGCACTACATTGTCAGCAGCGGTGGTAAGCGTCTTCGGCCGCTGCTCGTGCTTTTAGCGGCCCGCGCTTGCGGCTACGAGGGCGAGCGCCATCTCGACGCGGCGGCCATCGTCGAGTTCATCCACACCGCCACCTTGTTACATGACGACGTGGTCGACGGGTCTGAGCTGCGACGCAACCGGACCACGGCCAATAGTGTCTGGGGCAACGAGGCCAGCGTGCTGGTCGGCGATTTCCTCTATGCGCGCGCATTTGAAATGATGGTGGATGTGGGGAATCTGCGGGTGATGGAGGTCATGGCCCGCGCCACCGCGCGCATCGCTGAGGGCGAGGTCTTGCAGTTGCTCAACGCGAACGACGCTGATACCGATGAAGCGCGCTACATGGAGGTGATCCAGCGCAAGACGGCGACGCTGTTCGAGGCGGGAACGCGGCTCGGGGCCGTGATCACCGGCGGGCCGCCTGAGGTCGAGTCGGCGATGGCAAGTTATGGACTGCACCTCGGTATCGCCTTCCAGCTCGTCGATGATGCGCTCGACTACATGTCCGATGAGGGCACCATCGGTAAGCAGGTCGGCGACGATCTCGACGAGGGCAAGCCGACGCTGCCGGTCATTCGCGCGATGGAGGTCGGCTCCGAGGCCCAACGCAAGCTGCTTCGCGCCGCGATTGAAGAAGGCGGGCGGCAGCACATCGATAAGGTCATCGAGGCGATTGTCGCCACCAAAGCGATCGACTATACTGTCGAGCTTGCTCGGTGGCATGCTGAGGCCGCCAAGCAAGCGCTCGAGATGGTTCCCGCATCCGCAAGCCGCGACGCGATGAGCGCAACCGCGGACTTCGCGGTGGCTCGGACCTACTAAGTGGCGACCACCGTCGCGCACTGAAGCGTCACACTGAGGTCCCTCGCTCAGGGCTCAGTACGCAAATCATACATCGGGGTGTAGCTCAGCCTGGTAGAGCACTGCCTTCGGGAGGCAGGGGCCGGAGGT
>CAZTYV010000035.1:0-24137 GCA_964617675.1 uncultured Halochromatium sp. | reverse complement strand
CCGCGGTGGCACCAGCGACACAGGGCTGGCGCTCGATGCCGGCCTCGGCCATGGCCACGGCGCGGAAGATGGCGCGGCCCTTGTTCATGGTCTCCTTCCATTCCAGCTCTGGCACTGAGTCGGCGACGACGCCGGCGCCGGCCTGGATGTGCAGCTGGCCGTCCTTGATCACCGCGGTGCGGATGGCGATGGCCGTGTCCATGTTGCCGTTGAAGGCCAGATAGCCGACCGCGCCGGAGTAGATGCCGCGTTTGATCGGCTCGAGCTCGTCGATGATCTCCATGGCGCGGATCTTGGGCGCGCCGGAGACGGTGCCGGCCGGGAAGGTGGCGCGCAGCACGTCCATTGCCGTCATGCCTTGTTTGAGCCGACCGGTGACGTTGCTGACGATGTGCATCACGTGCGAGTAGCGCTCGACGATCATCCGATCGGTGAGCTGAACGCTACCGACCTCCGCGACACGGCCGCAATCGTTGCGGCCGAGATCGATCAGCATCAGATGCTCGGCCAGCTCCTTGGGATCGGCGAGCAGCTCCTGCTCAAGCGCCTGGTCCTCGTCCTCGGTGTAGCCGCGGCGACGGGTGCCGGCGATCGGGCGCACCGTGACCAGGCCATCCTCGAGCCGGGTCAGGATCTCGGGCGAGGAGCCGACGATCTGGAACCCGCCCAGGTTCAGAAAATACATGTAGGGCGAGGGATTGAGCCCGCGCAGGGCACGGTAGAGATCGAGCGGGCGGGCCTGATAGGGGATCGAGAGCCGCTGCGAGAGCACCACCTGCATGCAGTCGCCCTCGAGGATGTAGTCCTTGATGCGCTCGACCGCCTGCTTGTAGCCGGCCTCGGTGAAGCCGGAGATGAAGTCGGTCTCATCGATGTGGCGACCGCCGGCGGTGGGGTCGCGCGGGGCGCCGCGCTGCATCTGCCGCACCAGCTCATCGATGCGCCGTTGACCGGAATCGAGGGTATCGCCCGCGCCCGGGTCCAGATGCACGATGATGTACATCCGACCCTGCAGGTTGTCGAAGACGACGACCTCTTCAGAGACCATCAGCAGGATATCCGGGGTACCCAGGCTGTCGGGGTTCGGACAGGGATCGAGCCGCGGCTCGATATAGCGCACGGTGTCATAGCCGAAGTAGCCGACCAGCCCGCCGGCGAAGCGCGGCATGCCGAGATGCTCGGCGACCTTGAAGCGCTGCTGGTAGGCCTCGATCCAGGCCAGCGGATCAGCGGCCTCGGCCTCCTCGATGATCGCGCCGTCGCGCTCGATCAGGATGCGGTGGCCGAAGACCTTCAAGACCGTGCGGCAGGGCAGACCAATGATCGAATAACGGCCCCATTTCTCGCCGCCCTGCACGGACTCGAAGAGGTAACTGTAGGGGGCGTCGGCGAGCTTCAGATAGCAGCTCAGCGGGGTGTCAAGGTCGGCCAGGACCTCGCAGATCAGCGGGATGCGGTTATGGCCCTGCGCGGCGAGGGCGTTCAGATTCTCGGGGGTCATCGGACGGACTCCAGACGATGCGGAAACCAAGGGCGGGCTCGAGCCTAAGCGTCGAGCGGCGCCATCGCCCAGGCTGGGGGCGCTCTTGGAAGCTCAGTGGAGAGAGACTGAGCGCTGGAGCCAATGATGGATCGATCGCGGTCAACATGGACGTCGGTGCCCTGCGCGTCGGATCAGGCTTACGCGAGCAGCTCGCCAAGCTGGGTGAAGCTGTCGATGACGGCATCCGGCTCAGCACCGCGGATATCCTGACCGTGGTTATAGCCATAGCTGACACAGATGACGCCGAAACCGGCCGCGCGCGCCGCCTTCACATCGCTGACCGAATCGCCGAGCATCAGCGCCTCGGCCGGCTCGACCCCGAAATGCCGCGCGGCGTGCAGCAACGGCAGTGGGCTTGGCTTCTTTTCGGGCAGTGTATCACCGCTGACGACCAGGTCGAACGCATCGCGGATGCCAAGGGTCGCCAGCAGCGGCTCGGTGAACTGGGCCGCCTTGTTGGTCACGCAACCAAGCCGATAGCCCCGCGCCTGCAGCCAGTCGAGACCCTCGCGCACACCGGGGTAGAGCCGCGAGCGGGCGGCCGTATTGGCCGCGTAGAGCTCGAGGAAGATCGGCAGCGCGCGCGCCATCTCGGCCGGATCGGGCTCTCCATCGAGCTGGCCGATCAGCGCACGGGCGACCAACCGCTCGACCCCGTTCCCGACCCACTGACGCACGGCTGCCTCACCGCGTGGCCCAAGCCCCAGCCGGGCCATCATCGCATCGACGCAGTGGCTGAGGTCCGGCACGCTATCGACCAGCGTGCCGTCCAGGTCGATCAGGACCATTCCGGGGCGAACGGGAAACTGCATCGGGGCCTCCCCGAAGGCGACCGCGATCAGCGCCCAGCGCCTGCCAGCGCCTCGCGCATCTGGCGGATGATGCTGTCGTAGCGGTTTGGGTCGCTCGCCTGGCCCTTGCCGAAGATGCCCGAGCCCGAGACGAAGGTGTCGGCGCCGGCGGCCTTGATCTCGGCGATGTTGTCGACCTTCACGCCGCCATCGATCTCGAGACGGATGTCGCGCCCGCTGGCATCGATCAGCGCCCGCGCCTCGCGCAGCTTATCCAGCGCCGAGGGGATGAAGCTCTGACCACCGAAGCCCGGGTTCACCGACATCAGCAAGACCATATCGATGTTGTCGAGCTCGTACTTCAGGTAATCCAGCGGCGTTGCCGGATTGAACACCAGGCCGGCCTTGCAGCCCTCGGCCTTGATCAGCTGCAGGGTTCGGTCGACGTGCTCGCTGGCCTCGGGATGGAAGGTGATGTAGGTCGCGCCAGCCTGGGCGAAGTCAGGGATGATGCGATCGACCGGCTTGACCATCAGATGCACATCGATCGGCGCGGTAACGCCATGCTTGCGCAGCGCCTCGCAGATCAGCGGGCCGATGGTGAGATTGGGCACGTAATGGTTGTCCATCACGTCGAAGTGCACGATGTCGGCGCCGGCGGCCAGCACGTTGTCGACCTCTTCACCAAGGCGCGCGAAGTCGGCGGACAGGATGGACGGGGCGATCAGGTCTTCTGCTGCGGCCATTGGAGCCTCCAGTTAGTGGCGACGCCTGGTGAATCGCGCGTCGAGCCAAGCGAGAAAAAAGACGCTCAGTGTAGCCGATCAGCCGGGATCTTTCACCGCGGCGACGATCGGCAGCGCCTCGATTCGGCGCTCGATCTCTTCGACGACGCGCCGATAGCCTGGGCCGTCGCGACCGCCGAAATCGCGCTCGAAGGTGGCACGCGACATGGTCTCGGGCAGCCAATCGACCTGCGGCATGATGTCATCTGCGCTCAGTCCGGCGCGCGCCAAGCGCTGCACGCGTCGTGCCGCATTCGAACTACCGGTCGCCAGCTCCGCAAAGCGGTTGCCGGCCTGATTGGCCGCCAGGTCGCTGAAGCTAAAGCCGCTCGCGGAATCGGCATCATCGAGCTCCTTGGCCAGCCCGATCAGGTTGGCCAAGCCGCTGCCGCCCTGCAGCACAAGGGCCGCCGAGGTCAAGAAGTGCTGGGGGATATCGTCGCGACCGCGCATCAGCACGGGGATCGAGCGCGGTGGCGGGGTACCGCTGGGGTCCGGCAGGCTGCGCCCATTGACGTAGGCCGCGAGCGCGAGGATCGCCGCGCGATTCTCGGCCACCGGATCAGCGCCCATGGGGGCCGAGGCGATCAGCGCGGAGAGCAGCTCGGCGGCATCGGCCGAGCGCTGCCCCGAACGCAGCAGGCTCAACCCTGTGAGCCGCCGCTGCGCGGCAAGCACCCGCACCTGCTCATCCTCGGGCAGGAGCGCGGAGACCCCCTCGCGGGCGGCATCGGTTGATAGGACCGGCCGCACGCGCACGGCATCGGACGAGAACGCGATCCCGCTCGGCAAGGCCGGGATATCCAGGGCTGCTAACGCCTGCTCCATGAGCAGCTCGGCGAGGGCAGGGGGAACCGGCAGGCTGCCAAGCTCGACCTTTTCGAGCCCCAGTGTGCCATCGGGGGCAACCAGCCTTGCGCTCAGGTTCAGCCATCCGCCGAGCTCATTGGGCAGAGGCAGGGTCAGCAGGACCTCGGCACGGCCCTCCTCCAGCCCGAGGTGAAGACGGCTCTCTGGGAGCTGCTCGGCCACGAGGACCGCCAGGATGCCCAGGTCCGCGCGCGTGAGCACGATCGGCTCGCCGCCCGCACCAACGCCCGCCAACAGGCGTTCATGCAACAGCTCCTGACCCCAACGGCGCTGCTCCGCGCTCAGCTCGGGCATCGGTGGCAGATCGGGTGATGCGTCACGCACCAGAAGCAGCCCCGCGGCCAGTCCGATGACCAGCAGCAGCACCAACCCAAGCAATGCGGAGATCAGTCGCAACATCGTTGTCCTCACCTCAGACAGATCGGCGCGCCGCGGGCAGCGGGCTCGCAATGCGCGTCGGGCACCTCAAGGACCTCTCGCCGAGGATACACATTCGCTATCATCGGCTCGTGTCCATGATCTCGCGACCGGAGTAACGACCGATGACAGACATCTCCCAACTGCTTGGGGCCGAGGCCGAGGATCTGCTCAGCCACGAGAGCACCGGCATACCGCGTGAGCTGTTGCACCTGCCCGGGCCCGATTATATCGACCGGGTGTTGGCACAGTCGGACCGCCCGGTGCCGGTCTTGCGCAATCTGCAGACCCTGCTCGGTCACGGACGGCTCGCGAATACCGGCTACTTATCGATCCTGCCGGTCGACCAAGGCGTCGAGCACTCGGCCGGTGCCTCGTTTGCGCCGAACCCCATCTACTTCGATCCGGCGCGGATCGTCGAGCTGGCGATCGAGGGCGGATGCAACGCGGTCGCCTCGACGCTCGGCGTGCTCGGCTCCGTGAGCCGCCGCTATGCCCACAAGATCCCCTTCCTGGTCAAGCTGAATCACAACGAGCTGCTGACCTATCCGGCGCTCTACGATCAGACCCTGTTCGCCGATGTGGAACAGGCCTTCGAGATGGGCGCGGTGGCGGTTGGCGCGACCATCTACTTTGGCTCGGAGCAGAGCCGCCGTCAGATCCAGGAGATCAGCGATGCCTTCAAGCGCGCCCACGAGCTCGGCCTGGTGACGGTACTCTGGGCCTACCTGCGCAATAACGCCTTCAAGAAGGATGGCGTTGATTATCACTCCGCCGCCGACCTCACCGGCCAGGCAAATCACCTCGCGGCCACCATTGAGGCCGACATCGTCAAGCAGAAACAGGCGACCAATGATGGCGGCTTCACCGCGATCGGGTTCGGTAAGACAAGCCCGCTAGTCTACGAGAAGCTCTCGGCGACTCACCCAATCGATCATGTGCGCTATCAGGTGGCGAACTGCTACATGGGCCGCATCGGCATGATCAACTCGGGAGGGGCCTCGAGTGGTGAGAGCGACCTAGCCGATGCGGTACGCACCGCGGTGATCAACAAGCGAGCCGGCGGCATGGGCCTGATCTCTGGGCGAAAGGCGTTTCAACGCCCGATGAAGGACGGCATCGCCTTGCTGCATGCGATCCAGGACGTATACCTGTCGGAAGCGGTGACGATCGCTTGATGGCTGGCTTGCTGGCTGGGCTTGACGGTTGGGCGTTCAGTGCGGCCTGAAGCTGGGCCTGAGGCCTGAGTGTGGCAGCCCCGAGCAAGAAACCTAGAGCAAGAACAGGGTCGCGAGACCCAAAAAGCTCAGAAAGCCGACCACGTCGGTGACCGTGGTGAGGATCACCCCGCCGGCAAGGGCGGGGTCGACGCCGAAGCGGTCGAGCAGCAGGGGCAGTAGGGCGCCGGAGAAGGCGGCAGCGAGGACGTTGAGCACGATCGCGGCCGCGATGATCAGCGCAATGCTGGTGCTGCCGAACCACAACAGGGCGATGGTGGCGACCACCAGCGCCCAGAGCATGCCATTGAGCACCGCTACGGCCATCTCTTTGGAAACCAGCCAGCGGATGTTCTTGCTCGAGAGCTGCCCGAGCGCGATACCGCGAATGGCGAGCGTTAGCGTCTGAGTGCCGGCAATACCACCCATGCTGGCCACCACTGGCATCAGCACCGCCAGCGCCACCACCTTCTCGATGGTCGCCTCGAACAGGCCGATGACCCAGGCCGCAAGGAAGGCGGTCATCAGGTTGATGCCGAGCCAGACCGCGCGCCGGCGCGCACTGAGCAGCACCGGTGCGAACATGTCCTCGCCCTCGCTCAGGCCGGCGTGGCCAAGAAACTGGTGGTCGGCCTCCTCGCGGATCACATCCACCACGTCGTCGACGGTGATGCGCCCGAGCACACGGCCTTCGGGATCGGTCACTGGCGCCGAGATCAGGTCGAGCTGCTCAAAGCGGTTGGCCACGTCGCGCGCCCTCGCGTCCGCCGGGATCGGCTGCACCGCGAGGGTCATCACCTCGGCCACCGAATCGTCGGGGTCGTTGGTGAGCAGGTCGCTGAGGTAGAGCACACCGAGGTAGCGCCCTTGCCGGTTGACCACGATCAGGTTGTCGGTGAGCTCGGGCAGCCCGTCCTTGCGCCGGCGCAGGTAGCGCTGCACCACATCGAGCGTCACCTCGGGGCGCACCGTGACCACGTCTGGGCTCATCAGCCCACCGGCGCTATCCTCCGGGTAGCTCAGCGCCATCTCGAGGCGCTCGCGACGCTGCTCGTCGAGCGAGCTCAAGACCTCCGAGGTGACCCGCTTGGGCAGGTCTTGCATGAGGTCGGCGAAATCGTCGAGATCGAGCCCCTCGGCGGCGGCGAGGATCTCGGTCGCATCCATGCCGCGCAGGATCTCATCGCGCACGTCGTCGTTGAGGTAGAGCAAGACCTCGCCGCCCGCGGCGCCGTCGACCATCTTCCACACCAGCGTGCGCTGAGGCGGCGGCAGCGACTGCAGCACATGGGCGATCTCGGCCGGATGCAAGGCATTGAGCATCCGGGTGGATTGGCGTACCGAGCCACTCTCGAGCATCTGATGGAGGAGCTCGAGACGCCGGCTCTCAGGGGTGGTCTCAGTGGTATCAGTCATCGTGCGTCGGTCTCGGGCAGCGCTGCGACAGCGCACCTCAGGGCCGCGGTCGGCCGACCAGTGTAGCCAGGAAACAAGGCGCGCGGCGAGCCCAAGCCGCGGACAGGCTAGTCGTTCGCCACCTCGTTGACGGCGTCGAGCAGCTGCGACGAGGAGAGATCGTCGAGACGATCCATGAGCTGATCCATGCGCGTGCTGACGCGACCGACATCGCAGCGACGCACGACCTCCTTGACCTCCAACAACGAGGCCGGCTGCATGCTCATCTCACGCAGCCCGAGCCCGAGCAGGACCGCGGTATAACGCGGATCGCCAGCCATCTCGCCGCACATGCTGACCCGGGTGCGCGACTCGGCCGCACGCCGTAGCGTGGTGCGGATCAGCCTGAGCACGGCCGGATGCAACGGGTCGTAGAGGTAGTTGACGGTATCATCGACGCGATCGATGGCGAGGGTGTACTGGATGAGGTCGTTGGTGCCGATCGAGAGGAAATCGACGCGCTTGGCGATGCCGCCGGCACAGAGCGCCGCGGCTGGCACCTCGATCATCGCGCCGACCGGCATCAGTGGATCGAACGGCAGCCCCTGGCGGCGCAGGGTGCGGCGGGTCTCGGCGATCATCCCGAGCACCGTCTCGACCTCGGCGATCGAGGAGATCATCGGCAGCATCAGGCGCACCGGCCCCTGCGCCGAGGCGCGCAGGATGGCGCGCAGCTGCGGCACGAACAACGCCGGCTCGCGCAGACAGAGGCGGATCGCGCGCAGCCCGAGCGCCGGGTTCGTCAGGTTACCGGCAGCACCGGTGATCCCGTCGACCTGTTTATCCATGCCCAGATCGAGGGTGCGGATGGTCAGCGGGATGCCATCGAGGCCGCGCACCACACCCAGGTAGGTCTCCAGGTGCTCCTCTTCGTCGGGCAATCCGGTGCGGTTCATGTAGAGGAATTCGGTGCGGTACAGGCCCACCCCAGAGGCACCGCTCGAGCGCACCGCCTCGACGTCCTCAGGCAGCTCGAGGTTGGCGAGCAAGACCACCGGCACGCCGTCACGGCTCGTCGACGGCTCGCGCACCAGCTCTCGCAGGCGATGCCGGCGCTGGTCGGCAGTACGCAGGCGCCGACGGTAGTGCGCGAGGATGCTCTCATCGGCGCCGGCCAGTACGGTGCCGCTCTCGGCATTGACCACCAGAAGCTCATCCTGGCGCAGCAGATGGGTGGCGTTGTGCACGCCCATGATGGCCGGGATATCCAAGCTGCGCGCGAGGATCGCCGTGTGCGACATCGGCCCGCCGTGCTCGATGACGAAGGCGCTGATGCCGCGATGGCGCAACAGGATGGTGTCCGCCGGTGTGAGGTCATCGGCGACGATGACCCGGTCCTTAAGGTCCGCCGCCGATAGCGACCGACCGGTCGGCTCCCCGCTGAGAAAGACCTGGATCTGCCGCACGACGTGATCGACATCATCACGTCGGGTGCGCAGATAGGCATCACCCATGGCGTCGAAGACCTCGACCAGGGTGTCACGCTGGATCTGCAGCGCCCAACTGGCATTGATGTGGCGCTCGCGCACCAGATCGCGCGTCGCATCCACCAGCGCCGAATCCGTGAGCATCAATAGATGCGCATCGATGAATTCGGCAATATGCAGCGGTGTCGAGTCCGGGATCTGTCGGCGCACCGACTCCAGATGGCGGCGCGCGCACTCGAGCGCTGAATCGAGCCGCTCAAGCTCGGCATCGACCTGGTCGCGGTCGATCTCCTCGGTGACCACGGTCGGCTCGCGCGCGAACAGATGCGCACGGCCGATCGCGACAGGACGCGAGCCGCTGACGCCGACACCGAGTAACGCCGTGGTCACTCCGGCTCCCCGAAACGGTCGGCGACCAGTGCCTCGAGCGCATCGGCGGCCTGCTCAGCATCCGGGCCTTCGATCTCGAGGCTGATGCGCGTTCCGCAGGCCGCCGCCAGCATCATCACGCCCATGATGCTCTTGCCGTTGACGCGCCGCCCCAGGCGCTCGACCTGGATGTGGCTCTCGAAACCGCTGGCGCAGGTGACGAACTTGGCCGCCGCGCGCGCGTGCAGTCCCAAGCGGTTAATGATATCGAGCTCTCTGTGAATCATCGTCATGAAGGATCACGGCCCTGCGCCACTGCGAGCATGCGCAACAATCATACCGCCCAACGCTGGCCAAGGGCGGCTCGGGTTCTGGGCATTCAATGCCCTGGCGGCGGACTCACCAGGGGCTGGCCGCAGCCGAGCACCCCATCGCGCCCCCCGCTCAGCGCCTTCTCCGCAAGGGCGCCGAGGTCAAGCTGACAATAGTTGAGCACCCGCACCAACATCGGCAGGTTGACCCCGCTGAGCACGCGCACGTCGCGCTGGCAGCAGAGGGCGTCCGTGATGTTCGCCGGGGTCGAACCGTAGAGATCGGTGAGCACCAGGACGCCAGCGCCGTCGTCGATCGCCTCCGCGCTCTTGATGATCCGGCGTCGCAAGGCGTCGGGATCATCCTGCTCGTGCACATCGATGGCGACTGCCGCCAACGGGCACTCGCCGAACATGCGCGTTGCCGTCTCCAGCAGCTCGGCGCCGATGCGGTTGTGGGTGATCAGCAAGACGCCGACGCTCATCCCAGCTCCCGGTGTCTGACCAGCACCTGGCGCCCTTGCGCCCCGAAGTGCCGCTGCAGCGACTCCACCATATAGACAGAACGATGGCGCCCGCCCGTACAGCCGATACCGATCGTGAGATAACTGCGCCCGTCGGTCTCGAAGCGCGGTATCCAGCGATCGAGAAAGGCCATGATGTCATCGCGCATCTGTATCGCTTCGGGCGACGCCTCGAGAAATCGCGCCACCTCCGAGTCGCGTCCGGTCAGCGGCCTGAGCGTCGGCTGCCAATGCGGGTTCGGCAAGCAGCGCACATCGAACACGAAGTCAGCCGCCGAGGGCACCCCGTTCTTAAACCCGAAGGACTGCAGCAGCAGCGGCGCCTGCGCCCGGCGGTGGTGATCGAGCGTCTCGCGCACCAGCTCGCGCAGCTCGTGGACGTTGGTGCAGGAGGTGTCGATCTGGGTCGCAGCGACCTCGCGCAGGGGCTCGAGCAGGCGTCGCTCCAGCTCGATGGCCTCGGCCAGCGGGCACTGGGCACTGGTCAGTGGGTGCTTGCGCCGCGTCTCGCTGAAGCGCGTCACCAGGGTGGGCGTATCGGCCTCAAGGAAGATCACGCGGATGCCAATGCCCTGCGCCTCTAGGGACTGAATCACGCCGGGCACCTGCTCGAGCAGCTCCGGCCCGCTGCGCGCATCGATGCCGATGGCAGTCCCGCCCCGGCCATCGCCACCCTCGGGGCGCGTCGACTTGAGACCAAGCGCGAGATCGCTCAGCAGGAACAGCGGGAGGTTATCGATGCAGACGAAGCCGATATCTTCGAGCGTGCGCAGGGCCACGCTCTTGCCCGCCCCCGAGAGGCCACTGATGATGATCAGCTCCATGCGCGTATCCAGCTAGGGTTCCGATCGCTGCTCTTAACGAGTTTTTGGGCGCAGTTTTGGGCACAGTGTTGGGCGCAGCCTTGGGCGAGCCTCCGAGCGGCGCTCCCAGCCCGAGTCAGGCGAGGACCGCTCGAAGGGCTGCTGCTCAGTGCGTTGGCTGAGGCGTGGTGCATGCTGCGCTCTCGTCGATGGAACGGGCTTGGCGATCGATGAGGTCGACGCCCGCATCATAACCGCGCGAGCGCAAGATCTGATTACGAACGGCCGTCTCGAGAAGGACCGCCAGATTGCGACCTGGGGCCACGGGCAGGGTCACCTCCGGAATCACCACCCCGAGCACGGTGCGCGTTGAAAGACTGCCGCGCAGCCGGTCCATCTGCGCCAAGGCATCTCCGTCGAATGACCGCATGTGCACGATCAAGTTCAGCTGCTCGCGCTGCTGCACCGCACCCTCGCCAAACATCGCACGCACATTCAGCACCCCGAGCCCACGCACCTCCAGGAAGTCGCGCAACAACGGCGGACAGCTCCCCTGCAGCGTTTCCGGCCCCACGCGAGCAATCTCCGGGGCATCATCGGCAATCAGCCGGTGGCCTCGGACCACCATCTCCAGCGCGAGCTCGCTCTTGCCGATGCCGGGGTCGCCGGTGAGCAGCACCCCCATCCCCAAGACCTCGAGGAAGACGCCGTGCAGCGTGGTGCGCTCGGCGAGCGCGTGGGTCAGAAAGTACTGCAAGCGGTCGACGATCTCCTCATCTGCGATCGGCGAGGCCAGCAACGGGGTGTTCGTCTGCTCGGCGAGTGCCAAGAACCGGCCCGGGGGCTCGATATCCTCGCCGAAGATCACCGCTGCCGGGCGCGCCGCGAAGAGCCGGTCGATGGTGTCGGCCACCGCCGCCTCGCTCAGGTCCCGGAGATGGCGCATCTCGGCCAGACCGAGGACCTGCAGTCGGTTCGGATGGATGCAGTTCAGCGAGCCAACCAGACTCTGGGCGGCTCCGGCGGGCGCGTCGGGACCGACGAGGGCCAGCGGCTGCTCGGGGATCGGCGTCAGCCAGCGCAGGCGCAGACGCGGCCCGAGCTGCTCGACCAATCCCTGCAGGGTATCAATCGCAGGCATGGCATCGGGCCGGCTCGACACGGAGACGCGACACAAACGGGCCAGGGCTCAACGCTGCAACAGCTTCAACAGCTCGCCGGGCACCTCGGCCTCGCGCAGCGCGGCTCGCAACCGTGGCTCGCTGAAGCGCTCGGCCAGCCCCGCCAATAGCTTGAGATGGGCCTCGGTCGCATCCTGCGGCACCAGGAGCCCGAAGGCGAGATCGACAGGCCGGTCGTCCGGCGCATCGAAGCTCACGCCGTCGCGCAGCTGGACGAAGGCGCCGACGGCATCCTCGATCCCCGCGATGCGCGCGTGCGGCAGCGCGATCCCCTCGCCCAAGCCGGTGCTACCGAGCCGCTCGCGCTCGTTGAGCAAGTCGAAGACCGAGGCCGCTGAGCAATGCACCGCGGCCGGCGCCAGCAGCTCAGCCAGGGCCTCAAGCAGCCGCTTCTTGCTGGTGACCTCTGTGCGGGCGCGGATTCTTGTCTCGTTGATCAGACTCGGGGGCAACATCAACCGTGGCTCCAACAAGGCGGACGGGTCGCGTTCGGGCCAGTGCGAGCCGCTCGGGGTCGCACTGGATCTCGGGGATCGCTCGCAGGGATCAGCTACGATAGCTGATCATCCTCAGGCTCACCGCTGACATTCTCGCCCTCGGCAACGGTCTTGGTGGCGGTGCCTCGATGGCTCTGTCGTTTACCCTTGTACTTCAAGACCTGACGGTCGAGCTTATCGATGAGACCGTCGATGGCCGCATACATATCCTCGTGCACGGCGTCGGCGAAGACATCGGCGCCGTTGACATGGATGCTCGCCTCGGCCTTTTGCCTCAGTTTTTCCACGCTGAGGATGACGTGCACCTTGATCACTTGGTCAAAGTGGCGCTCGAGGCGCTCGAATTTGCTCTCGACATAGGCCTTCAGAGGCTCGGTGATGTCGACGTGATGACCCGTCAGGTTGATTTGCATTGCGTCACTCCTGGGTTTGCAGGCGAGCCCTAGCCGCGGTTTCGCGTGTCGGCTAGAGGCGCTTGCGTTCGTTCGAGGGTGGGATACCCATGGCCTCGCGGTACTTGGCGACGGTGCGTCGCGCGACATTGATGCCCTGCTCGGACAGGATGCCGGCGATCTTGCTGTCGCTCAGTGGTTTCTTGGCTGGCTCGGCAGCGATGAGCTTGCGGATGAAGGCGCGAATGGCGGTCGATGAGCACTCGCCACCGCTCGCCGTGCCGACGTGGCTGGAGAAGAAATACTTGAACTCGAGGGTACCACGCGGGGTGTGCATGTATTTCTGCGTGGTCACCCGAGAGACCGTCGACTCGTGCAGATCGAGCGACTCGGCGACGTCGCGCAGGATCAAGGGTCGCATCGCCTCCTCGCCGTACTCGAAGAAATCGCGCTGCAGCTCGACGATCTTCGCCGCCACGCGCAGCACTGTATCGTTGCGGCTGAGCAGACTCTTGATGAACCAACGGGCCTCCTGCAGGTGCGTCTTCAGACAGGTGTTCTCGGCGCCGTCGTCGGCGCGTCGGATCAACTTGGCGTAATCCTCGTTCACTCTCAGTTTAGGCTGAGTTTCCGGATTTAGCTCGACCTGCCAGACCCCGGCGCGCTTGCGCACCAGCACATCCGGGATCACGTAGTCGGGGCGCAGATCGCTGACCAGTGAGCCCGGGCGCGGCTGCAGCGAGCGCACCAGCGTCAGCGCCTGGCCGAGCTCGGCGTCCGACAGCTTGGTCTCTCGCCGCAGCTCGTCGAGGTCATTACGCGCCAGGGCCTCGAACAGGCGATCGCAGATCACCAGCGCGCTGGCTCGCGCCGGCGTCTGGGGCGGAAGCTGGCGCAACTGCAGCAGCAGGCATTCGCGCAGATCGCGGGCGCCCACCCCGGCTGGGTCCAGGGCCTGGATGACATGGAGCACCATCTCGAGCTCGTCGAGCTCGAGGTCCTCGAGCTCCAGGGTCTCGCCGAGCTCGGCGAGCTCGACCCTGAGATAGCCGTCGGCATCGATGCCGTCGATCAGGGCCTCGGCGATGGTCCGATCGCGCTCCCCGAGGTGGCTCAGATTGAGCTGCCACTCGAGATGGTCGTGCAGGGTCTGAGGTCGCGACTGCTGGGCGTAGAGATCGATCTCCTCGCCCGAGCCCGAGCCCGAGCCCGGCGACGCGGATGGACCGGCGTAGAGCTCGCCTGGATCGCGCTCATAGGTGTCACTCCAGTCGCTGTCGAGCGGCAGGTCCTCTGGCATGGCGGCGGAATCGGTGGTGACCTCGGCGTCGACCGCGGCCTCGGAGCTGCTCGCGGTCTGCCCATCGTCGCCACCCATGGACTCGGCCGCGGCATCGCCATTGAGATCAGGGACGCCCTCGTCGTCGTCAGCGGACTCCAGCATCAGATTGGACTCGAGCGCGTCCTGGATCTCGCGCTGAAGGTCGAGTGTGGAGAGCTGCAGCAGCTTGATCGCCTGCTGCAACTGCGGCGTCATGGTCAGCTGCTGACCAAGACGGAGCTGGATGCTTTGCTTCATTCCGAGCGCTGTGGTGGAGAGGAAAAACCGACAGAAGCGACGAAGTCTAGACGAAAAGCCCTAACCATCGCAGCGCGAGACGAGATCGACGGCCGCCGGGGCAAGGCCGATCAGAGCCGGAAATGCTCGCCGAGGTAGACCGCACGGACCTGCGCGTCTTGCAGTAATGCCGCCGGCACCCCGGCGGCAATCACCTTGCCGGCGTTGATGATGTAAGCCCGATCGCAGATATCGAGCGTCTCGCGAACATTGTGATCGGTGATCAACACACCGATGTCGCGGTCGCGCAGATGGCCGATGATGGCCTTGATATCGTTGACGGCGATGGGATCGACACCCGCGAAGGGCTCATCGAGCAGCATCACCTTGGGCTCGACGGCGAGCGCGCGTGCGATCTCGAGGCGGCGTCGCTCGCCACCGGACAGGCTCAAGGCCAGGGAATCGGCCACATGTCCAATGCCGAGCTCCTCAAGCAGTTCGTCGCAGCGTTGCCGATGATCCTCGCGCGTACTGCCGGCGCGCATCTCGAGTACGGCCATCAGGTTGTCGCGCGCCTTGAGCTTGCGAAACACCGATGGCTCCTGGGCCAGGTAGCTCAGCCCGCGCCGCGCCCGCGCATGCATGGGCCGGTGCGTGATGTCTTCGCCATCGAGCAGGATGCGACCGGCATCCGCGGCGATGAGCCCGACAATCATGTAGAAGCTCGTGGTCTTGCCGGCACCGTTCGGACCGAGCAGCCCGACGACCTCACCGGCGCCGACAGCAAGGTCGACACCGTTGACCACCCGTCGGCGGCGGTAGCTCTTGATCAGCGCCTGTGCCTCGAGGGTCGCCATCAGGGCTCGCGCGCGGCCTCGGGCTCGATCCGGATCTTGACGCGCTCGCGACCCTGCGCACTGCTCCCAGCGGTCACCCGATCGGTCAGGCGGTTATAGACGATCCGATCACTCGCGAAGCGGTCCTCGCCCTGGATCAGGATCGCCTCATCGATCAGGATCAGCTCCTCGCGATCGGCCTCGTATTCCATCCGCAGCGCGTAGCCCTCGACCTCCTCGGGGTCATCGTCGAGGCGTTGGCGATAGCGCACCGGCTGACCGACGGCGATGATCTTTTGCGCTCGGCGGTCGGGCTTGTGATGAACCAAGACCTCATCGGCCCAAATGCGCATGCTGCCCTGGGTGACCTCGACGTTGCCGATGTAGAGGCTGGTCGACTGTTGGTCGTCGAGCTCGGCCGCGTCCGCCTCGATATACATCGGTTGGTACTGATCCTCTTCGAGCGCGAGCGCCGGCGCGGCGAACCCCATCAGGATGGCGAGCGCCGTAACGCATCCGCCTCGGCTCAGCAGCTGAAACATCATCATCTCCTCACTCCGGGGCATCCGCACTCGGGGCATCGTCGGTGCGCTGTTCGATCAGGGCGCGTACACGGCCGAAGAGCTGGATACGGGTGCCCTCGCCAAACCAGGCGCGCATGCCATCGGTTGCGGTCACCCAGTCTTGGCCGCGCTCGACCATGACGAAACGGCTGGTCTCTGCATAATCCAACTCGGGAAGCACCAGGAGCTCACTGGTGCGGAGCTCGATCGGGGCCGAGTCGAGCGTCGCGGCCCGATCCAGTCGCACATCCTGCTCGAGCAGCAGCTCGTCACCGGCGGCGTTGATCCAGGCCAGTCGCGAACGGGCGTACCAGGGTGGCGCCTCGTCATCCTCGTCGTAGACCTGCAGCACCGGCGCATCGAGCTCACTGCTGCCATCGTCGGGATAGTGGCGCAAGCGCTCCGCATCCAGACGCCGAGTCGGCTCGCCATCGAGACCCAGGACGACCCCCTGCAAACCCTCGACGATGTAGTCCGGGCGACGCTCCTTGTCACCATCTTCGCGGGTGCTGCGCTCAGCACCAGGCCGCAAGAGCCAGGCCGCGATGCCAATGGCAACGAACATGAGGGCGAGCCAGAGCTCACGACGCGTCATCGCCATGATCGACGAGGGGCCTCGGCCGACCGACCATGAACCGGCTCGACGGGCACGGGCCGCCGGGACGGCGCGCTTGCGAGCTCGGTCCGGTCGCCGCCGCAAGCCGGCGCATCAGTGGTCAAGATAGCCAGCGAGCAGGCCGTCGAGTCGCCCCTGCGCCTCGAGCAGGCCCTCGCAGATCTCACGAACGGCACCCCGTCCGCCGGGTTGCTGCGTCTGCCAGTGGCAATGTTCGATGACCAACGGATGCGCATCGGCCACGGCGATCGCAAGACCCACCTGACGCATCACCGGCAGATCGACCACGTCGTCGCCAACATAGGCAATCTGCGCATCGGTGAGGCCCGAGGCCTCGCGCAGCGCCCGATACGCCGGGCGTTTATCGCGTTGCCCCTGGTAGAGGTAGTCAACGCCCAGGCTCTCCATCCGGATGCGCACCACCTCCGATTGCCGACCGGTGATGACGCCAAGGCGGATTCCGGCCTCGCGCAGCAGCACCATGCCGTGGCCATCGCGCGAGTTGAAGGCCTTGTACTCTTGGCCATCGTCGCCAAGGAAGAGGGTGCCATCGGTCAGGACGCCATCGACGTCAAAGACCACCAGCTCGATCGTCTTGGCACGCGCCTTGTAATCAGTCATCTGTTCTCACCCCGGCCTGAGCCCATCGCTTACGCCTATCGCCGACCGCCCCTCGCTGGCCCTCTTCGCTCCCGGTCTTCACGCCTATGATACGCGCATGAGTGAATCGACGATTGTGACCCCTCGCGGTTGGTGGGATCTCGCCGACGCCCAGCAATTCTACCCAAGCGACCTGCCGACGGAGTGGCAGCTCGCCTATTTTGCTAACGAGTTTCGCGCGACGCTCGTGCCGCTGGCCGCTTGGTCGGCGGCAGGTGCAACCTGCAGGCAGTGGCGCGGCGATGTCCCCGAAGCTTTCCGCTTCGTTGCCGAAGCGCCTCGCCTGCAATCGACAGCCTCCGAGGATCAAACCGAGATGCAGGCGCTCGAGCAGGCCTTAGACCGCCGCTTGGCGGCCTGGCTCGCGCCGATGCCGACCAGCGCGGCGGACGTCGTCGGCGAGCTGCCAACGCCGCGTTGGAGCAGCTGGCGCCCGGGCGCGGATCGCAGCGCGGCGGCGAGCGACGCGGCGGAGGTCCCGAGCGCCCTGCATGCGGACCTGCGCGCGGCAAGGCGCTGGCTGAGCCAGCTGAGCGATCAGCTGGGCCGCCCGCCGCGGGTCCTGATCCTCGCCTGCCCGACAAGTCTGGCATTGCAACGCTGGCAGGAGCTCTTGGACCTGCTCGGCCTGAGCTGAGCCCTGAGCTGGGCCCTGAGCTGGGCGTTGATCCTTGACGCTGTGCGGGCAGGTCGCGAGAATGCCGGGCTTTGGGTCCAGGTCTGCGGCAGGGATTTCTCGTCAATGCAATCGAATCAGCCGGGGCACCGCGATGGGGCCGCCCGCCGGGGCGCGTCAACACCGGTCGCGCAGCGCGAGCCCCTGGTTCGAGTGCGCGGCCTGAGATTCTGTCATGGTGAGCGCTGCGTCTTCGACGGCATCAACCTTGAGATCCGCCGCGGCCTGGTCACGGCCATTATGGGGCCGAGCGGGACCGGCAAGACCACGCTGCTGAAGCTCATCAGCGGACAGCTGCAACCGGATGCGGGCGAGGTCGAGGTGGATGGCCAGACGGTTGGCTCATTGCGTCGCTCGCAGCTCTACGAGCTGCGCACACGCATGGGCATGCTGTTTCAAAGCGGCGCCTTGCTGACCGACTTGAACGTCTTCGAGAATGTCGCCTTCCCGATTCGCGAGCACGCGAAGCTGCCGGCCTCAGTGCTGCGCAAGCTGGTCCTGATCAAGCTCGAGGCCGTCGGCCTGCGCGGTGCCGCGGCGTTGATGCCGAACCAGCTCTCCGGGGGCATGGCGCGCCGCGTCGCTCTGGCCCGGGCGATTGCGCTGGACCCGATGATCATCATGTACGATGAGCCCTTCACCGGGCAGGACCCAATCTCGATGGGGGTGTTGGTGTCGCTGATTCGGCAGCTGAATGACGCCAGCGGTCTCACTAGCATCGTCGTCAGCCACGACGTGCGTGAGACCACCAGCATCGCCGATTATCTCTACATCATTGCCAACGGCGAGATCATGGCCGAGGGAACGCCACAGCAGGTCGCGGCCAGCGACTCGGCCTGGGTCCGTCAGTTCATGGACGGCGAGCCAGACGGCCCCGTCCACTATCACTATCCGGCGCCGGCATTGGAGCAGGACTTGCTCCACGGCATCCAGCACTGAGAGCGCAATCCCTTGCTTGACGCACTGGCGAGTCTAGGGCGGGCAGGACTCGCCGCATTGGCCAGTCTCGGGCGCGCTCACCTGCTGCTGCTCGGGATCCTGGGCGGTCTACCGGCCATGCTGGTGCGCCCGCGACTGCTGATCAGCCAGATCTTTCAGATCGGCGTCCTCTCGCTGCTGATCATCGTGGTGTCCGGGCTCTTTGTCGGCATGGTACTGGGCCTGCAAGGGCACTATGTGCTGTCGCAGTTCGGCGCCGCGGAGAGCCTGGGCGTGATGGTCGCGGCGTCGCTGGTGCGCGAGCTTGGGCCCGTGGTCACGGCGCTGCTGTTCGCCGGTCGCGCCGGCTCGGCGTTGACGGCCGAGATCGGCTTGATGAAGGCCACCGAGCAGCTCGCGAGTCTGGAGATGATGGCGGTCGATCCGGTGAAACGGGTGCTGACACCCCGCTTCTTCGCTGGGCTGATCTCGATGCCGTTGCTGGCGGCGATGTTCAGCGCGGTCGGGGTCATCGGTGGCTGGTTCGTTGGCGTCGGCCTGCTTGGTGTCGACGACGGCGCCTTCTGGGGCCAGATGCAGAGCAAGATCGACTTCGATGAGGACCTGGTCAACGGTGTCATCAAGAGCGTCGTCTTCGGCCTGGTGGTGACCTGGATTGCCCTCTACGAGGGCTATGACGCCACGCCGACCGCCGCTGGCGTGAGCCGCGCGACCACGCGCACCGTGGTGCAGTCGGCGCTGGCCGTTTTGGGACTGGATTTCATTCTCACCGCATTGATGTTTGGAGGCTGAAGGCATGCCGCGTATCCGTCTGAGCGAGATCCTGGTCGGCGCCTTCATGGCACTCGGCTTCGTCGCGCTCTTCTTCCTCGCCATGCGGGTCAGCAATCTGAGCACCGCGACCAGCGGCGAGGGATACACGCTGACCGCCAAGTTTGACAATATCGGTAGCCTTCGGGTGCGCGCACCGGTGAGTATGGCGGGCGTCAGATTAGGTCGCGTCGAGGCGATCGACTTCGACCAGGAGACCTTCCAGGCCGTGGTGACGCTGCGCATCGAGGATCGCTACGACGAGATCCCGGCGGATACCTTCGCCAATATCTTCACCGCAGGACTGCTCGGCGAGCAGTACATCGGCCTCGACCCCGGCGGCAGTCCAGACCCGTTGCGCGACGGCGACCGAATCGAATTCACCCAATCGGCCTTGGTGCTTGAACAGATGATTGGACAATTTCTCCTGAGTAAAGCAGAGGAGGGTGGCGAATGAGAATGCTCACGATAGTCGGCCTGTTATTGCTGGTCGCTCCCATGGGCGCGATGAGCGCGGATCAATCGGCGACGCAGCTCGTTGAGCGCACGGCCAACAAGATGCTGAGCACGCTTGAGAGTCGCCGCGCCGAGATCGATCGTCGACCGCAGCTGATCAACGAGCTGGTCGACAGCATCCTGGCGCCGCACTTCGATTTCGAGCAGATGACGCGGCTCGCCGTCGGTCGCGACTGGCGCGATGCGAGCCCAGAGCAGCAGCAGGCGCTGACCGAGAGCTTCCGAAACCTGCTGGTGCGCACCTACGCGAAGTCGATCCTGAAATACTCGGGCCAGGAGATCGTCTACGAGTCGGCGCGCCCCGGCACGCGCTCGGGCACGGTGGTGGTTCCGACGCAGGTGCGCGCGCCGGGCTCGGCGCCGATCCCGATCGACTATTCCATGCTCGAGCGCGGCAGCAGTTGGAAGGTCTACGATGTGGTCATCGACGGCGTCAGCATGGTCTCCAACTACCGCAGTCAGTTTCGCAGCACCATCGCCAGCTCGGGGATCGACGGCCTGATCGAGCAGCTGCGGGCGAAGACAGCGCGCGGTGCCTGAGCCAAGTGGCTGATCCAGTGCCTGCGCCAGCACCTGCGCTGATGACCGACACCGAGCCCCAGGCCGCGGCGACAGTGCCCGCTGCCGAGCTGCTGGAGATCGGCCCCGGCCGGCTCGCGCTCAAGGGCCGACTCGATCTGGAGAGCATCCCTGCGCTCGCGCGTCGCGGCCGCAGACTGCTGAGGGATGCGAGCGCCCAAGCAGCGCATCCGCGGGTCCTCGAGATCGACCTCGGGGGTGTGGAGCGCACGAGCAGCGCCGCTATCGCCCTGCTCCTCGATTGGGTTGAGCAGGCCGCGCAGACCGAGGCGCGGCTGGTGTTCCTGAACTGGCCCGAGGCACTCGCACGCATCGCCGACTTCTCCAACGTGGCCAGTCTGCTCGGGCTCGAGGCGAGCCCAGCGATCGCCGGTGACCCCACGACTGCCTAGGCGTTCAGCGCTCGACCCATGGACAAACTTCTGATCACCGGCGGTCCCAGACTCGAGGGCGAGGTCCGGGCCTCGGGCGCCAAGAACGCGGCCCTGCCGATCATGGCAGCCACCTTGCTCGCCGACGGCGTCTGCACCCTGACCAATGTCCCGCACCTGCGCGACATCACCACCACCATGGAGCTGCTCGGTCGGCTCGGGGTGCAGCTCACGGTCGACGAGCGCATGGGTATTCAGGCCGACGCGCGCCAGATCACCAGCCTCGAGGCGCCCTACGAGCTGGTCAAGACCATGCGCGCCTCGATCCTGGTGCTGGGCCCGTTACTCGCGAGATTCGGTGAGGCCAATGTCTCGCTTCCGGGCGGCTGCGCGATCGGGGCACGCCCGGTGAACCTGCATCTCGAGGGACTCAGGGCGATGGGCGCTGAGATCGAGGTCGAGAACGGCTACGTCCATGCCCGCGCGACACGCCTCAAGGGGGCGAGATTCGTGATGGACATGGTCACCGTCACCGGGACCGAGAACCTGATGATGGCCGCGGCCCTGGCCGACGGGGAGACGCGGCTCGAGAACGCCGCCCGCGAGCCGGAGGTGGTCGACCTCGCACATTTTCTGAACAAGATGGGCGCGCGCATCCGCGGTGCCGGAACCGATACCATTGACATCCAGGGTGTCGAGCGCCTCGGTGGAACCGACTACGCGGTGCTGCCGGATCGCATCGAGACCGGCACCTATCTGGTTGCCGCGGCAATGACCGGCGGGTGCGTGCGGGTCCAGGGCACGCGCGCTGACCTGCTCGATGCGGTCCTGATGAAGCTGCGCGAGGCGGGCGCCCAGATCCGCTGCGGCGCGGATTGGATCGAGCTCGAGATGCAGGGCCGGCCGCACTCGGTTGACATCCAGACGGCACCGCATCCGGCCTTCCCAACCGACATGCAGGCCCAGTTCTGCGCCCTCAACAGCATCGCCGATGGCGTGGCCACGGTGAAGGAGACGGTGTTCGAGAACCGCTTCATGCACGCGCTGGAGATGCAGCGCATGGGCGCCGATCTCCGCATCGAGGGCAACGTCGCCATCTGCCGCGGGGTCGAGCGCCTGACCGCGGCACCGGTGATGGCCACCGATCTGCGCGCCTCGGCGAGCCTGGTCTTGGCCGGGCTGGTCGCCGAGGGTGATACCCTGATTGACCGCATCTATCATATCGATCGCGGCTACGACAACATCGAGGAGAAGCTCGCCGCGCTTGGAGCCCTGATCAGGCGCGTGCACTGATCCGCCCTGCCGCCCGGGAGCGACCGTACTCATGTCAGACGACCCAAGGCTCACGATCGCCCTGTCCAAGGGACGGATCTTCGAGCAAACACTGCCGCTGCTCGCAAGCGCCGGGCTGGAGGCGGCCGAAGACCCGGAGAAGAGTCGTAAGCTCATCCTGGACACCAATGACCCCAGCGTGAAGCTGGTGATCATCCGCGCCAGTGATGTGCCGACCTATGTGCAATACGGCGCGGCCGATCTGGGCGTCGCCGGTAAGGATGTGCTGCTCGAGCACGGCGGCGAGGGCCTGTACGAGCCACTGGATCTGCGCATCGCGTGCTGCCGCTTGATGGTGGCCGGGCGGCCCGACGCGAGCCTGGTGCCGATCGCGAGCCGCGGCCGGCTTCGGATCGCGACCAAGTACGTGCGCAGCGCCGAGCGTCACTTCGCGGCCAAGGGCCAGCAGGTTGAGATCATCAAGCTCTACGGCTCAATGGAGCTGGCCCCGCTCGTCGGTCTCTCGGACCTGATCGTCGACCTGGTGGAGAGCGGCAATACGCTCAAGGCCAATGGCCTGGTGCCGATCGAGCACATCAGCGACATCAGCTCGAGGTTGATCGTCAACAAGGCCTCCTGGAAGATGAAGCATGCGCGGATCAGGGCGCTGGTGGAGTCCTTGCGAGAGGCCGTCGAGGCCCAGGCCGCTGCGGATCGATGAGCACCCCATCCACCATGGCCGCCGGGGGCTCGGCCTCGTCGCACGCCATCAGCCCTTCATGACGCCGCGGCCCAAGGGGCCCCTCGCGCTAGACCACAAGACAGCAGCATGACCAAGATGGCTCGTCCGAACATTGCCCGATTGAGCACCACCGATACGGATTTCGGCGCCCGCCTTGACGCCCTCCTCGCCTGGGAGTCGGTCTCAGATGCCGGGGTCAAGCAGACCGTCGAGACCGTGATCGCCGATATCCGTCAACGCGGCGATGCCGCGCTGCTCGAGTACACCGAACGTTTCGACCATTGGCAGCCGCAGGACGCGGCCGCCCTGGAGCTGGGAGCCGGGCGCCTCGAGGCCGCCCTAGAGACGATTCCGACGGCGCAGCGCCAGGCGCTGGAGACCGCGGCCGAGCGTCTGCGCGGCTACGCCGAGCAGCAGCGGCTCCAGGGCTGGCAATACCAGGATGCCGAGGGCAATCTGCTCGGTCAGAAGATCACCCCGCTCGATCGGGTCGGGCTCTATGTCCCGGGCGGTAAGGCGGCCTATCCGTCCTCGGTGCTGATGAACGCGATCCCGGCCAAGGTCGCCGGCGTGCCGGAGCTGGTGATGGCGGTACCAACCCCGCGCGGTGAGGTCAATCCGCTGGTGCTGGCGGCCGCGGCCATCGCCGGGGTCGACCGCGCCTTCGCCATCGGCGGCGCCCAGGCCGTTGCCGCGCTCGCCTACGGTACCGAGACCATCCCTGGCTGCGACAAGATCGTCGGCCCCGGCAACATCTATGTCGCCACCGCCAAGCGCGCGGTCTTTGGCCAGGTCGGCATCGACATGGTCGCCGGCCCCTCGGAGATCCTGATCCTCTGCGACGGCGGGACCGATCCCGACTGGATCGCGATGGACCTGTTCTCGCAGGCCGAGCACGATGAGGACGCCCAGTCGATCCTGATCGCCTGGGATGCCGACTATCTGGAGCGAGTCGCCGCCAGCATCGAGCGGCTGCTGCCACAGATGGAGCGCAGTGAGATCATCGTCCAGGCGCTAAACGCCCGCGGCGCGCTGATCCTAGCGCGCGACCAGGACGAGGCGGCCGAGGTCGCCAACCGCATCGCGCCCGAGCATCTGGAGCTTTCGGTCGCCGAGCCCGAGGCCCTGGCCGAGAAGATCCGCCACGCCGGCGCCATCTTCATGGGCCGCTACACCGCCGAGGCCCTGGGCGACTACTGCGCCGGACCGAATCATGTGCTGCCGACCTCGGGCACGGCGCGATTCTCATCGCCGCTCGGTGTCTACGATTTCCAGAAGCGCTCAAGCCTGATCATGGCCTCGGCCGCCGGCGCCGCCGCCCTCGCCGATACCGCGTCTGCGCTCGCCCGCGGCGAGGGCCTCACCGCTCACGCGCGCTCGGCGGAGTATCGCGGCGGCGATCGATCATGACCCGGCT
>CAZTYV010000034.1:0-24410 GCA_964617675.1 uncultured Halochromatium sp. | reverse complement strand
AGAACCAGAACCTGATCCCCATGGACCATCCACGCAGCATCCTGATCACCGGCTGCTCGAGCGGCATTGGCCATCACTGTGCGCATGGGCTCGCGGCGCGCGGCTGGCGCGTCGTCGCCTCGGCCCGACGCCAGGCCGATGTCGATCGCTTGCAAGAGGAAGGTCTGTTGGCCGTACAGCTCGACTTGAGCGATGCCAACTGCATCGCCGCCGGGTTGGATGCCGCACTCGCGCTGACCGATCAGCGCCTCGATGCGCTGTTCAACAACGGCGCCTACGGCCAGCCCGGCGCGGTCGAGGATCTGACTCCAGCGGCGTTGCGCGCGCAGTTTGAGACCAACCTCTTCGGTTGGCATGATCTGACCCGACGGGTGATCCCACTCATGCGCGCCCAAGGCGCGGGGCGGATTGTGCAGAACAGCTCGGTGCTGGGCCTTGCCGCCCTGCCGTATCGCGGGGCCTATGTGGCGAGCAAATTCGCGCTCGAAGGCCTGACCGATACCCTGCGCCTGGAGCTGCGCGGCAGTGGCATCGAGGTGGTCTTGATCGAGCCCGGTCCGATCCTGAGCCGTTTCCGCGACAACGCCTATGGCGCCTATCAGCGCTTTATCGATCCGACCACGAGCCCGCACCGCGCAACCTATGAACGCATGGAGGAGCGGCTGCGCAAGGAAGGGGCGGCCCAGCCGTTCACCCTGGCGCCGGAGGCCGTCCTGCGCAAGCTGGTGCACGCCCTCGAGAGCCCACGCCCGCGGGCGCGCTACTACGTCACCTTTCCAACCCATCTGCTCGGCACCTTGCGCCGGCTGCTGCCAAGCCGCGCGATGGACTGGGTGCTGCGCCAGGCCTCGCGCGGCGGCAGCGGCTAGGCGGGCTCTTCTCGACGCGCAGACCGCGGGTCGAATGGTGATCGCAGCCGCACCGGCTCCGATTCATTTTGTGCAAAATAACGCGCCAGGAACTCATCGAAGCTGCAATCATCGCTTGCCTCGATCTGCGCCTGACGGTCGCGAGAGTCGTCAGCCAGACGCTGGAACAGCGCCTCGCGCGCGGGATCGAGCAGGCATTGACGAAACTCGGCCCGGTGCTGGTCGGTCCATCGGCGCGCGAGCTCGGCGAAGCCTTCGCCGCTCGCGCGCATCTCGGCCAGCATCCTGGCCGAGGGCGTCGCATCGGGCTCATCCATCTTGAGCTGCTGCGACCGCAGCGCGGCAACGAAAGGCCCCGGGACGGCTTCAGTCGCGGTCGCTGCCTCGGCGCTATCCATCAGCTCAGCGAGCGGCTCCATCTCGCTCAGCACCTCCCAGCCCCAATCGCGCAGCGAGACGGCGCCGCGCGACCGTTGCAGCATCAGACCTGGCTCACGCCCTCGATGCGCCGCCAAGACCTCATTGGCATCGATCCAGCGACGCTCGCGCGCGGTGATCGTCGGGCTCGGCAGCAACAGACAATAGAGCATGAAGAGGGTCAGAAACCGCATCTGCTCAAGCTCGATGCCGAGTGGCTCGAACAGATTGACATCGACCGAGCGCAGCTCGACATAGCGGATGCCGCGTCGGCGCAGCGCCAGGGTCGGAAACTCCATCCAGTCGGTCAGCTGTTTTGGGCGAACCGTGCTGTAGTACTCGTTCTCGATCTGCAGCACGTGATCGTTCAGCTGCTCCCAACGCCCATTGACCTTCATCCCGATGTGCTCGTAGTGCGGGCACGGGGTGCGGATCGCCCAGGTCAGACTGCGCGTGTACGCATCCAGGTTGTCATAGTTGGCCTTGAGCCCGGTGCCTTCCTCCTGGCGGTTCTGATAGCCGATATCACCCATGCGCAGCGAGGTCGCAAACGGGTAGTAGTAGGTCTTGGCATCGAAGGATTGCAGATCGGTGCTCGCATCCTGCACGAAGCTCTTACAGACCGCCGGCGAGGCGCCAAAGAGATAGGGCACCATCCAGCCAAGCCGCTGTAGGTTGCGCACCATGCCCATGTAGCCGGCATTGCGGAACGCAAACAGGGTGTCGGCGTTAGCTCCGGCATCGGCGTGCAGCGCCTGCCAGAGTCCCTCGGGCAGCGAGAAATTGAAGTGAACGCCGGCGATGATCTGCATCACCCGCCCGTAGCGATTACCGAGTCCACGCCGATACACGGTCTTCATCTCGGCCGCATTCGAGCGTCCGTAGCGCGCCAGCGGGATCTCCGATCCTCCATGCAGCACGCACGGCATGCTCGCCGCCCACAGCCGCTCATCCTCGATGTGTCGATAGACGAACAGATGCAGGTCGCGCAGGAAGTCCAGCACCGCCTGCGGACTCGAGAGCGCTGGGGTCACTAGCTCCACCAACGCCTCAGAGAAGTCGGTGGTGATGTGCGGATGTGTCAGCGGCGAGCCCAACGCCGCCGGATGCGGGGTCGCTGCCACCCGACCGCTCGCGGTGACCCGCAAGGCCTCTTTCTCGAGCCCGATCAGGCAGTCCGCCAGCGAGAGGCGCACCGCTGGATCAGCCAACACCTCGAGCAGCCGCGCCGGCAGCGCGGGGGAGATCTGAGCCTCGGCCATGGATGCCGGAATCAATCGCGCATGGCCGCGCGTGGCCGCTCGCTCGCCTGCTCCTGCGTGATCAGGTCCGCGAGGATACGCGCCGCCTCCTCGGTCAGAATCCGGTCGATCACCTCCTGCTGGCGCTCGAGCGCCTCCTCATCGACCTCGTCGGCATCCTCGTCGACCGGCTCGATCCCGCGCGCGCGCAGGAAGCCCGATTGCTCCTCCTCGAGCACCTTGTCCTGGCGCTGCGATGCGGCGCGCCGCTCACGCTCGCTCAACGACACCTCGTCCTGCGACTCGATCTCGCTCAGCACCCGCGCCTGGGTGAAGAGCAGTTTGAAGCCGTCATCGTTGACGATACGCTTCGCCGAGGCGCGCTTGAGCGCCTCGACGTCGACCGGACCCTCGGCCGAGAAACTCGCCGCCTGGATACGGCCCCACGGCAGCGCGTTATCGAGCGAGCGCTCACCATGATCCACGCCTTGCAGACCCAGCTCGAACGTGATGTCGGGCTCGACGCCCCGCAGCTGTGTGCTCGCACCGCTGATGCGGAAGAATTCGGCCATGGTCAGGCGCAGGCGCCCGAGCTGCGTATCGTCCCCGGGCACGTAGCGATCGAGATCGATCAACGTCTGCACTGTCCCCTTGCCGAAGGTCGCCTCACCAATGATGAGGCCGCGACCATAGTCCTGGATCGCACCGGCGAAGATCTCCGAGGCCGAGGCGCTGTTGCGATCGACGAGCACGGCGAGCGGCCCGGTGTAGAGGATCGTGGGGTCTGGATCGACCTCGACATCGACCTTTCCGAACGAGTCCTTGACCTGGACCACCGGGCCCTCCTCGATGAACAGCCCCGTCAGCTCAAGTGCCTCGGTCAGGGAGCCGCCGCCATTACCGCGCAGATCGATGATCAGGCCATCAACCTTCTCGGCTTGCAGCTCCTCGATCAGGACGCGCACATCGCGCGTGGTGCTGCGAAAATCGCGCTGCCCCGCCGACTCGGCACGGAAATCCCGATAGAAGGCAGGAACCTCGATGACACCGATGCGCAGCGACGGTGCGTTTTGCGGCCCCTCGATGATGAAGCGCTGAGCGGCCTGATCCTCAAGCTTGATCTCGTTGCGCACCAGCGACACCTCGCGCATCCGCCCCCCCACCGCCTCGGATTTCGGCAGGGTCTGCAGACGCACAACCGAGCCCTTGGGGCCGCGGATCTTGTCGACCACATCCTGCAGGCGCCAACCGACGACGTCGACCATCTCGCCGTCGAGCCCCTGCGCCACCCCAACGATGCGATCACCGGTCTGGACCTGCCCAGACTGGCGGGCGGGCCCGCCGGGGATCGTGCGCTGGATCACCGTGTACTCATTCTCCGCGCGCAGCACCGCACCGATCCCCTCGAGTGAGAGGCGCATGCTGATGTCGAAGTTCTCGGAGGTGCTCGGCGACATATAGCTGGTATGCGGCTCGAGCGTACGCGTGTAGGCGTTGACGAAGGTCTGATAGACATCGTCCGGGGTGAATTGATGGATGCGCCGCGTGATCCCCTCGTAGCGCTCGCGCAACTGCTCGACGATCTCATCGTCGCTGCGATCAGCAAGCTTCAGCAGCAGATAGTCGTTCTTGACCCGCTTTCGCCACAGCTCGTTGAGCTCGGCCTCGCCGCTCGCCCAATCGGCCTCATCACGCTTGAAGAGGTAGGTCTCATCGCGCTCGAAGTCGAACGGCTGCTGTAAGAGCGACAAGGCGTAGTCGATGCGCGAGTCCACCCGCATGCGATAGACGCGGAAGATGTCGAAGGCGGCGTCGATCTTTCCCCGCGCAACGTCATCATCAAGACGCCCAGCGGTGCGGCCGAATCGCTCCACATCGCGCTCGAGGAAGAACAGGCGATTCGGATCGAGGTCCGTGAGGTAGTTGTCGATCACCTCGGCGGCGAATTGATCGGTCAGCGCGAAGTCCCGGTAGTGGAAGCGCTCGAGCACCTTATTGATCACGACCGTGGTGCGCGCCTGACGCTCATCCGGGAACAGCTCGGCCAGCCCCACTTCCTGGGTCTTAGCGCTGGCACCGAGCGCGACCAGCACCATCAGCATGGCGGCGATGGCCCGCACGGTCAGCATCGCTCGCGCCGAGCCGTGCGCCTCGTCCGTGGCCAAGTCAAGGGAAGCCCCGCGGGTGCTTCGATCGCGTCTTGTACTCATGATCTAGCGGTCATCGCTCCAATGATCGAATGAAATAGAGAGTAGCGGCAGCACCGGGGGAGATCAATGAAGCCCGCCCCCGCGCCGCACCCAGCTCAGCGCACAGCGGCTCCCCGCTCGGCGTCCGGCTCGAGCCAGATCAAGCTCGCCATGCGCCCCGTCACCCCGTCGCGGCGATACGAGAAGAAGCGACGAGCATCCGCATAGGTGCAGAGATCGCCGCCACTGACCTGCAAGAGACCCAGCCCGCGCAGGCGCTCGCGCGCCAAAGCCGGCAGGTCCGCGAGCCAACGCCCGGCCCTGCTCGGCGCAAACGCCGACGCCGCCTCGGCTTGGATATCGCAGAAACAGCTGCGCACCTCGTCGCCGACCTCGAAGTGCTGCGGACCAATCCCGGGGCCAATCCAGGCCATCAGCTCCGCCCCCGGGCGCTCCATCCCCGCCACGGCTGCCTCGATCACGCCCGCGGCCAGGCCACGCCAGCCGGCATGCACGGCGGCCACCACGGTCCCGGCGCGATCGGTCATCAGGATCGGCAGGCAGTCAGCCGTCAGCACCGCGCAGACCACACCGGGCTGAACGCTCACCGCTGCATCGGCCTCAGGCGAGCCCCCGTTTGTGACCCCAGTCGCGCGTCCAGTCACACCCCCAGCCACGCAGACCCTGACACCATGGACCTGATTCAGCCAGACAGGTTCTGCCGGCAAACCGGCCAGCACGCGCAGCCGCGCGCGATTCTGCTGCACCACCGATGCCTGGTCACCCACATGTTCGGCAAGGTTCAGGCTTGCGTAGACGCCCGCACTCAAACCACCCTCGCGGGTCGTGCTCAGCGCCCGGACCCTTTTCGGTGCCGGCCAATCCGGTCTCAGCCAAGGCGTCACGCGGTCTCCCACTCCAGGTCTTGCTGTAGTCGCTCGCAAAGCGCGCTCAGGTCGGTCGCCATCGCCACCTGCCAGCTCATCGGCCGTTCATCCTCGGGGTGGAATAGCCCGAGGCCGATCGCATGCAGCGCCTGACGCGGAAACGCGCGCAGTGCTGAAGCGAGGTTGGGATCAGCCAGCCCAGCGCTGACCCGCGCTCCCGCACCGTAGAGCGGATCGCCGACCAACGGATGGCCGAGATGGGCCATGTGAACCCGGATCTGGTGCGTGCGCCCCGTCTGCAGCCGAACCCCGACCAGACTGTGCCGGCGATAGCGCGCGAGCACCCGGTAATCGCTCAGGGCTGGGCGTCCGCCGGCCACGACCGCCATCGCCGTGCGGCGCGTCGGGTGTCTGCCGATCGGCGCATCGATACGACCGTCCTCGCGCGGATGCCCCACCACCAAGGCGCGATACTCGCGCTTGACGGTGCGTGCCTTGAGCTGCGCGACGAGCGATCGATGCGCGCGCAGGCTTCGCGCCACCACCATCAAGCCACTCGTGTCCTTATCCAGCCGATGGACGATCCCTGCTCGCGGCAGCTCGGCGAGGCCAGGGTCGTGGTGCAGCAGTGCGTTCTGCAGGGTTCCATCCGGATGTCCAGCCGCGGGATGAACCACCAGGCCGGCCGGTTTGTCGATGACCAGCAGATGGGCGTCCTCGTAGACGATGTGCAACGGGATCGACTGCGGCAGACAATCACCACTGGGCTCGATGAGTGGCTTTACCAGGACCTGCTCAGCGCCCCGTACGCGATCCTTGGGCCGCGGCTGGCGCCCGTCGATGAGGACCCGCCCCTGCTCGATCCAGCCCTGCAGTCGGCTGCGGGAGAAATCGGGCATCAGCTCGGCCAAGACCTGATCGAGCCGACGACCCGCGTGCTCCGGTGCCAGGCGCAAAGACAGCGATTGAGCCTGCACGCTGGCGCTGGACACCGGAGCCTGTCCCGAGCCCAAACCGCTACCCTGCCCATCTGTGACAGTCACCACGATTCAGTATACTGGCGCGTCATCGCATCGACCCTCGACCCTTGGCAGCGACGCCGCTTCCGCGACAGGCGATTTCCCGCAGACACCACCATGATCCGAACCCTAATCACCATCCTCATCGCCATCATCCTGCTGTCGGGCTGCGGCATTATCGGCAAGGAGTTCGACGAGACAGAGGGCTGGACGGCAAGCGAGCTCTACAACAAGGCCGCCCGCGAGCTGGATGCGGCCAACTACACCCGCGCCATCGATCTCTACAAGAAGCTCGAGGCCCGCTATCCCTTCGGTCGCTACGCGATGCAGGGGCAGCTCGATATTGCCTACGCCTACTACAAGGGCGACGAGCCTGAGCAGGCCATCGCGGCAGCGGACCGGTTCATCAAGCTCTACCCGCAAAACCCTTACGTCGACTATGCCTACTACCTCAAAGGCGTCGTCAACTATAACCGCAGCATCGGCTTTCTCGACCGCTTCGTGCCCATCGACACCTCACAGCGCGACCCGGGCTCGGCGCTCGACGCCTTCAACGACTTCGCGGAGCTGATTCGACTCTATCCTGACAGCAAATATGCCGCGGATGCGCGCCAGCGGATGTTACACCTGCGTAACAATCTCGCCGAGGGCGAGCTGCACGTGGCCCGGTACTACATGGAGCGGGGCGCTTACGTGGCAGCAGTCGCTCGCGCCCAGTACGTGGTCGAGCGCTACCAGCGCACGGGTGCGGTTGAGGACGCGCTGGAGCTGATGGCGCAGGCCTACGACCGACTCGGCGAAGAGCGGCTCGCCAGCGATGCGCGCCGCGTACTGACCATGAACCGCGAGGCAGGACGATTCCTCGACGACACGCCAGAACCGAGCGAGGTCAGTCTGGCCCGTCGTGTCTGGGACTACCTGAGCTTGGACGAGAACTGAAGCCGGTGTGCGCAACGCGGCCGCCGCGGGAGGCGTCAGCCGCGCTGCAAATCCCAACCGAGCGGGTCGATGCCGGCGACAGCTGCGTTAGATCGCCGCCTCGTTCTCTTCGCCAGTGCGGATACGCACCACCCGATCGACCGGGCTGACAAAGATCTTGCCATCGCCGATCTTGCCGGTGCGCGCCGCCTTGGTGATCGCCTCAACGCAGGTATCGAGCTGGTCATCAGCGACAACCAGCTCGACCTTCACCTTGGGCAGGAAATCGACCACGTACTCGGCGCCGCGATAGAGCTCGGTGTGGCCCTTCTGCCGGCCGAAGCCCTTGACTTCGATGGCCGTCATACCGGTGATACCGGCCTGCGACAGCGCCTCGCGGACGTCGTCGAGCTTAAAGGGTTTGATGATGGCTTCGACCTTCTTCATTCACGTTCTCCGTTCAACCTCACGGCTGGTTAGCGCACGAGTATAAGAGCCTGCCGGAATCATGACCATCCCGAATCGCCCTCGCGACGGCAGCGCCCGAGATTACCCACCCCATCACCTACCCCGTCACCCACCCCGGCGGAGCAGATCGGCCACGGTGCGGCCCATCAAGGCCGGCGAGCGCACGATCTCGACACCCGCCGCCTGCAACGCCGCATACTTGGCCTCGGCCGTGCCAGCGCCGCCGCTGACGATGGCGCCCGCATGCCCCATCCGCTTCCCCTTCGGCGCGGTTACCCCGGCGATATAGGCCACCACCGGCTTGCTCATCCGCGACTGGATGAAGGCCGCCGCTGCCTCCTCGGCGCGACCACCGATCTCGCCGACCATCAGCACCGCCTCCGTCTGCGGATCATCCTCAAACAGCGCGAGGCAATCGACGAAATCCATCCCATGGATGGGATCACCCCCAATGCCGACGCAAGTGCTTTGGCCGAGCCCTTCGGCCGAGGTCTGCTCGACCGCCTCGTAGGTTAGGGTGCCAGAGCGCGAGACGATCCCAATGCGGCCCGGGCGATGAATCGCCCCGGGCATGATGCCGATCTTGCAGGCATCCGGTGTGATGATGCCCGGGCAATTCGGCCCGATCAGCAACGCCTCGCTGCGCGCCAACGCCGCCTTGACCCCGAGCATGTCCAACACCGGAATCCCCTCGGTGATACAGACGATCAGTCGAATACCGGCATCAGCGGCCTCCAGGATCGCATCCGCGGCGTAGGCCGCCGGCACATAGATCATCGTCGCCTCAGCGCCAGTGTCGCGCACCGCGGCGTGGACCGTCTCGAAGACCGGCAGCCCCAGATGCCGCTGCCCCCCCTTGCCCGGGGTGACGCCACCCACCATGCGCGTGCCATAGGCGATGGCCTGCTCACTATGGAAGGTGCCTTGGCGCCCGGTGAAGCCCTGGCAGATCACCCGAGTCGTTGCATCGACCAGCACGCTCATGCGTTTTCTCCGGATCGGTTGGCAGCGGATCGGCTGGCGGCCGCCGCATCCACCACCTTGTTGGCGGCGTCGACCAGGGTTGCCGCGGTCTCGATGGCAAGCCCACTTCGGGCGAGACGCTCCAGGCCGAGCGCCGCGTTGGTCCCCTCCAGGCGCACCACCACCGGCACCTCGACGCCCACCTCCTCGACCGCCTCGAGGATGCCCTCGGCAATCAGGTCGCAGCGCACGATACCGCCGAAGATGTTGACCAAGACGGCGGCCACCTTCTCATCGCTGAGGATGAGCTTGAAGGCACGCGCCACCCGCTCGGCGGTCGCACCGCCGCCAACATCGAGAAAATTCGCCGGCGCCCCGCCATGCAGCGCGATCAGGTCCATGGTCGCCATCGCCAGCCCGGCGCCGTTGACCATGCAGCCGATGTCGCCATCAAGACTGATGTAGCTCAGCCCCTCGGCTCGGGCCTCGACCTCGCGCGCATCCTCCTGACTGGGGTCATGCAGGGCCGCGAGCTCCGGATGTCGGTAGAGCGCGTTATCATCGAGGTCGATCTTCGCATCCAGCGCCGCCAGATCGCCGCCGCGGGTCAGCACCAAGGGATTGATCTCGACCAGACTGGCGTCGCAATCGGTAAAGAGCCGGTAAAGACCGCTCAGCAGACCATCAAACGCACGCTGCTGCTCGGCCGTCAGCCCCAGGAAGAGACCGAGCTGGCGGGTCTGCCACGGACGCAGGCCGAGCGCGGGCTCGATCGGCGAGACCAGCACCGCCTCCGGGTGGCGCGCGGCAACCTCCTCGATCTCCATGCCGCCGGCCGCCGAGGCCATGATCACCACACCCTCGGCGGCGCGATCGACCAGCAGCGCCAGGTATAGCTCGCGTGCGATCTCCACCGGCGCCTCCAGCAGCAGACCCGCGACCGGCAGCCCCCGCTCACCGGTCTGCTCAGTCACCAACCGGCTCGCCAAGAGGCGTTCCGCCGCAGAGGCAAGCTCGGCCTTCGCCTGACAGTGGGCCACACCTCCAGCCTTGCCGCGCCCACCGGCATGGACCTGGGCCTTAAGCACGAGCGGCATCCCGAGCCGGTCGGCGGCGGACGAGACCTGATCCAGGCTCTCGACGAAGGCTCGCGGCGGAACCGGGATCCCGAACCGGGACAAGAGGTCTTTGGCTTGGTATTCGTGCAGATTCATCGCAATCGCGCCGCATCGGTGGAGACGGAATCGCCGCGCGATCACGCGCCGATCTCGCGTATTCTGCGGGATCGCGCAGCAACGACCAAGTGCCCTGTTCAACGCCGCCCAGTCGGACTCAACCCCGCCCATGCGCTCGCGACTCGACCGACACCCAGACCGCCCACATCGCGACCCGAGGCCGCTGTTCAGCGGCCGCGACGCGCTGAGCTGGCTGTTCCTGTGCCGACTCCTGCTCATCCTCGCCCTGCTCTTGCTCCTGTCGCTCGCCGAGAGCGCCCGCTGGCTTCCGCAGATCGCCGAGCCCTTCGCGGCGCGGCAGCTGCTGCTGTTGCAGGCCCTGCTGATCTTGGTCAGTGGGCTGATGATCGTTGCGCGCTGGCCGCGCCGCGATCAGCAGGTGCAGCTCGCGGTCTACCTCGACATCGTCTTCGCGATCGCGCTGATCCATCTCAGCGGCGGTGTTGCCGCCGGATTCGGCGTCTTGCCTGCCATCGCGGTCATCTGGGGCGCCCTCTTGCTCGAGGGCCGGCAATCGCTCCTGTTCGCCGCCCTGGCCTCGCTCGGCGTGATCGCGCAGCAGGTCTATGCCGAGCTGTACCTCGAGCAGGTCGACGGCAGCTATCTCGAGGCCGGACTCCTCGGCATCCTCTATTTCTCCGTCGCCGCCTTGGTGCATGGACTGGCGCTGCGCCTGCGGGCGAGCGAGCAGCTTGCCGCGCGGCGCAAGGTCGACCTCGCCGACCTCTCGCAGCTCAACGAATACGTGATCCAGCGCCTGGCCACGGGCGTGCTGGTGATCGACGGTGATCGGCGCATCCGACTCCTCAATGCCGCGGCGCGGCGACTCTTGGCGGGCTCGGGGGCGAAGGCGAGACCAGGGCCAGAGCCGGAGCCGGAGCCGAGACCGGGTGAGGCGCTCGCGCGCGTCGCGCCAGCACTCTTGGATTGGCTCGACAGAGCAATCACGAGTACATCGCCCAAAAAGGGCACCCTCGAGCTCAACGGCCGCGGCCTGCGCCCCGAGCTGCACCTGCTCGGCGAGAGCCGGCCCACCGGCGCGCTGATCTATCTTCGCGACGAGCAAGAGCTCCTGCGGCAGGCGCAAGAGGTCAACCTCGCCTCACTCGGGCGGCTCTCGGCGAGCGTGGCGCACAACATTCGCAACCCCCTGGCCGCGGTGGCCCATGCCAGCCAGCTGCTCGCCGAATCGAGCCGGCTCGAGCCCCAGGACCAACAGCTGCTCGCCATCATCCGTCGCAATGCCCAGCGGCTCGATGAGACCGTCAACAGCGTGCTCGAGCTCTCGCATCGGCACCGCGCCGAGCCGCGCCAGATCGACCTGAGGCCCTGGCTGATCGAGGTCTGCCGCGACTATCGTGACAGCCATCAGCTCGCCGATCAGGTGCTCGAGCTGGCGCTGCCGGAGGCCGAGACCCTGGTCGAGGCCGACCCGCGCCACCTGCACCAGATCCTGAATAATCTCTGCGACAATGCGCTCGAGCACGGCAAGGACCAGCAGGGGCATTGCCAGATGCGCTGGACCCTCGAGACCGACGCGACCGCCCAGCTCGTGCGCCTGCGTCTTTGCGACACGGGCCCTGGCATCCCCGCGGCCCAGCGCGAGACCGTCTTCGAGCCATTCTTCACCACCTCGAGCGCCGGCACCGGGCTCGGGCTCTACGCGGCGCGGGCCTTGGCCGAAGCGAATGGGATACGGCTAGAGTATAGTGATAGCGCGCAAGGAGGCAGTTGTTTCACCCTGACCTTCGGCGCCTGATCGCCACACCCACCCAGCCATGACCAAGGCACAGATCCTCATCGTCGACGACGAGCCCGATATCCTCGAGCTTGTGACAATCACCTGTGCACGCTTGGGCTTGGGCACGCGCCGGGCGCAAAACCTCGCCGAGGCGAAACAGCATCTCTCCGAAGCGCACTTCGACCTCTGCCTGACCGACATGCGCCTCCCGGACGGTAACGGGGTAGATCTGGTGCGCTTCATCAGCGAACAAGACCCGAGCTGTCCGGTGGCGGTGCTGACCGCCTATGGGAACATGGACACGGCCGTCGCGGCGATGAAGGCCGGTGCCTTCGACTTCGTCTCCAAGCCCGTCGACCTGCAGGTCTTGCGCGGACTCATCAGCTCCGCGCTGAAGCTCACCCGAGAGAAGACAGTCGCCAGCGCCGACACATCGGGAAGCATCCTGGTCGGCGATTCGGCCCTGATGCGTGAAACGCGGTCCCTGATCGCGAAGCTCGCGCGCAACCAGGCACCGGTGTTCATCACCGGTGAGAGCGGCACCGGCAAGGAGTTGGCCGCGCGCCTGATCCACAGCCAAGGGCCGCGCCGAGATCAGCCCTTCGTCCCGGTCAACTGCGGAGCTATCCCGGCGGAGCTGATGGAGAGCGAGCTCTTCGGTCATCGCAAAGGCAGTTTCACTGGTGCGGTGAGTGATAAAGACGGGCTGTTCCAGGTGGCCAACGGCGGGACCCTGTTCCTCGACGAGATTGCCGATCTGCCGCTGCCGATGCAGGTCAAGCTGCTGCGCGCGATTCAGCAAAAGAGTGTGCGTCCGGTGGGTAGCCCAACCGAGGTCGAGGTCGATGTGCGCATCATCAGCGCCAGCCATTGCAACCTCGAGAGCGCCGTCGAGCAGGGCCGGTTCCGCCATGACCTCTTCTATCGCATCAAGGTCATCGAGCTGACGATGCCGCCGTTACGCGACCGGCCTGAAGACATCCCACCGCTGGCTGACGCGATCTTGCAGCAGATCGCCGAGCACAGCGAGGTGGCGCACAAGCACCTCAGCGCCGAGGCCCTTAGCGCCCTCCAGACCTACCCCTTTCCAGGCAACGTCCGAGAGCTGCAAAACATCCTAGAGCGGGCCTCCGCGCTCGCGGATGGCATCGATCTCGGCCCTGACGATCTGCAGCTGCCGAGCCAGCCGGCACGCCATACTCCGGCGGGCCATACTCCGGCGGGCCACGAGGCTGAACCGGATGCACCCACCGCCCCCTCCACGGCCGAGCTCGAGGCGAGACCACTCGAAGATCGCCTCGACGCGATCGAGCGGCGCGCGATCCTGGACGCACTCGACGCGACCCACTGGAACCGGACCGCGGCCGCCAAGCGCTTGGGCATGACCCCCCGCTCATTGCGCTACCGCTTGAGCAAGCTCGGACTGAACTGATGAGCGCCGGCGACTCCCTCGCACGGGCCCAAAGCGACCCGTTCCTTGACTGGTTCCGGCACTGTACGCCTTACATCCATGCGCACCGGGGCCGCACCTTCGTCATCGCCGTCGGCGGTGAGGCGCTCAACGACGCCCGCCTGCCGGAGCTGGTGCACGACATCGCCCTACTGCACGGCCTCGGCATCCGGTTGGTGATCGTGCACGGTGCGCGGCCCCAGATCGAGCGCCGCCTGGCCGAGCGCGGCGCGGTCTTGCAGGTCGTCAACGGCCTGCGGGTGACCGATGATGCCGCGCTCGCTTGCGTCAAAGAGGCCGCCGGGACGGCGCGGGTCGAGATCGAGGCCTTGCTCTCGCTCGGGCTCGCGAACTCACCGATGGCCGGAGTGCGCATCCCGGTGGCCTCGGGCAATTTCGTCTTCGCGCGCCCGCTCGGGGTGCTGAACGGCGTCGACTACAAGCACACCGGGACGGTGCGACGCATCGATCGCGCATCCTTGCAACAGCGGCTCGACGATGGCGCCGTCGCCCTCATGCCACCGATCGGCTACTCGCCCACCGGTGAGGTCTTCAACCTGAGCGCCGCTGATGTGGCCCGGGCCGCCGCCATCGCCCTCGAGGCCGATAAGCTGATCTTCCTCGTCGAAGGCGCCGGGCTGCTCGACCCGGACCATGCCGACCAGCGACCCGCGCCGGTGCGCTCACACATCCTCGGCGCCGAGGTCGCAAGCCTGCTCGCGTGCCGCACCGACCTCGGCGAAGACCTGGTGCAAGCCCTCCGCGCTGGTGCCGAGGCCTGCGAGCGCGGCGTCGCGCGCGTCCATCTGGTCGGCCGTGCCGACCCCTCCGCGCTGCTGCGCGAGCTCTTCACGCGCGACGGCGCCGGCACCCTGGTCACCGGCGAGCCCTACGAGCGCCTGCGCGGCGCACAGAGCAGCGACGTTCCGGGCATTCAACGCCTGCTCGAGCCGATGGAGCGGGCCGGGATCTTGATTCCCCGCTCGGCCGAGGACCTCGAGCTCATGATCGATCGCTTTCAGGTCACCGAGCTCGACGGCACCATCATCGCCTGCGCCTCGCTGGTGGAATTTCCCGAGGCCGCCGCCGGCGAGCTCGCCTGTGTCGCGGTCCATCCGGCCTACCGCGCCCAGGGACGAGGCGACCGCCTGCTCGCCCACCTCGAGGCGCTGGCACGCGAGCGCGGTCTCGAGCGGCTGTTCGTGCTCACCACGCAGACCGCGCACTGGTTTCGCGAGCGCGGATTCTTGCCCGGCGAGGTCGAGGACCTGCCGCCCGAGCGCCGTCGCCGCTATCACAACGGCCGCAACTCGCAGGTCTACGTGAAACCCCTCGGCAAGACAGGCTGACCAGCGCAATCGCCCTTGATCCCCGGAGCATCCATGCATCGCGCGCGCCCGTGCCGCCCTGAGAGACCAGGCCTGCGCCGCGCGCGGCACACCCCCGCCCATCCCATGACCGCAGCGGCAGCCTCGCGCAGCCACCGCGTGCGCCGGCTCGGTGCGCACATTGCCCTTGCGCTGCTAGCGGCGCTGATCCTGGGCGCCGCCACTGGGGTCGCGCTGGCACAGCCCGCACCGAGCGCCGAGTCCACACCGCGTATCCAGCCCAATGTGACCCGCGAGCAGGTCGAGACCAAGCTCGCGGAGATCAAGGAGAGCCCAAACCTTGCGCAAGAGGCCAAGGACCGGCTAAGCGAGCAATACCGCGGCGCCTTGACCAACCTGGAGGCCATCGCGGCCAATAACGCCGAGGCCGCCCGCTACAGCGATGCCCTCGCTAGCGCGCCCACCCAAGCCGCCGCCTTGCGCGAGCAAGTGGCGTCGATGGGCAGCCTGCCTGACCCTCCAGTGGCGCTGAGCGAGCCGCGCAGCATCGAGGCCGTCGAGCAGTTGCTGATCGCTGAGCAAGCCGAGGCGGCCTCGATCGAGGCGCAGATCAGCGAGATTACCGAGGCCCTGAGCGACGCCGCCGCGCAGCCCGCGGCAGCACGCAAGCGCTTGGCCGAGGCGACCCAGGAGCTCTCGGATCTCGGTGCCGAGCTGAGTCGACCGCAACCGGAGGCTCAGAGCGAAGAGGCGCGCCAGGCCGAACGCTGGGCACTCGAGACCAAGCGCGACGCGCTGCGCGCCGAGATCCTGATGCTCGAGCAGCGCATCCTCAGCGCCGACGTGCGCAGGGACCTCGCAAACGCGCGCCTCGATCAGCTCAACGCCCGGCTGCAGCGCATCCGGGCCCGCCGCACCTACCTGGAGAACGAGGCCGATCGGCTTCGACAGATGCAGGCCGAGCAGGTGCGCGAAGAGACCGAGACGGCCGAGCGCGAGCTCAGCGACGCCCATCCTCTGGTGCTCGAGGTCGCCCAACGCAATCGCGAGCTGAGCGAGACCATCACCGAGGCCACCGAGGCGCTCGACCGGCTCGACGAGCGCCGGGCCGAGCTCGACACCGCCGTGACCGAGATCCGCAACGAGCTCAAGGGCGCGCGCGAGCGCATCAGCGCGGCGGGGCTCAGCCAGGCGGTGGGCCAGATCTTGATCGATGAGCGCTCTGACCTGCCGGAAGACAGCCTGCTGCGCCAGCAAGCGGCCGCGCGCGCCGAGCGCATCGCCGAGCTGACCCTGAGCCAGCTGCGACTGCGCGACGAAGCGGAAACGTTGAGCGACATCGACGACGCTGTCAGCAAGGCGCTGGCCGATGCCGAGCAAACGCCAGCGCAGCCCGACTCGACGGCGAGCGCACTCGCCGACCAGGTGCGCGAGCAGTTGATGCGGCGACGCGATCTGCTAGAGCGCGCTCTGCGGCTGCAAGATAGCTACCAGCGCGCGCTCGGCGACCTCGACTTTATTGCCGATCAATACGCCGAGCAGGTCAGGCGCTATCACGATTTCCTCGCCGAGCATCTGCTTTGGGTGCGCAGCGTTGCACCCATCACCCAGCAGCCCCTCGCCCCAATGCAGACGGCACTGCGCTGGCTGGTGGAGCCCGAACATTGGACCGCCGTGCTGGAGCGGCTGAAGCAGGCCGCCCGCTCCTCGCCGCTGTTTTGGCTCGGACTGCTCGCGGTCGCCGCCCTGCTCGCCAGCGGCGGGCGGTTCCGGCGCTGGATTCGCGACTATGCCGAGCCGATGCGCCGCATCAGCACCGATCGCTTCAGCTTCACCGCCTCGGCACTCGGGCTGACCCTGCTGCTGGCCGCGCCCTGGCCTTTGTTGATGGCGGTGCTCGGCTGGACCCTCGAGACGCAGGACTCGCAGCCGTTCGTCTCCGCGGTTGGCGCAGCGCTGTTGGCCGCCGCGCTGCCGTTCTATTACCTGCGCGCCTTCCGGCTCCTGTGCATGGCGGGGGGGGTCGCGGATCGGCATTTCCGCTGGTCCGCAAGCACCCTGGGCAGCCTGCGCCGGGCCGTGCGCATCGCCACGCTCGTTCTGTTGCCGCTGGGCTTCGTCGGCGAGGTCTTAGGTCAGTACGACAATCCCGCCTTCAACGCCACCCTCACCCGACTGATCGTGGTGCTGCTCTGTCTCGGGCTGGGCGCCATCACGGCAGCCGTCATGCACCCGACTCGCGGCGTCTTCGCTCAGGCGCTCGCACAGAACCCGAAGGGCTGGCTGCACCGCACCCGCCTGCTCTGGTATGCGCTGATCCTCCTGGTGCCCTTGCTGTTGGCGGCCATCAGTCTCGCCGGCTATCTCTATACCGCCGGCATCCTGTTGCGCTCGCTGGTTGCCGAGCTCTGGCTCGCGCTGGTGCTGGTGGTGCTGCACCAGACCATCGTCCGCTGGCTGATCCTGACCCGACGCGGACTGGCGCTGGAGGCGGCCTTGGAACGGCGCGCCCAGCGCGAGGCGCAGCGCGCGGTGGCTGAGCAAGGCGGCCAAGTGCTGGAGCCGAGCGATGACCCCGTCGACCTCGCGGCCCTCGACAGTCAGACCCGGCAGCTGCTCAACAGCAGTATCGCGATCCTCGCCGCGGTTGGCCTGTGGATGATCTGGTCTGACGTCCTGCCCGCGCTGAACCTGTTCGAGAAGATCACCCTCTGGAGCTACACGGCGACGGTCAGCGGCGTCGAGCAGCGGGTCCCAGTGACCCTGGCCGATCTCGGACTGATCCTGGTGTTCGCCACCGCGGCCTTGATCGCGGTGCGCAACCTGCCGGCCTTGCTCGAGATCCTGCTGCTAAAGAACTCCGAGGTCAGCGCCAGCGGACGCTACACGCTGGTCACGCTGACCCGCTACCTGGTCACCGCGATCGGCGTCCTGTTGATCGTCGCCACCCTCGGGCTGCAATGGTCGCAGGTGCAGTGGCTGGTCGCCGCACTCAGTGTCGGCATCGGTTTCGGTCTGCAGGAGATCGTCGCCAACTTCATCAGCGGCCTGATCATCCTCTTCGAGCGCCCGGTACGGGTCGGTGACACGGTCACCATCGGCGAGACCACCGGCACCGTCACCCGCATCCAGATCCGCGCCACCACCATCCGCAACTGGGATAAGCAGGAGCTACTGGTGCCGAACAAGGAGTTCATCACCGGGCGCCTGCTCAATTGGACCCTGACCGACCAGATCAATCGGGTGGTGATCGCGGTCGGCGTCGAATACGGTAGCGATACGGCTGAGGCACTGCGGTTGCTGGCCGAGGTGGCCGCCGAGCATCCGCAGATCCTCGACGACCCGGCCCCGGTGGTGACCTTCGAGGGCTTCGGCGATAACGCGTTGAACCTGTTCTTACGCTGCTACCTCGAAACGCTCGAGTTTCGTCTCGCGGTCATCACCGAGCTGCATCAGGCGATCAACGACAAGTTCCGCGCCGCGGGCATCGGCATCGCCTTCCCGCAGCGCGACATCCATTTGCGCTCGTCCGAGCCGATCGAGGTTCGGATGCGACGCGCAACGGGCGATGGCTCCTGAGCGGGCACGCGCAACGAAAAGGCGACTATACTCTGGCGCCGACGCAGCCACTGTTCTCGAGATTCGCATGGTCGACGCCGCCGTTCCCGTCGCCGCTGCTGACGAACCTGACCCGGCTTCAGCCCCGACACCCGCCCAGGCACCTGCTCAGGCCCCGCCGGACAGCTTCGCCGCGGTCGATCTGGGCTCAAACTCCTTCCACCTACTGGTTGCCCGGGTGGATGGCGGCACGCTGCAGGTCATCGACCGTTACAAGGAGATGGTTCGCCTGGGCGAAGGCCTGACCGAGGAGCGGTTGCTGCTCCCCGAGGTCGCCGAGCGAGCCCTGGCCTGCCTGGAGCGCATCGGCCAGCGCCTGCGCGGTGTCGACCCCGAGAATATCCGCATCGTCGGCACCAATACCCTGCGGCAATTGCGCCCCGAGGTCGGATTCCTCGAGCAGGCCGAGCAGGTGCTCGGCCATCCGATCGAGGTCATCGCCGGCCGCGAGGAGGCGCGCTTGGTCTATCTCGGCGTGGCCCATGGGCTTGCGATCGGCGACGAGAAGCGCCTGGTGGTCGACATCGGCGGCGGCAGCACCGAGCTGATCGTCGGCCAGGGCTTCGAGGCCACCCTGCGCGAGAGCCTGCACATGGGCTGCGTCAGCATCTCGCAGCGCTACTTCTCCGGCGACAAGATCACCGCCAAGACCATGGACAAGGCCGAGCTCGCCTGCGCGCTCGAGATCCGCCCGGTGCGGGAGCTGTTTCGCCAATCGGGCTGGAGCACGGCGACCGGCAGCTCCGGCACCATCAAGGCCGTGGCCTCGGTGCTCAGCGCCGAGGGCTGGAGCGAGGACGGCATCACCCCAGAAGGCCTCGACGCGCTGCGCGCGGCGATCATTGAGCAGGGCAAGCTCTCAGCGCTCAACTTCAAGGGCCTGAGCGAGGAGCGTCGCCCGGTCTTCGCCGGCGGCGTCGCCGTGCTCCGGGCGGTCTTCCGCCACCTGCAGATCCAGCAGATGCGCGCCTCGGACCAAGCCCTGCGAGAGGGGCTGCTCTACGAGATGGTGGGCCGCGTGCACCATGAGGACGTGCGCGAGCGCACCGTCGCTACGCTCTGCCGCCGATTCGATGTCGACCCCGAGCACGCCCGGCGCGTGCGCGCCAGCGCCCTCGAGCTCTATGAGCAGCTGCACGAGGCCTGGGCGCTCGAGCACGATAACTACCCGAAGATGCTCGGCTGGGCCGCAGACCTGCATGAGATCGGGCTTGCCGTCTCCCACAGCCAATACCAGAAGCACGGCGCCTACCTGCTGCGCAATGCCGATCTCTCCGGCTTCACCCGCCAAGAGCAGGACGCCCTCGCGGCCTTGGTGCTCGGCCACCGACGCAAATTCCCGCTGGATGTCTTCACCGCCCTGCCCGGCCCCGCGCGCGAGTGCGGGCGCCGACTCACGATCTTGCTGCGCCTAGCGGTGCTCATGCATCGCGGGCGCTCTGCCACCACCGAACCCAAACCCGAGGTCAGCGCCGAGGGCGAGGATCTTCGCCTGCACTTCCCGCCGGGCTGGCTCGAGGACCACCCACTGACTCGTCTCGAGCTCGAGGAGGAGGCCGAGCGCCTCGGCGCCGCCGGGGTCAACCTCGAGGTTTGTTGACAGCCGGCCCATGCGCGCTGTGACCCATGGCGCACCGCCTTGCTGGTAGAATCGCGCTCGGAAGGGTTGCCGTTAAGGTGACCCTTGACGCCGCCCTGAACACCAAATGACGGAGGACTCCAACGCGATGGCCAAGCTCTTTTCCGCAGAATGGATGAACCAGCTTAAGGATGCGTGGAACAATGATCCCGAGGTGAGCGGCAAGCTCGCCGACATCGGCTTCAATTCCACCATCACCTGTGGGTTCAAGGACGAAGCCAATCCACGCGGTGTCTTCGTCGTCGAGAACGGCATCTGTGTGCGCGCCGGCGACTGGTCCGATGAGCAGCCCGACTGGGACATGCGCGCCGACATGAAGGACTGGATGAAATGGGTCGAGAAAGGGATCGGCATGGTCGGCATGGGGACTGCTTACGCCACTGGTAAGCTGAAGTTCAAGACCGGTGACTACGGCGCGATGATCAAGGACCCTCGCATGGCCGGTCCCTTCGTCAAGAGCTTCAATCTCATGAAGCAGATCGGGGCCGACGAGCTCGGCTGAGGCGCGTCATGGCCTGACACTCGGCCTCGGCAGTCGCCCGAGCCCAACCCGCCGCGAGGCGGGTTTTTTATTGGCGCGATCGCCATTCGTTGATCAAGCGCATCCACTGCGACTGTTCGGTGCACTTTCTTGCGCGATATCAGCGACGACTTAGCGCGCCCGTCGCAATCTGAGGGGACAGCCCGGCATCTCATTCGACCGGGCGCGCATCGATCACCGACTGGAGGGGCAATCCATGCGTGGCCAGCTTCGTTTCTCGTCCCTGCGGGTTACTCGACGATCCGCCACCGCTGCGCTGCTCGCGCTCATGCTCGCCTTCGCCGTTGCGAGCGCGCAGGCCGACGCCGGCAGCTGGCCGACACCGCCCGCAACCCAGGCGCCTGCGCCGCAGATCTCCGGCCCGCTGCAAGGTGGGACCGCCGACCACACCAAGTTCGACGAGCTCAAGGGACCCTTCGAGAACGGCTCACAAGTGACCCAGGTCTGTCTCAGCTGCCACACCGAGACCGGCCAGCACTTCATGAAGAACATCCACTGGACCTGGTCGTACAAGGACCCGAACACCGGCCAACAGCTCGGCAAGCGCTACCTGATCAACAACTTCTGCACCAACTCGCGCGGCAACGAGGGCATGTGCGCCCAGTGCCACGCCGGCTACGGCTGGAAGGACGAGGACTTCGACTTCACGGACGAGACCAAGATCGACTGCCTGGTCTGCCACGAGACCACCGGCACCTACTACAAGACGCCGAACTCCGAGGGCAGCCCAGCCTGCTCGGTGATGTTCGAGGGCAAGCCGCCGATCGATCTGGCCGCTGCCGCGCAGAGCGTCGACCTACCGCAGCGCGCGAACTGCGGCGCCTGCCATTTCAACGGCGGCGGCGGCGATAACGTCAAGCATGGCGACCTCTCCACCGCGTTAAAACAACCGCCGCGCTCGCTCGACGTGCACATGGGCGTCGACGGGCTCAACTTCGCCTGCACCGCTTGCCATGTCACGAACAAACATGTCTGGGCCGGCAGTCGCTACAACGTGGTCTCCAAGGACACTCAGGGCACGGGCCTGCCCGGTCAGCGCACCGATGTCGCTACCTGTGAGTCCTGTCACGGGCTCGCTCCGCATCCGGTCGACTCGCTGGCCGGTTTCAAGCTCAACGATCACGTACAGAGCATCGCCTGCCAGACCTGCCACATCCCCGAGTTCGCCCGTGGCGGTGTCGCCACCGTGGTGGATTGGGACTGGCGCACCGCCGGCAAGACCCGCGATGGCGAGGGCTACCACGAGGAAGGCTATATCCAGGGCAACGGCGATCACCGCTACACCTATAAGTCGATCAAGGGCAACTTTGTCTACGACGAGAACATCGCCCCCGAATACGACTGGTTCGATGGCCAGATGGTCTACACCACCATCGACACCCAATTCGACCCGAACGCCGAGTCGATCGAGATCAACGGCTTCACCGGCTCGCGCGAGGATGAGCGCTCACGCATCTGGCCGTTCAAGCGCATGCACACCTGGCAGCCCTACGACAAGGGCAATGGCACCCTGGTCTACACCCATCTTTGGGGCGAGGACGACGCCGCCTACTGGGGCAACTACGACATGGCCGCCGCCATCGAAAAAGGCATGGCCGACTTCGGCCTCGACTACTCCGGCGAATACGGCTTCATCGAGACCATCTCCTGGTGGCCGATCACGCACATGGTGGCGCCCAAGGAGCAGGCCCTCGCCTGCGGTGACTGCCACGCACCGAAGGACAGCCGCATCGCCGAGGTGAAGGGGGTCTATGTCCCAGGCCGCGACCGCAACCGCTGGCTCGACATCATCGGCACCCTGATCGTCGCCAGCACCCTCGGCGGCATCCTGATCCACGCCGGCATCCGCTTCTTCTCACCGAAGGGAGACCACGCCTGATGGCCCTGCAACGCGTCAAGATCTTCAGCCTGTTCGAGCGCTTCTGGCACTGGTCGCAAATGCTGCTGATCATGGTCCTGCTGATCACGGGCTTCGGGCTGCACGGCTTCCATAACCTGATCAGCTTCGAGAACGCCGTGACCTTGCACACCGGCGCCGCGCTGGCGCTGCTGGTGATCTGGGCCTTTGGCACCTTCTGGCTCTTCACCACCCGCAACTGGCGGCATTTCATCCCGACCGCCAGCGGCATGTGGAGCGTGCTGCGCTACTACAGCTTCGGCATCTTCAAGGGCGAGCGCCACCCCTACCGCAAGGCCTACTGGCGCAAGCACAACCCTTTGCAGGCGTTGGCCTACGCCATGCTCAAGCTCCTGCTCTTCCCGGCGATCTGGATCAGCGGCCTGGCCTACCTGTTCTACTTCGCCTGGCGGGACATGCCCAACGCGCCGGAATGGCTCGAAAGCATCGCGCTAGTGCATACCGCGGCCGCCTTCGCGATCCTCACCTTCGTCTTCATCCACGTCTACATGCTCACCACCGGCCACTCGTTCCGCGACCACGTGATGCCGATGATCACCGGCTTCGACGAGGTGGACCTGACGCCCGAGGAAGAAGCCTACCTGCGCAAAGACCAACCCGAGCAGATTCGCTAGGCGGAATCCTGATGGCCCCGCCCTACCCATCATCGTCGCGAACAAGTTCCAAGAGACTCAGGAACTCGTCCGGCGCCAGGATCGGGAGCCGCGTTCTCGGAAAATCAGCGGCATTGCGCGTCAAGAGATCATCGGCCGCGGAACGCTGAGCACTGAAGAACTGAATCGCGTCCTCGAATCCCGGATAAGGGGGTGGGCGGTTAGCTCCGCCGGGCACAAGATGTAGTGAAGATGCCCCAGATCCCACAGTGACGGACGATGGCACTGCTTGCCGGCCGCGATTACCCGCGCTCCTATCGAGAGTTCGCGCAGTGGTTTCCGAGCGATGCGGCGTGCGCAACGGCTCTCGAAGCGCTGAAGAAGTTTATCGTCGTCATTGGCTTAGAAATCAAACAGCCCAGAGGTTACGGTCGTGTCCGGATGCGCCTCGTCCCCGATGCGTCTGGCGACAGTCTGCAGGCGTTCGTCTGCGAGACGTTGGCGCCAGGCTCCATCGTGCACACGGATGGCTGGAGCAGTTACAACGGCTTGTCAGCGCTTGGCTATACCCACCAACGCACGATCATGAGTTCCTCTTCTGACCCAGCACATGTGACAATGCCAAGATGCTGACCCAAGGCGTCGAGCACAGACAAAGATCGCACTTCACACGCCTGATTGACGCGCGCCAGCCACCCGTTGCACATCGCTTGTAGAGGGCATGAATGCCGTGCCCGGGAGACCCAAATGAGCATCGCCCTGCAACTGTACATACAGCTCACCGAGGCCAAGGACGACGACGCCCGCGCACGCGCCATCGCCGACGCCTTCGAGGCGTTGGAGACTCGCTTGGAGCAGATCACCCAGCGAACCATCCAAGGCCCGGTAAACGAGCCTAAGCTTGGCACGCACGGCACAGACACAGACACCGACGCCAAGCTGGGGTAATAGCCGGGAAGCGGATCGCCGCCCTCGCCAGCAGCCAACGCGGTGAGCTGTCGGAGGCCCTGCTAGAGCTCCGGAGCGCCGCCGAGTTGGACGCCTGGCTCGAACAACGCACCTTGGGGGGTTGATCTACTGGGAACGCACCAACGGTCGTCGGACTCGCCATCACTGCGGCTCCCTTTCTTACCGGAGCGGCGGTCGCGGCCGGAGCCCGCTCCCACAGAACCGGCACGCCGCGGGAGCGGCATCCCTGCTGCGACGCCGCGCCTGAATCCAGCGGCCAAGATCGCCCAACCGCTCGAAAAAACACTGCATGGATAGGATGCTAAGATGATGCGTAACTGACGCCCACTTGGCGCCCACTTGGAGCCCACGGCCATGAGCGCCGCCCTCGACCTCTACGCCAAACTCACCGAGACCTCGGACTACAA
>CAZTYV010000033.1:23495-24644 GCA_964617675.1 uncultured Halochromatium sp. | reverse complement strand
GTTTCCGGCGCTCCGGGCGGCCAGAGGTCCTGGCCGGCGTTCTTGTTGTCGTTGAGTCGATGCGAGCACGCTCGGGTGGGGTAACCCGCGCGGCGCACGTGTTGTTGCCGCGACGAGAGGAGGTTTGTGTTCGCATCCGCGGGCACTAATTTGAGCTAGTCACTGACAAAACGCAAGGAACCAAGGTTAAACCGGGTTCTTTTTGCGCCTGCCTCCCCCGAAATGGTATCGAGCCGTGCGCGAGGGAGCCAAAGAGAGGTCTTCATGGTGCTGTTGCAGCTCATCAACCGCCCCGAACGGGGCGCTGGTCGGGGCATTGGCCGGGGCATTGGCCGGGGCATTGGCCGGAGCATTCACCGTCCAGCGGTCTCGCGATACGGCGGGCGTGAGTGGAGGGGCCTCAGGCTGTGGTCTGGCGCGCTGCAATGGGTGTTTGCGCTGGTCCTGGCGTTGCCGAATGCTGGAGTGGCTGCTGATGCGCTCGGCGATGCGCCCACCGATGCCCGGGACCTTCCGATCTTTGCGGGGGTCGGCGCTTCGCGGCCGGTCGAGACCGAGAATCTGCGCGCGCAGTTGGTTGCCGAGCACCGCCAGGTGGAGCCGGGCTCCAGCGTCGAGCTGGCCTTGGTCTTCGATATTCGACCGCATTGGCATACCTACTGGAAGAACCCCGGTGACTCGGGCGAGCCCCCACGGCTGAGCTGGCATCTGCCCGAGGGCGTGACGGCCGGTCCGATCCAGTGGACCTACCCCTCACTGATCCGGGTTGGGCCGCTCGCCAACTATGGCTACTCGGGGCGAGCGCTGCACCTGATGACCGTCTCGGTCCCGGACGATTGGCCGCCCGGCGCGCCGATCGAGATCCGGGCCGACGCGACCTGGCTGGTCTGCGAAGAGCAGTGTATCCCGGAGGAAGGCACGTTCGCGCTCAGGCTCGAGACGGTGGCACCCGCCCGCGGCGACGGGCGCAGGGACGTATCGTTGACCGAGCAGTCGCCGGCATCCTCGCTCCCAGATACCGAGGCACAGCGGCGCGCGCAGCTCTTCGACGCGGCCCGGGCGAGGCTGCCGAGCAGTGGGCACATCAGCGCGACTCTCGAGCGCGGCGAGGAGCAGATGCGCCTTGAGGTGCCGGCCGCCGCGCTGCCC
>CAZTYV010000033.1:11445-23395 GCA_964617675.1 uncultured Halochromatium sp. | reverse complement strand
GACCCCAGCCCTGACATCAGTGGTCTTCTTCGCCGATGAGTGGGGGCTGCTCGAGCATGCGGCGCCGCAAACGTGGCGGCTCGAGGGTGACCTGTTATCGATAAGCTTGACGCCCGGCGAGGCGCCGGCCTCCGCGGCCCCGAGCGGGCTGCTGGTGGTCGAGCATGCGGGCGGCACCGAGGCACTGCCAATCGACGCCGCCGCTCGCGAGGGTGAGTCGGCTGCTGCCGCGGACGCTGCCCCCAATGTCGCGCCCAGTGTCGCGCCCAGTGTCGCGCCCAGTGTCGCCCCAGACGTCGCCCCAGATGTCGCCCCAGACGTCGCCCCAGACGTCGCCCCGGCTGCCGAGCTTGGCCTGCCGCTGGCGCTGCTGTTCGCGCTGCTCGGTGGGGTGATACTGAATCTGATGCCCTGCGTGTTCCCGGTGCTCGCGATCAAGGTCCTGGCCTTGGCGCAGCAGGGCCAGCACCGCCTCGCCGAGCGTGTGCTGCACGGGCTGTCTTACAGCGCTGGGGTGCTCGCCTTCTTCGCCCTGGTGGCGGTTGCGCTATTGAGCTTGCGTGCCGGCGGCAGCGCGGTTGGTTGGGGCTTTCAACTGCAATCGCCGGTCTTCGTCGTGCTCATGGCCTATCTGTTCTTGACCCTAGGGCTGAGCCTGGCGGGTGCGATCACGCTCGGCACCCGTCTCATGGGCATCGGTGCCGTGGGGCCGAGTCAGGGCTATCGTGGGGCCTTCGTGACCGGGGCCTTAGCGGCGCTGGTCGCGGCGCCCTGCACGGCCCCGTTCATGGGTGCAGCACTGGGCTTTGCGCTTGCCCAGCCCTGGCCCTCGGCACTGGCCGTGGTGCTCTCGCTCGGACTGGGAATGGCCCTGCCGTTCCTCTTGTTGGCATTGAGTCCGGGGCTCGCACGCCGACTGCCGCGCCCTGGCGCTTGGATGGAAACCTTAAAGCAGTTGCTCGCCTTCCCCATGTTTGCGACGGCCGCCTGGCTGCTCTGGGTGCTGAGCGTGCAGACCGGACCGATCGGGTTGGGCGCCGGGCTCGCCGGGCTGGTCCTGCTTGCACTCGGCCTCTGGCTGCTGGAGGCCGCGCGCGCCGGGCGAGGGCGGTGGCTGCGGGTGGCGCAGGTGTCGGCTGGGTTGTCGCTGGCCGCGTCGCTCTGGCTGGCGATCGATCAGGCGCCAGCCGCGCCGAGCGGATCGGAAGCCACTCGAGAGGCTCGATCGGCCGACCAAGGCCCGGCCTCCACGCGGCCCTCGGGGCCGCCCGCGCGACCCTTCTCCAGCGAGCGCTTGGCCGAGGCGCGGGCGTCTGAGCGTCCGGTCTTCGTCAACATGACCGCGGCCTGGTGCATCACCTGCCTCGCCAACGAGCGCGTCGCGCTGGCGCGCTCGGCCGTCGTCGAGGCCTTCGCCGAGCGCGACCTGCTCTATCTGAAGGGCGATTGGACCAATCGCGATGCACGCATCACCGACTATCTCGCCGAGTTCGGCCGCAGCGGCGTGCCACTCTATGTCTATTACCCGCCGGGTGCGCCGCCGCGGCTGCTCCCGCAGGTCCTCACGGAATCCATTGTGCTCGATGCACTCCAACCCTGAGTCCACGCCAACCCTGAGTCCACCCCCCACCACAGGAGCCTCCTGATGTTTCGACCGCAAACCGGATTGACCACCCTGATCATGACCCTCGCGCTCGGCGGCCTGAGCTCCGCTGCGTTGGCCTCACCCGAGGTCGGCGCACCGGCGCCGGCCTTCAGCGGTGTCGACACGGCGGGCAAGAACTGGTCGCTCGAGGACCTGGCCGGCCGGCCGGTGATCCTGGAGTGGACCAATCATGACTGCCCTTACGTCCAGAAGCATTATGACGCCGGCAACATGCAGGCCTTGCAGCGAGAGGCGACCGAGGACGGCTACGTCTGGCTCTCGGTGATCTCCTCGGCACCGGGCAAGCAGGGCCATGTGAGCGCCGATCAGGCCGATGCGCTGACGGCCAAGCGAGACGCGGCACCGACCGCCGTGATCCTCGACAGCGACGGCTCGATGGGCCAAGCCTATGGCGCCCGGACCACGCCGCACATGTATCTCATCGACGAGTCAGGCACCCTGGTCTATATGGGCGGGATCGATGACCGCGCCACCTCTGACCCGGCCGATATCCCGGATTCCGCAAACTACGTGCGTCTGGCGATGGCCGAGCGGGCGGCCGGCGAGCCAATCAGCCAGCCCGTCACCCGACCCTATGGCTGCTCGGTGAAGTACTGATTGGGGCCGGCGCCGAGATCGGGCCCGGGCTTGGGCCGAGGCCCGATACGGCTCCGGGTCCGGCAGCGGCGATGCCGGCAACGGCGGCGACTGCAGCCGCCGTCAACCGACCGCGTGGGCTGCTGGCGGTGGCGAGGTGTCGCCATCGCGCAGCGCTGACCTCACCCGCTCGAGCCGCGCCTCGAGCGCCTCGGATGCGGAGGCCGGGCAGGCCAGGTACCAGTCCCGAAGGAGGGCGCTGAGATCGGCCTCGGTCTCAACCATGCCATCGCCCATGTGGTCTCGCAGTCGCTCCACCTGGCGTTGCATGCGCTCTGCCTTCAGGGCCGCGGGCGACTGCACCTGAGCGACGATCTCGAGGCTCAAGCACAGGGATTCGCGGCGCTCTCGGTTCTGTTCCATCAGCCTCGCCAGTGCCGTGTGTGCGCCCGGGTCGTCGCGGCTCGCGAGCACCGAGGCGAAGCGTTGCTCGAGCGCCTCGGTGAGATCCGCGTCGTCGAGCGCCGGCAGCTCACGCCAGCCTCGCTCGAGCTCCTCGGCGGCGCTCTCACCCGCCTCCGAGGCCGAGATCAGTGCACGAGCGGCCTGGTCGCAGTAATCCGCGCGCTGGGCCAGGCGCTCGAGGCCGCTCCATCGCTCCGCCTCACGAAGCTCGGACAAGCGCGCTCGAGCGGCGGCGAGCGACTCACGCCACTGCCGGTTGAGCGTGGTCTGGGCCTGGCGAGGAATCGGCAAGGACTCGGTGTCTTGCCAGCGCGTCTTGAGCGCACTGATCCCTGTACTGAGCGTCTCAGGTGAGTCGGCTGCCGCTTCCGTCAGCTCGAGCAGCTCGCGGCAGATCTGCTCGCGTGTGTGCAGGTTCTCGCGCAAGCTCGCACCTTTCGCCTCTTGCTCAGCGGCGCGCCGCGCGAAGACGCGGTCACTGGCCGCGCGGAACTGCTGCCACAGCTGGTTCTCGTCGCGGTGGCGCGCGGGGACCGTGGTCTGCCATTGCTGCTGGAGCTGCTTGGCGGCATCGATCGCCCGGCGCAGATCGGGCTCTTCGGCGAGTGCGCGCATCTGCTCAAGGAGCTGATGCTTCTCGGCTTGGTTGCGCTCGCGCTCCTCGGCCAGGGCGCGGTCGAGCCGACGCAGCGCGCGCCGGAAGCGGCCTTCGATCGCCCGATCTTTGGTGCCTTGCGCATCGCCCCCAGGCGACTCGACGAGTGTGCGCCAGGCTTGGCGCATCTCGCGCTCGGCACGGTTGAGCTTCTTCCAGTCGACGCGCTCCCAGTCGACCTTCTCCAGGAAGTCGTCGAGCCGCTTCGCTAAGGCCTCGCGCTGCTTGCGGTTCTCGCTGCGTAGGGCGGTTTGGGCCTCGAGGAAGGGGCGCGCGCGCTCTCGAATCTGCTCGGCGGCGATGCGGAAGCGCTCCCACAGGGCGTCGTCGGCGGGTGCGCCCTGATGATCGAGCGCCTGCCACTGCTCCTTGAGCTCCTGCAGGCGGTTGATGCTGGGCTCGGGCGGATGCTCGTGATCGGCGGCCAGGGACTCGACCTGGGCGCAGAGCTGTGCACGATGCTCATCGGTGCTCCAGCGCCGCCAGTGACGGAGCTCGCGCAGTTGCGGGGCGATCTGCTTGAGGCGGCGATCGATGACGCTCAGGATCTCGCGACCCACCGCCGCCGAGCGGGCATGCTCAAGGGTGGCGGACAGGCTCTGGTAGAGCGGGTCGGCCTTCCTCAGCTCGCCCTGGTTGAGATGCGCCTCGAGCTCGTCGAGTCGCTCCGGCAGGGCTTCCAGCTTGCGCAGCAGCTGCCTCTGGTGGCGCTGTGCGCGTTGCTCGAGGCGCGCGAGCAGCCGGTCGATCGCTTCGAGGGGGCTCTGTTGCCGCTTGGCGTCTTGTTCCGCAGCGCCCGATGCCTGAGTGGCGGATGCTTGAACGGCCGATGCCTGCTTGGGCGATGTCTGACTTGCCGTTTTTGGCGCCATTGTTGGCGCTGGGTCTGTTCCGGCTGGGTCTGCGGTTGGGTCTGCGGCTGGCGCGCTGGTTGGGGTGCTGGTGGAGCTGTCTGCGCCTGCCTCTGGGCTTGCCTCGGCTTGCGTCTGCGCTAAGGCCTCTGGCAGCGCGCGCCGACGCTTGCGCAGGGCCTCGAGGCGCTGGCGCTCGGGCGCGCCGCCATGCTCATCGAGCTGGTGCAGCTCGGCCAGGAGCTGTTCGGCGGCGCGCGTGGCCCGGGTGCGCTCCTGCAGTTCGCGGCGCGCGCCCTGCAGCGTTTCGTTCAGCTGCCGATAGGTCTGATCGAGCGCTGGCGCGCGGCCCGGGCTCGGCTCGCCGGTCGCTTGCCAGGCCTCGCGCAACCGTTGCTGCTCCTGCTCCAGCGTTCTGAGGTCGAGCCTGGATGCCCGCGCGCTGAGATCGCGCAGCGCATCGAGCAGTGCCTCGCGCTCGCGGGCGGCTGCAGCCTGTGCCTCTTGGTCGGCGATCTGCGCGGCGTGGGCCTCGCGGTAGGCCTCGTAGTCGTCGAGGAAGCGCTGTCTCTGCTGCTGGTAGCGCTGGCGCAGGGCGAGGTCGGCATCGTCCTGTAGCGCTTGCCACTGCTGCTCGAGGTGCTCCAGGACGGCGCGGTCTTGCACCCAGTTGTCATAGCGGCCGAGCCGCTCGAGTCGCTCGCACAGGGCCTCGCCCAACTCGTGCGCGCGCCGCGGGCGCTCTTCCTGCTCCAGGATCTGCCTCAGTCGCTCGCGCGCGAGCCGATAGACCCGTTTGTCACGCTTGCCGATGGTCTTGACGATGCGCTCGAGCGCCGCCCTGTGCGTGATGCGCTCGGCGGCGGCCAAGCGATTGGCCGCGACCAGGTCGTTGATCGCGCAGCTGGCGAGGAGCTCGGCGTCGTCGAGTCGGCCGATCGCGCTCAGGCGCAGCTGCGGCTCGCTGCCATGGAGTGCGGCCTGGCCGATGATCGTCGCCGCGATCGGCTGCTGAAGCTCGGCGAGACGTGCCTCGAGGCTCGGTGCCTGCGAGTCCAGTCCGCACAACAGTCGGCGGTAGCGGGCCTCCGCGAGCTCCCGCACGCCGGCGTCGCTGTCGTGCTCGGCCCGATCGCGCAGCAAGCGCAGGTCGGTTAGCTGCCGGCAGGCCTGACGACGAACCGCGACCTCAGGGCTCTCAAGCGCGCGCTCGACCGGGATCTGTTGGGCGTCGGTATCCATTGACTCGGCGCGACGGCCGAACAGACGTTTCAACAACATGACGGGGGTGATGAGCTGACAGCAGGTTGACCGATCATTGTATACCGCGCGCGAGGGGCTTAATGCTGTTGTTGCTCACCCACGAAGGGGTTGGTGCGGCGCTCCTCGCCGAGGGTGCCCATGGGGCCGTGTCCAGGGATGAATCGCACCTCGTCGCCAAGCGCGAAGAGGCGCTCGCGGATCGATCGCAGCAGTTGTCCATGGTCGCCGCGGGGGAAGTCGGTGCGGCCGATGGCGCCGCGAAAGAGGACGTCTCCCACCTGGGCAAGCCCCGCGTCGCGCTCGACGAAGACCAGATGACCAGGCGTGTGGCCCGGGCAGTGCAGGACCTCGAGCCTGCGCTCGCCCAAGCGCAGCACCTCGCCGTGCTCGAGCCAACGATCGGGGCGGAATGCCGCGTGCGGCGGGAAGCCGAACATCTGTGCCTGTTGTGGCAGCGCGTCGAGCCAGAAGGCGTCGTCGCGATGCGGCCCCCAGATCGGCAGGCCGAGCCGGGCGGCGAGCGCCGGGGCGGCGCCGACGTGGTCGAGATGGCCATGCGTGAGCAGGATCATCTGCGGCTCGGCGTCGCAGCGCTCGATGGCGGCGATGATGCGCTCTGGCTCTCCGCCGGGATCGATGATGGCGGTGGCGTTGGTGTCCGGGCAGATCAGCAGGGTGCAATTCTGCTCGAACGGCGTCACCGGTATGATCTCGAAGCGCATCAGTTGGCCTCCTTTGCGGAATCGGCGGTGTTGCCGGGCTTGCGCACCAACAGGGTCCGGGTGCCGGCGAGCCGGTCGTACCAGGTGAGCTGCTCGCGGTCGAAGAGCATCCACCAGAGCCCGAGCCCGGCCGGCGCGAGGGTGAGCACCGCAAAGCCGATGCGCCGCAGTGCATCGCGAGCTTGGAGCGGGGCGCCATCCTCGCGCAGGATGAGCAGGCGCCAAGCGCGCATCGCCAGCGACTGGCGCCCTTGGGTCCAGAAATAGAGGTAGTAGCTTAGGATCACGGCCAGCAGGTAGAGCTGGAAGCCAAGTCGCGCCAGCCCTTGGGTCAGGTCGGCGCCGGTGAGGCCTTGGACCGCGACGGTGTAGAGGAAGGCGGCGGCGATGAGCACGCCGCTTAGCAGCAGCAGGTCGTAGAGCATCGCCGCGAGGCGCCGCGGCAGGCCGGGCGGGCGGGCGTTGGAGAGCTGGGTCATGCGGTAATGGAGAGGCTACTCGGAACAGTCGATCGCGAACAACGCGACACATTAACGAGGCGGAGGGGGCCTTGGCTAGCGTCGTCAATACGCCGAGTCGACTTGCCCCAGGGCGCGCGCGACGCGGCTGCTTTGGCCCGTGGCGGATCGGCTAGACTGTCGCCTTTAGGTGCTCGTCGCTGAATTCCTGCTGCATGCATTCATGTCGAGATTGGCTGGCCTGTGAAACTCCCCCGCATCAGCGTCAAACCGACCCTCTTTCGCGTCCTGCGGCGGTTGCCGATGCCGGTGATCGCGATTCTGATCGGCTTGATGGCAGGGCTCGCGGTCTGGATCGTGCTCGACCGGGTGCAGAGCAACGCGGTCGAGCGCATCTTCGGCCGGGAGCTTTCGATGCGTCTCGACCTGCGCGCGCGCGAGAGTCTGATCCGCTTTGATCAATATATGACCAATTACGCGGCGACCACACGGCTGTTGGCGAATCATCGGCGCTTGGCGCAGTACCTCGAGCCGTTGTTCTGGTTTCCCGGTGAGGTCCAGGACCCCGTGGTCTATGCCGGCTTCCGCCCGTTCTGGCTGCCCGATGTGTTCGGGCGCAACGCGTTGCTGGCGCCGAGCCATGTGCTCTTGGTCGATTCGCGCGGGGTGGTGCGTGAGGTCTACCAGGCGGGAGAGAGCCCACTGCCGGAGGAGCTCGGCAGCGAGCTCGCCCAGTGGTTGGGCAGTACCGGTGATGTGCAAACGGTCCTGGCCCGTTTCGGCGATGCACCCTACCTGATGGTCAGCGACCGGGTTGAGGACGCGAGCGGCTACACCATGGGGAGTCTCGTGGTTCTGGTGCCCGTGGATGCCGATTTCCTGTCCGCGTCCGAAGGGAGCTTTTCGGCGGACCGCTCGGCAGTGGCGCTGATCGATGCTGATGAGCAGCGCATCCTGGCCAGCAATGAGCCGCGGCAGCTGATCCCCGGCACGCTGCTCAGCGAGTGGACCGATGAATATCTGGTCACCTCGCAATCGCTGCCGGCCTACGAGGGCTCGAACTGGAACATGTTGTTCGCCACCTTCATCCCGCAGCGCAGCGTGGCGAAGATGTCGAGCAAGGTGGTCGATTTCGAGCGTAATCAGCGCCTGATCGCGGCCTTGGTCTTCATTGCCGTGTTCACGCTGGTGATCTATCTGGTCTCGGCGCGGCTCAATAAGGTGCTCAAGCGCATGACGCGTTTCTCGCAGCGGGCGCTCGGGATCGAGCAGCCGGGCTTCAAGGTCGGCGGCAATCAGCTGGTGCTGCTCGAGGAGTGGATGCAGCACTTCACCTCGCTGGTGCTGCGGGCGCGCGAGGAGATGCGGCGCAAGCATGAGCACGAGATGCGCGAGACCGAGGCGCTCAAGGCTGCGATCATGGAGGCCTCGCTCGATGCCATCGTCACGCTGGACCGCGGCGGTGCGGTGATCGACTACAACCCGACCGCCGAGCGGATGCTCGGGTTTGATCGCCAGGACATCATTGGCACCGACTTTGTGCGCGCCTTCATCGCCCCGAGCGATCGAGCCGCTTTCGTCGGCCTGCTGCAGGCCTCGAGCCGACGCACGCCGCGCGGGCAGCGCCCGCACGCGCGCACCGAGCTGCGCGCGGTCCGCAACCATGAGCATCTGTTTCCGATCGAGATCTCGATCGTGCCGATCACGCTCGACGAAGAGCGCGTCTACACCCTCTATATCCATGACATCACCAAGCGTAAGGAGGCCGAGCGCGAGATCAAGGGGCTGGCCCGGTTTGCCAGCGAGAGTCCGAGTCCGATCTTGCGCGTCAATGGTGCCGCCCGCATCGTTTACGCCAATGCGGCCAGTCAGCCGCTGATCGAGGGTTGGCAAACGGCGTCCGGTGGCCCATTGCCGGCACCCTGGTGTGACCTGGTGCGCCAGGCCCTCGAGAGCGGTGAGACCCAGGAGCATGAGGACGATCTCGGCAGCGCCATCTATTCGCTGCTGTTTGTGCCGATCCAAGACCTCGGCTATGTGAACATCTACGCGCGCGACATCACGGCCGTTCGCCGCGCGGAGCAGGAGTCGCGGCAGCATCAGGCCGAGCTGGTGCATGTCTGCCGTCTCAGCACCATGGGTGAGGTCGCCACCGGCATGGCCCATGAGCTGAACCAGCCCCTATCGGCCATTGTCAACTACGCCAACGGCGCCAGCCGAAGGCTCAAGTCCGGCGTCGGTGACAGTGCCGCGCTGGTCGACGCCATGACCCACATCTCCGGGCAAGCGCAGCGGGCCGGTGAGATCATCAAACGGTTGCGCGCGCTGGTGGGCAAGCAGCAGCCGATTCGCTCGGTGGTCGACCTCAACACGTTGGTGCGCGAGGTTTGCAGCTTCCTCGAGTTCGAGACCACGAAGCTCGAGATGCAGATCCAGCAGCGCCTGGCGGAGGAGCCGATACCGGTCAACGTCGATCTGGTGCAGATCGAGCAGGTGCTCTTGAACATCGTGCGCAATGCGCTCGATGCGTTGGAGGAGAGGGCGCCGGGAGAGCGCGAGCTGCTCATCACAACCCGTCAGATCGGGGATCGTGCTCAGGTGCTGGTGCAAGACAATGGACCTGGGATTCCACGGGAGCGGATGGAGCGGCTGTTCGATCCCTTCTTTACGACCAAAGAGAGCGGCATGGGTATGGGGCTTCCAATCAGTCTGACCATCCTTGAAGACCACGCCGGCACCATCCGCGCGGAGTCTGAGCCCGGGCTCGGCTCCCTGTTCCGCGTCGAGCTGCCGGTGGCCGCCGAGGATGCGAGCACTGGCGGCCCCTCGGGGGCTGAGCCGCCCGAGGAGGATGCGATGGGCATCGACCTGATCAACCGGCCACTGGCCGAGGGGACCCACGGATGAGTAAGGGCCTGACCGTCTTCGTTGTCGACGATGACCAAGCGATGCGGGGCTCGCTGAAGTGGCTGATCGAGTCGGTTGGCATGCAGGTCGAGACCTTCGATTCGGCGCACGCCTTCCTCGATGCCTATTACCCGGGGCGGGCCGGTTGCTTGCTGCTTGATGTGCGCATGCCGGTGATGAGCGGGCTCGAGCTGCAGGAGTACCTGGGGCGGCGCGAGATCCGTATCCCGGTGATCATCATCACGGGTCACGGTGATGTGGCGATGGCCGTGAAGGCGATGAAGGCCGGGGCGGTCGATTTCATCGAGAAGCCCTTCGATGACGAGCAGCTGCTGAACAGTATTCGCAAGGCCCTTCAGTACGATGAGCAGCATCGGGCGATGCGCGCGCGCAAGGCCGAGATCGCGGCGCGGCTCGCCGAGCTGACCCCGCGCGAGCACGAGGTGATGGCGATGGTGACCGACGGAAAATCGAACAAGGAGATCGCCTCGGCGCTGAACGTGAGTGCCAAGACCATCGAGGTACACCGAGCGCGGGTCATGGATAAGATGCGCGCCGACTCGCTCGCCGAGCTGGTGCGCATGGCGCTGATCGCCAGCGGCGAGGCCTGAGCGGCGATGCGCCGCCCAAGCCTTCGATCGCAGCGTCGCACCGTCCTCGCCTGGGCCTTCTACGACTGGGCCAATTCGGCCTTCGCCACCGTCGTCATCGCCGGGTTCTTTCCGGTCTTCTTCAGCCAATTCTGGGCGAGCGATCTGCCTGACGCGCAGAGCACCCAATGGCTCGGCTATGCCAGCAGCGCCGCCAGCCTGATGATCGTGCTGAGTGCGCCCATCCTCGGCGCGCTTGCCGATCAGCTCGGCGCCAAGAAGCGCTTCTTGCTTGGCTTTACCCTCGTCGGGCTGCTCGCGACCGGCTCGCTGTACTGGGTCGAGGCCGGCCACTGGCCGTCGGCGTTGCTGTTCTATGTTGCCGGGCTGATTGGCTTCTTTGGCAGCAACATCTTCAACGATGCCTTGATCACCGACGTCGCCGCGCCGAGTGACTACGAGCGTGCCTCATCGCTGGCCTATGCCCTCGGCTATCTCGGTGGTGGTCTCCTGTTCGCGTTCTTCGTGCTGCTGGTGCTCATGCCCGCGCGCTTCGGCCTCGCCGACGAGTCGGCCGCGGTGCGCCTGGCCTTCCTCGGCGTTGCGCTCTGGTGGGCGCTGTTTACGCTGCCGCTGCTGTTCCTGGTGCCGGAGAGTCAGGGGTTGGGTCGCCATACGCTCAGCGGCGCGGTGCGGGGCGCATTCAGAGAGCTCGCGCTGACCTTCCGTCAGGTGCGCCAGTTGCCGAACACCTTCTTGTTCCTGCTCGCCTACTGGTTCTACATCGATGGCGTGGATACGCTGGTGTTCATGGCCGTGAAGTACGGCCTGGACCTCGGCTTCGAGAGCTCGAGCCTGATGCTGGCGCTGCTGCTGACCCAGTTCGTCGGCTTTCCCGCGGCCTTGGTGTTCGGGCGGCTCGGCACCCGTTATGGCCCTAAGCCGGCGATCATGATCGCGATCGCGGTCTACCTGGTGGTGATTGCCGCCGCCTCACAGATGACCCGTGTCGAGCATTTCTACGGCCTGGCCATCGCCATCGGCCTGGTGCAGGGTGGCATCCAGGCGCTGAGCCGGGCGCTGTTCGCCAGTCTCATCCCCGCCGGGCAGACCGCAGAGCTGTTTGGCTTCTACAACATGGTCGGCAAGTTCGCCGCCGTGCTCGGACCCTTTCTGGTCGGCACGGCCGCGGCCCTGAGCGGTGACCCGCGCCTGGCGCTGTTGCCGATTCTGCTCCTGTTCCTGATCGGCGCTGGCCTGCTCTGGCGCGTCGACGTGGCGGCCGGGCGCGCCGCGGTGACGGCGCCGAGCGGGTCGCTGGCCTAGTGGCCCCTCACCAGCATGGGCTCGCCAGACTCGACATCACGCCCATCGCGTCGCCTGGGGTCGGCATCGGCATGCCGCCCCAGGGGCCGCCGGCCTTGAGCCGAATCACGTACTCGGCCCATTGCAGCGGCCGCGGCAGATAGCCAACCTGGGCCGCGATGCCACGCAGATCGCTGACGAAGGCCATGTCACAGCCCCGGTCGGGGCCCGGGTGTGCGGTGCAGAGGTCATGGCGCATGCAGGCGGCATCGAAGGCGTCTACTGGCGGCGGCCAGCCGTGGCTCGGATGGTTGATGCCACACCAGTTGCCGTAGATCGGCATGCATTTGAAGGCCGAGGCGTTACCGGCGCTGAAGAGCAGGATGCTGCCAAGGAGTCCCGCCAACGCAGCGCGTGACGAGGATCTCCGCGAGGATGATGACATGGACATGGAGCCACCTCCGAGGGTCAGGAGCAGACAGGGAGAAGACT
>CAZTYV010000033.1:0-11345 GCA_964617675.1 uncultured Halochromatium sp. | reverse complement strand
GGAGAAGCTTGGGATGGGCCGGCGGATCAGCTGATGTCGGTGATCCGCCACGCGCCCGCTTCGAAGCTCAGGATCACAAAGGTTGGGTCTTGGCCCAGCTCGCCCAAGCGGATCACGAAGCGGTTCCAGGACTCGAAGAAGGCGAAGTCGACCGCTTGGATAAAGCCGCCGCCGCCCGGGCCGTTGGCGCGTCGACTGGCCTCGAGCAGGATGTTGCGCACCCAGTCCAAGGTGACCGCTTGGTCGAGCGCAGCGTCGCCGAGCTGCTCGAGGTTGTTTCTGAGCCAGCCGATCACCTTGTCGGCCTCGCTCTGGGTGCTGCTGCTCGGCTGCGGCAAGATGCCGCTGACGCTGTCGCCGATGCGCGTCTTGTAATGTGCCTGGATGGCAGCAAGGTCGACCAGCGGAGCCAGCGCTTGGGCGTCCTGATCCTCGAGCGCGGAGTTGATGCGAAACACGCTGGCGTAGGGCCATATGCCGTAGCCAACGACAGCGAGCAGGAGCAGCAGAACAAGGATGCGGACCACGGTGGAGCCCTGTGTGAGGTACGGGTTGAAAAGCCCCTATTCTACGAGGTTGCCCTGGTCGATGCCGAGCCGTCGGCCGCTGGCATAATGGGTGCCCTTAAACAACTTGGGAACAACCTGGGAACCACCTGGACCTTTGAGACCCGTGCGCGATGGATGACCCGATTACCAGAGGCTTGGAGGTCTACCTCGTCGGTGGCGCGGTGCGCGATCGGCTGCTCGGGCTCGAGGTCGAGGAGCGCGACTATGTCGTTGTTGGTGCCGATGCCGACGACATGCTCAGGCGTGGCTTTCTGCCGGTTGGTAAAGAGTTCCCGGTCTTCCTTCACCCGCGCAGCAAGGATGAGTTCGCGCTCGCGCGCACCGAGCGCAAGACCGCACCCGGGTACCATGGCTTCGTCTTTCATGCCGAGCCCGGTGTCACGCTCGAGCAGGATCTCGCACGCCGTGATCTGACCATCAATGCCTTGGCCGAGACCGCCGATGGCCAGATCATCGACCCCTACGGCGGGCTGGCCGATCTTGAGCGGCGACGCCTTCGCCATGTCTCGCCGGCCTTCGGCGAAGACCCGGTGCGCGTGCTGCGCCTGGCCCGCTTTGCCGCGCGGCTGCACGGGCGCGGCTTCCATGTGGCCGATGAGACCCTTGCGTTGATGCGGACGATGGTCGCCGCGGGCGAGGTCGACGCGCTGGTGCCGGAGCGCGTTTGGGCGGAGCTCTCGAAGGTGCTGGCCGAGCAATGCCCCGGGGCCCGCCTCTCGACATTCTTCGAGACCTTGCGGGTCTGCGGCGCCTTGCAGCGGATCTTGCCCGAGGTGGATCGGCTCTGGGGGGTGCCGCAGCCAGCCAAGTGGCATCCTGAGATCGACACCGGCGTGCATGTCATGATGGTGTTGGATACCGCCGCGCGGTTGTCAACGCAGCCCGAGGTGCGCTTCGCGGCGCTTTGTCATGATCTCGGAAAGGGCAACACGCCCGCTGAGATCCTGCCAAGCCATCACGGCCATGAGGAGCGCGGGGTCGCACTGCTTGGCGATCTCTGCGCACGCTTGCGGGTGCCGAAGCGCTTCTGCGAGCTAGGCCGCATCACCGCGCGCTACCACGGCAAGGTACACAAGGTCGACGAGCTGCGCGCGGCGACCATCCAAGACCTCTTCGACGGCGTTGATCTGTTTCGGCGCCCTGAGCGTTTCGAGGAGCTGCTGATCGCCTGCGAGGCGGATTTTCGCGGCCGCCGCGGCTATGAGGACCGCCCTTATCCCCAGGCCGAGCTGCTGCGGCGGCTCGCGCGTGCGGCACGCGCCGTCGATGCGGGCGCCGTTGCGCGCGGTTGTGAAGATCGGGTGCTGATCCCGCAGCGGCTGCGCGCGGCACGGATCGCCGCCATCCACGAGGCACGAGCCGCCTGATGGCCAACTTTCGCGCCCATCTTACGGGCGGTGCGCTGATCTCGGGGGCTGCCGCGTTCGCCTGCTACGGCGAGGGATTGACAAGCAGCGCCGAGACCCAGGCGCTCTTCGTGCTTGGCACCGCGGCCAGTCTGCTGCCGGATATCGACGCCGATGACTCCAAGCCCGTCCGCGGGCTATTCAACGTTGCCGGGATCGTTGTCGGCTTCCTCATCGCCTTTCGGCTCGCGGGTCGCGTCGGCCTTTTTGAGCAGGTCTTGGTCTGGGTCGGCGTGGCGCTATTGGTTGCCTTTCCCGTGCGCTGGTCGTTCGCGCGGCTCACCGTGCATCGTGGGGTCTGGCATTCGTTGCTCATGGCCGTGGTGATCAGCCTAGGGGCGACCGTCGTCGCCGAGACCGTACTCGGACTGAGTGCACTCTTGGCGTGGCTGTCGGGCGGCTTTATCCTGCTCGGCTATCTCACCCATCTGACGATGGATGAGATTGCGAGCGTCGATCTGCTCGACCGGAAGGTGAAGCGTTCCTTCGGTACCGCGCTCAAGCCGCTCAGCCTGCGTGCTTGGCCTTGGTCTCTGGTGCTGATGGGCTCGGCCGTGGTGCTGGTCGGGCTGACACCGGACCCGGCACCCGTCCTCGCGGGTGTCGGTCAGCTCGGCATTGAAACCGCTCCGCTCGCCGCGCACTGGCCACGCTGGTGAGTGCCTGCACCCTGATGAGTGCCTGGATGAGTGCCTGGGTGCTGCGGCCGATGCGCTGGTGATCGGCGGTCGGCGGTCGGGGTCGGCGACAGGGCGACCATGGCCGCCCCGCGTCCCGACCCGGTCAGCCGCGCTGCTCGCGGCGCTGTAGAACGCTGAGCGCGGCGTACCCGACCGCGATCGGGATCGCGAGCAGGATGCCGAGCGCGATGGTGGCCTCAACAACCAGAAGAACGCTAGCAAGAATGGCGGTCATGGCAGAGCCTCGTCGGTTTGATCGGGTTTCGGTTGCAACAGGCTGTCAGCCCTGTATTCCTGACCATAGCACTCAGGATTAGAGGTGCAGCGCGAAAAAACCTGATCGAGGCTCGAATTTCCCGAGTGGTCTCTGCTGTTTCAGTGGGTGCGGAGGCTGCGCCAGAGCGCGCTCGCGGCTTGTTCGGGGGAGCGCTCGCGCAAGGACTCAAAGGCTTCCGCGGCGCTCATGCTCGGCCGCGTTGGCCGAGCGAGCGACCTGTCTTCAGCCGGTTGCCCCGGCCGCGATCCCCTTTGGATTGGGGCCAAAGCGGTTCTCGCCCGGCGTGCTGTCCTGGATCAGGAAGAAGATCAGGACGATTGGACCGATGATCGGGATCAGCGCGATCAGCACCCACCAGCCGGTGCGATCGCTGTCGTGCAGGCGCCTGACGGCGACCGCGATCCCCGGGATCAGCACGGCGAGGGCATAGATGCCGCTGAGCACGCCCATGCCGGCCTCCGGGTTGATCCAGCCAAGCTGGTCGTCGATGAGCAAGAGTGCGGTGATGATCACGAAGTTGATCAGGAAGTAATACCAGTATTCCTTGCGACGAGAGCGGCCGTAGAAGACGGCGTATTTGCGCAAGACGTCGAGATACCAATTCATGCAAGTGTTCCCCTAGCGAGGCGCTGTTCAGCAGCAATGCCCAATCGATCGCGGCTGCATGATCAAGCCCTGGCGCCAAGAGTGCAACTGCTCGCTGGTCGCGGCGACCCGGGGCTCCAATAGAGACCATTGTCCACCGCGGCTTCGTCGATCTCAGGGCTTCGGGTTAGACTCCGGGGCTGGTGGCCATTGCCTGCCATCGGATAACGACAAGACCTGCCAGCTGAGGAGTTTGACCATGGGCCAATATGCGGAGATCTACCGGCGCTCCATCGCCCAGCCCGAGACCTTCTGGGCCGAGGCCGCGGACGGACTGCAATGGGACCGGCGTTGGGAGCAGGTGCTCGATCGCGAGGCCCGGCCGACCCCGCGCTGGTTCAGGGGCGGGCGGCTGAACACCTGCTACAACGCGCTCGATCGGCATGTCGAAGCCGGGCATGGCGAGCGCTTGGCGTTGATCTACGATAGCCCGGTCACCGGTCAGGTCCAGCGCTACAGCTACCAGGCGCTGCGTGATCAGGTCGCGGCACTGGCCGGGGCGATTGCCGCGCAGGGTGTCGGTCGGGGTGATCGCGTGATCATCTACATGCCGATGATCCCGGAGGCGGCCATGGCGATGCTCGCCTGTGCGCGCCTTGGGGCGATCCATTCAGTGGTGTTCGGCGGCTTCGCGGCGCGTGAGCTGGCCACCCGCATCGACGACTGCCAGCCCAAGCTCGTGCTTTCCGCCTCCTGCGGCATCGAGCCGAACCGCCTCGTTGCCTACAAGCCACTGATCGACGCGGCCATCGAGCAGGCCACGCACAAGCCCGAGGCCTGCATCATCAAGCAGCGCCCGCAGCTGGCCGCCGAGCTGCAGCCCGGACGCGATCTCGATTGGGACGAGGCCGTCGCCGCCGCCGAGCCGTCCGCTTGCGTTTCCGTCGAGGCGACCGATCCGCTCTACATCCTCTACACCTCCGGCACCACGGGCCGACCCAAGGGCGTGGTGCGCGACAACGGCGGCCACGCGGTCGCGCTGCACTGGACGATGGCGAACATCTACGACGTGCGGGCCGGCGACGTCTTCTGGGCCGCGTCCGATGTGGGCTGGGTGGTCGGGCACAGCTACATCGTCTATGGCCCGCTGCTCGCTGGCTGTACCACGGTGATCTACGAAGGTAAGCCGGTCGGCACGCCGGACCCGGGCGCCTTCTGGCGCGTGATCAGTGAGCATGGCGTCAAGGTGATGTTCACCGCGCCGACCGCGATCCGCGCGATCAAGAAGGAAGACCCCAAGGGCGAGCACCTGGCGCGCTACGACCTCAGCGGGATGCAGAGCCTGTTCCTGGCCGGCGAGCGCTGCGATCCAGACACCCTGCACTGGTCAAAGACCCTGCTCGAGAAGCCGGTGATCGACCACTGGTGGCAGACCGAGACCGGCTGGGCCATCGCCGCCAATCCGATGGGCATCGAGCCATTGCCGGTGAAGCCCGGCTCGCCGACGCGGGCGATGGTCGGTTACGACGTGCGCGTGCTCGATGACCGCGGCGATGAGCGCACCGCCGGCGAGATGGGCGACATCTGCCTCCGGCTGCCGCTGCCGCCGGGCTGTCTGCCGACGCTCTGGAACAACGATGAGCGCTTCGTCGATGCCTATTTGAGTCGACATTCCGGCTACTACCTGACCGGGGATGCCGGCTTCAAGGATGCCGACGAGTACATCTGGATCATGAGCCGCACCGATGACGTGATCAACGTCGCCGGACACCGGCTCTCGACCGGGCAGATCGAGGAGGTGCTTGCCAGTCATCCGGATGTGGCCGAATGCGCGGTCATCGGCGTCCACGATGACCTCAAGGGTCAGTTACCGCTGGGGCTGGTGGTGCTCAAGGCCGGCGTCGAGCGCGATGTCGCCGAGCTCAACGCCGAGATGATCAAGCGCGTGCGCGACCAGATCGGACCGGTCGCGGCCTTCAAGCTGGTCGCCATCGTCTCGCGGCTGCCGAAGACCCGCTCGGGCAAGATCCTGCGTAGCACCATGGTCAAGATCGCCGACAGCGAGACCTGGACCATGCCAGCAACCATCGATGACCCAACGATCCTCGACGAGATCGCCGAGTCGCTGCGGGCGCTGGGTTATGCGCGATGAGTGGGCGATCGTCAGCGCAAGTGACAGATGTGCTGTGCTGCGCACACGAGACGTGTCCGGTCCGCAGGCACAGCGGAGTGGGGTTTGCCGCGCGCGATGCGTTTATCGCAGGAGATTCTCAAATGGCCGGGTATTCTTCCACCGGTAGGCATGAAAATCGCGGCAGTCTGTGCTCAGAATTCGCCCGTGGCCCAAGGTTTCAGCCAACAGCACAAGGGACGCATCGGCGAGATCCATGGGGAGATCCGCGTAGGTTTGCATCAGGGTTTCCAGACGCTCAGCCTGGCTTGCGTCGATGTCGAGCAGGGTGAAGACACCCTGCCGATACAGCTCGATGAACTGCAGCTGAGCTGCGATCCCGCGCCTTTTCAACAATAAGTGGCAGACCTCGGTTATCACCGGCCAGGTCGTGATCAACGGCTCCTCGAGGCGGCTGAAGACCCTGACGGCGAGCGTATGAGCGTCGTCCTTGGGGTTTCCCAAAGCCACCCAAAATCCGGTATCGGCAATGATCACGTTTTGTCCGACCAGTCCAGATGCTCCTTATAACGCGACGAGAAATCGGCTTCGGCCTCGAAGCTTCCGACAAAGCCGATTTCTCGGGCCTTGCGCAAGGCATCCGCTCCGATCAAAGGTGCTGGCGGTGAGGCGGTTTGGACGGGCGCCGGCGATATCGTGACCTGCACCTCCTGATCGGCAAATGCTTTCACCGGCAGATGGAGGATGCCGTCGGCGGCAATGCGTGTGGTGATCTCGAGTCGTTGCATGTGATGGTGACGGCCCCTTGGTCATCTGGGTCATTGACAAAGAATCGCGACAGCACATTGGTATCGAGTGACTTCATGTCTCGATACCAAGTCTGCGTCGCAGGGTGTTGGGTAAGGTGATCTGCACTGCCCTTCAGCGTTGACGGCGATATTGTCCATCTTCCATCTCAAGGTACGAGCAGTTGCTGTCTTGAACTTAGTCTGGTCATGAGCCGCCGTCAAAGGCTCGGCCCTGATCCGCTGCAGGCGCTGAGCCAATTTGACCGGTAGGACATGACTGCATGTATCGAGGCGCGTTCGGTGCAGCTAAGGACGGCGCTCAACCTCAACGGCCGCGCTTTTCCCGACGCTGCAGCCAAACCTCCAAGCCTTGCGCATTCAGCTCTAGGTCCACCGCCAACAGCTCGCGCATGCGCGTCTCGGTTAGCTCGCAGCCGTGAGCTCGGGCATCGGCCAGCAGGTGCGCGCTGATCGCCGCCTTGATCCTCTCCTTGCGCTCCGGCTGCGCCGCGTCTGCATGCTCGAGCGCGATGGCAGCGAGGTCGCGGATGCTGCGTCTGAGCTGATCGGCCTGGCGCTCCGTTGCATCGATGCGGCCGTAGTGCGTCAGGAATGCCGCCGTTGGCTCGAGCGCCAAGAGTCGATCGAGGCTCTGCTGCCAGGCCTCCGGATCGAAGGCAACCGGTGTGGTCGGGGCGAACAGCCAGGGCCCGGCGGCGGTGTCGAATTCACGGTAGGCGATGCCGAAGGTATCGCCGGTGAATAGGCCGCCGGAGCCCGTATCGAAAATGCAGCCATGATGGTTGGCGTGGCCTGGCGTGTGGATGAAGCTCAGCCCCCGCCCGGCGAGCTCGAAGCGCTGACCGTCATCGGCAGCGATCACGCGTGCCTCGGGCACGGGCGTCAGCGCTCCGAAGTCCTGGGCGAAGGCCTCCTCGCCATAGACCGCCGAGGCGCCGGCGCTGAGCTTGGCGGGGTCGATCAGGTGCGGGGCGCCCTTGGGATGGGTGACGAGCGTCGCGTTCGGGCAGGCGGCCATGAGGGCGCCGGCACCGCCGGCATGATCTAGGTGGACGTGAGTCGGGATGACATAGTCGACATGCTCCGGCGTCAGCCCGAGGTCTTGGATCAGGCCGAGGAGGCTCGGCACGCTGTTGGCGGTGCCGGTATCAATGAAGGCGAGCCGGTCGCGCTCGCGAACCAGGTAGCAGGCGGCGAGGCCATCGCGGTAGAGGCCGGTCTCAATGCAGTAGACGCCGTCGGCGATGGCTTGGTAGTGGGCAACGGCCATAGGCGCGGTGTCGCGGGTTGTGGATGAAAGCGACACATTATCACCGATCAGCCATGAGTCTTGGAGGGTCAGCGTGTTGGTGAGTCTTTGATATCAAATGTGTCGACAGATTGATCCGTCTTTGCTAATTTAGGGCGAATTAGTGCCGATGATCTCTGCTTTGTGTTGACACTTTGCTGGATGTCCTGATGAACGAGCCGTCCCTGATGGCCCTCGAGCCGAGCATCCCGGCCACGGGCGGCACCCTCACGGATCGCCTGTTCGACGCCCTGCAGCGGGCGATCGTCGAGGGCGAGATGCCGCAGGGCAGCAAGATCAGCGAGCCCGAGCTGGCGCGCCGGCACGGTGTGAGCCGCGGCTCCCTGCGCGAGGCCATTGCGCGACTCGAGGCCTGCAAGCTGGTCGAGCGTCGGCCAAATTTAGGCGCGCGGGTGGTGGCGCTCAGCGCGGAGCAGCTGATCGAGATCTTTCAGCTGCGCGAGGCCCTCGAGGGCATGGCCGCGCGCCTCGCGGCGGAGGCGATGACCGATGCCGAGATCGACGCGCTGTCCGCGCTGCTCGAGCAGCATGGAGAGCAGATCGAGCAGGAGCAGGGGCAGACCTATTTCCAAAAGCAAGGCGATCTCGACTTCCATTTCCGGATCGTGCAGGGCAGTAAGAACCGCCAGCTGATCGCACTGCTGTGCGAAGACCTCTATCACCTGCTAAGGATGTACCGGGTACAGTTCGGGATGCGCAGCAAGCGCTGTCGGCAGGCGTTCGAGGAGCATCAGTATCTCCTCAGCGCGCTGCGCTCGCGCGATCCGGAGATGGCCGAGCTGGTGATGCGCCAACATGTGCGCTCATCGCGCCGAAACCTGGAGCGGGCCCTGGGCTGATCACGACAACCACCGATACGACAACCACCGAGGCGATCCATCATGACGACACGCACCACCCCGGGCGCTCGCTTCCGCGCCGCGATGGCCGAGGAGCGGCCGTTGCAATGCGCGGGCGCGATCAACGCCTATCACGCGCGCCTCGCCGAGGCGACCGGCTTTCGCTCGCTCTACATCTCGGGCGGCGGTGTCGCGGCCGGCTCCTGCGGGATTCCGGATCTCGGCATCACCACCATGGATGATGTGCTGATCGATCTGCGCCGTATCACCGATGTCACCGAGCTGCCGGTGTTAGTCGACATCGACACCGGCTGGGGCGGTGCCTTCAACATCGCCCGCGCGGTGCGCAGTATGAACAAGGCCGGCGCGGCGGCGGTGCACCTCGAGGACCAGGTGCAGCAGAAGCGCTGTGGCCATCGGCCGAACAAGGCCATCGTGCCGCAGGCCGAGATGGTCGATCGCATCAAGGCCGCGGTCGATGCCCGGCTCGATGAGGACTTCGTGATCATGGCGCGCACCGATTCGCTCGCGGTCGAGGGGCTCGACGCCGCGATCGAGCGCGCCCGGGCCTGTGTTGAGGCGGGTGCGGATGCGATCTTCCCCGAGGCGGTGACCGAGCTGGCGCAATATCGTGCCTTCATCGATGCGGTTGGCGTGCCGGTGTTGGCCAACATCACCGAGTTCGGCTCGACGCCGCTGTTCACCGTCGACGAGCTGGCCAGCGTTGGGGTGAGCATCGCGCTCTATCCGCTCAGCGCCTTCCGCGCCGCCAATGCTGCCGCGCTTAAGGTCTATCAGGCCCTGCGCACTGAGGGCACGCAGGCGCCGGTGATGGACCTGATGCAGACCCGCGCCGACCTCTACGACTACCTCGGCTACCACGCCTACGAGCAAAAGCTCGATCAACTCTTCGCAGCGGAGTAGGGCCCATGATGACTGCAAGCGATACCAAGACCACTGAGACCAGCGCCGCCCACAGCGGCCTGCCGAAGGCGAAGAAGTCCGTTGCCCTGTCCGGCACCGCCGCCGGCAACACCGCAATCTGTACCGTCGGTCGCACCGGCAACGATCTGCACTATCGCGGCTACGACATCCTCGATTTCGCCGAGCAGGCGGAGTTTGAGGAGATCGCCTATCTGCTGATCCACGGCGCGTTGCCGAGTGCCGCCGAGCTGAGCGCCTACAAGGCCAAGTTGCGCTCGATGCGCGGCCTGCCGCACGCGGTGAAGCAGACGCTCGAGGCGATCCCGGCCTCAGCGCATCCGATGGACGTGATGCGCACCGCCTGCTCGGTGATGGGCAGCTGCCTGCCCGAGCGCGACGATCATCCGGCCGCCGAGGCGCGCGAGATCATCGACCGGCTGATGGCGAGCTTCGGCTCGGCGCTGCTGTACTGGTACCACTTTGCGGTCAATGGCCGGCGCATCGAGGTCGAGACCGATGACGACTCGATCGGTGGCCATTTCCTGCATCTGCTGCATGGCGAGGCGCCGAAGGCCTCCTGGGTGCGGGCGATGCACACCTCGCTGGTGCTCTATGCCGAGCACGAGTTCAACGCCTCGACCTTTGCCGCGCGCGTGGTCGCCGGCACCAATTCGGACCTGTACTCGGCCGTCACCGCGGCGATCGGCGCGCTGCGCGGCCCCAAGCATGGCGGCGCCAACGAAGAGGCCTTCCGCACCCAGAGCCGGTATCACAGCGCCGATGAGGCGGAGGCCGATATCCGAGAGCGCGTTGGCCGCAAGGAGATCGTGATCGGCTTCGGTCATCCGGTCTACACGGTCGCCGATCCGCGCAATCAGGTCATCAAACGCGTGGCCCAGTCGCTTTCAGAGGAGGCCGGCAATACGCGCCTGTTCGAGGTCGCCGAGCGGCTCGAATCGGTGATGTGGGAGCTGAAGAAGATGTTCCCGAACCTGGATTGGTTCTCGGCCGTCTCCTATCACCAGATGGGCGTGCCGACCGCGATGTTCACACCGCTGTTCGTGATCTCGCGCGTCACCGGCTGGGGTGCGCACGTGATCGAGCAACGTGAGGACGGCAAGATCATCCGCCCATCCGCCAACTATACTGGTCCCGAGAACAGGTCCTGGGTCCCGATTGCTGAGCGCAGGTGAACAAGGCTGGTATGGTGCGCGCCTATTGGCGCGCCGTCGTTGCCGGCAACGCTTTCATCAGGGTTAAGACAATCGAGTCAAAGGTTCGAGGTAAACGCTATGTCGACATCATTGCATGAGCTCTCGATCCCGGAACGGATTCGTCTCGTCGAGGATCTTTGGGATAGCATTGCTGAGCAGGAGGGTGCTCTGCCGCTCACTCCAGCTCAGCGCGCGGAGCTCGACCAACGCCTCGATGCCTTCGAGATCGATGGCAATGCGGGTCGTCCTGCCCGCGGGGTTATCGCCTCAATCCGCCAGAAGCTGTGAGCTTTGAGGTCACATTCCGTCCTGAGGCCGAGGCCGATCTCGAGGATGCTGCCGTTTGGTATGAGTCGCAGCGCACTGGCCTCGGGCACTCCTTCTTGGATGAAGTGGAGTCCTTGACTCGAACCCTAGCGGAACAGCCTTTGGCTTTTCCGCTTCTTTATCGCAACACTCGTCGCGCTTTGCTGCGTCGGTTTCCATTCGCGCTCTTCTATCGAGTGATGGAGCAACGCGTGTTAGTACTCGCCGTGCTCCATGGCAGCCGCCATCCGCGTCTTTGGAAATCGCGCACCTAGCCTCTGATTTAGCTAAGACTT
>CAZTYV010000032.1:20403-24816 GCA_964617675.1 uncultured Halochromatium sp. | reverse complement strand
TGGAGCGAGGCCTAGAGCAAGGTCTGAAGACCACGCGCCATATCCTTGTGCGCCAGGCGCGCCGTCGCTTCGGCGCCGCCATCGCTGAGCAGACCGAGCAGATGCTCGCAAGCGTTACTGACCTGCAGCAGCTGGAGGAGCTCGGCGATCAGCTGTTCCTCAGTCCTGATGGAGCGGTCTGGCTTGATGCCGTGCGGCGGGCCGCTCCTGATGATGATCACTAGAGGCTCATTGGAGCACCACCGAGAAACGTGACACCTCTCTACCTCTTACTCGCGCTCGCCGGCCTGCTGCTGGTCGCGCTCTTGTTCTCGTTGTTTGGCGTGCGCAAGCCTCGTCTTATCGGTCAGCCGTTCGCGCGTCGCAGGCTGTTGTCGGCCGAGGAGTGGCGCTGTGTTCAGCAGATTGCGGAGGCGGCCGGAGACTCCTATCGGGTCTTTCCCCGGGTCGCGGCCCAGGCGGTGCTGCAACCCTTGCCTCGTATGGGTCGCAAGCAGCGTCTGCTGGCCGCGCAGCGGCTGCGCGAAGGATGGTTGGACCTACTGATCTGCGCTGCAGCGGACGCTCACCCGCTCTGTGCGGTGCGGCTGGATCAGGATCGTCTGGGACGACAGGAGAAACGCGTCGGCCGGCAGGTGCAAGCAGCGGTCTCGGCGGCCGGGATGCCGGTAATCGAGCTGTCGCTGGATGATCTCCCTTCCTTAGCGCGGCTTCGGGCCTTGGTGGCCGAGGCAATCGAGATGGCGGATGCGCCGGTGGTGGTGGATCAACCGAAGGCGGCTGCCGGACCGGGCGTGACAGCGGGTGTCACCGATGATGACGAGGCGGCGTTGCTCTCGGAGCTCTCCACGGCGATGCGTGAGCCAGAAAGCGCACCGGACCGACGCTAACTCTCAGCCAAACGCAGTTAGCCGCGCCCCGAGCACGGCTACTCGGGGCGACACGACCCTCAGGCTTGAATACTGGGCCTCTGCGCTCAGTGCCCGCGGCGATGCAAGGCATGCCGCTCGGTGCCGAATCCTATTGGCCGTTGCTCGGCTGGCTTGGGTCGAGCCAGAGGCGGCCGCCCTGGAGCTCGAGGCGATAGGTGCGAATCGGCTCGTCGGCAGGCTCATCCTCGGGCTTGCCGGTCGCTAGGCTGAAGCGGCTGCCATGCAGCGAGCACTTGATGCGAGCGCCGTCCAGGCATCCATACGAGAGCGGGTAGTCCTCGTGGCTGCAGTTGTCCTCGACCGCATAGTAGCGATCCTCGACCCGGGCGATGATGTACGGCCGCCCGGCGACCTCGACGCGGATGAACTTGCCGGGCGCGATCTCCTCGGCCCGGGCGACCTCGACGAATGGCGGCTGCATGCAATCCCTCCAGGTTCAGCGCAGGCGCCGCACGGCGGCGGCGGAATCGAGCACCGCGCGAACGCGGTCGGCGCCGGCCGCCATCGTCTGCTCGCGGCCCAGATGCCAGAGGATCAGGGCGCCGGAGAAGACCAGGCTGTCGTAGGTAGGTCCGCGCTGACCTTCTAGGGCTGCCATCCCGGCCTGCGCGGCCGCCTTTGCGGTGGCGGCAACATCGACCGCGACAGCGATGTCGTCGCTCGGGCGACTGGTGGTCGGCAGGTCATCCGGCAGCGGCACCGAGCGGACGTTCTGTTCGATCCCGAGCTCGCCCGGGTTAATCTCGAACGACTGCTCCTCGCCAAACTGCTGATAATTAAAGCAGACGCCAGTCTGGCGCAGCGAGGGCACGATGCCGCCCTCGACACCGCGTACCAGCAACGCCGACTCGTAGCCGGCATGGCGAGCGAGCAGGGCGTAGATGCGCGGATAGGGCTTGTGCACGTAGCCGGTGACCAGATGGGTCTTGCTGCGGCCGTGGATGGGCCGTGCCATGACCTCCACGGTGGTGATGGCCTGACGCTTGACGATGGTGCCGCGTAGCGGGACCAGATCGTGCAGCTTGGGCGCAAAGGCGCGCTGATCGACGTAGGTCCAGCCCACCTCTGGATCAGACAGACGCGCGGCGGCCTCGGTCGGGCTCAGGTCGACGGGCAGGCCGGCTGCTTGGAGCACATGCCGATGGGTCACGCCGAACTTGGGGCCGACCGCATCAACACCGTGCGAGACCGCCGCCACCCCGCACTCGGCGAGCACCGGCGCCAGGAACGGCGACGCGGGCAGGCAGCGGTTGTAGCCGTCGTAGGGGTCGGCCAGGTCCACCACCTCATCGACATCGGCGACGGCATGCTGGGTGGCATCGCGCACCGCATCGAGGATGCCGCGCTGCTCATCGTCGGTCTCGCGTTTCATCCGCAGCGCGATCAGGAAGATGCCGGCCTGCACCGGGTCGACGGCCTCGTCGAGGATGGCGTTCATGCCGAGGCGCGCCTCCTCCATCGAGATGTCCTTGGATAATTCCGGGCCGGTGGCGATGCGTTGCAGGATGGAGCGCATCGCGCGTTGGGTGTCGTTCATGGGCTGAGACATCACATTCGAGACCGTCGTGTTAGAGAAGCGGGTGCGCTGGCATACCGCAGCGCTCTAGACCGGGCAAACTCGGGGTTGTCGGTGAGGGGTTCAAGCCGGGTGCCTTGGTGAGTCGCGCCAGCGTTTCAGCAGATCCTGATAGGCATCGATGCGCCGATCGCGCAGGAAGGGCCAGATGCGGCGCACCTGCTCGCCGCGCGTGAGGTCGATCTCGGCGATGAGCAGGGCCTCCTCGTCGGCCGGCGCGCGCGCCAGGATCTCGCCCTGAGGACCGCAAACGAAGGAATTGCCCCAGAATTGGATGCCATCATCAGGATCTCGGGCGTCCGGCGCCGGCTCGAAGCCGATCCGATTACAGGCCATCAGCGGCAGCCCGTTGGCAATGGCGTGGCCGCGCTGCACCGTCATCCAGGCGTCGAGCTGGCGTGCCTGCTCAGCCGCGCTGTCGCGCCGATCCCAGCCGATGGCGGTCGGGTAGAGCAGCAGCTCGGCACCCGCCAAGGCCATCAGGCGGGCGGCCTCCGGGAACCATTGGTCCCAGCACACCAGCACCCCGAGCCGCCCAACCGCGGTATCGATCGGCTCGAAGCCGAGATCGCCCGGCGTGAAGTAGAACTTCTCGTAGAAGCCGGGATCATCCGGGATGTGCATCTTGCGGTAGACCCCGGCCAGGCTGCCGTCCGCGTCCAGCACCACCGCCGTGTTGTGATAGACCCCAGCGCCGCGTCGCTCGAAGACCGAGCCGATGACGACCAGGCCATGCTCAGCCGCAAGCGCGCCCAGCCACTCGGTGGTTGGGCCGGGCACCGGCTCGGCGCCGTCGAAACGGGCCGTCTCTTCCGCTTGGCAGAAGTACGGGCCGTTGTGAAGCTCTTGCAGGAGCACGAGGCGGCAGCCTGCCTGTGCGGCGGCTCGACACCCTTCGGCGAGCGCGTCGCCGGTGGCTTGCGCCGAGTCCCGTAGACGGTGTTGGATCAGTGCGCACTTGATCAAGGTCTCACTCCAGTCTGCCGTACCTAGGCTGCTTCCCCGGCCGCTCGGTTGCGCTGCCCGTGCGACCGATCGACACGGGAGCGAGCTTAACAGCCCGATCTCGAGGGCGCATCGATTCACCTAGGCAATCGGTCAGAACCCGTTCGTGAGGGGCGCCGGCATCGCGATGATGTGGACTAGGTCGCGGTCGAATCCGAGTGGCAGTGCCATACTGAGTATCAGACAGCGCGGAGCAGGACCGCAAACCCCAGATTGGCGGACCCAACGCGATCATCATCCGAACGACAGGCGCTACGACCGATGCGTGATTTGCCCGAGCCCATTGCGGACAACGAACTGGGAGTGAGCGTCGAGCGCTTCGACGCGGACCTGAGCCCGCGTCAGCGCCCGAGCGCGAGACAACGAGGTTTCACGCTCATCGAGCTGATGGTAACGGTGGTGGTGATCTCGGTGCTCGCGTTGATCGCGCTGCCGAGCTACCAGCAGTACGTTCGGCAGGCGCGACGCGTCGAGGCTCAGGCCGAGCTGATCAATCTGCAGCGCGCTTTGGAGAGGTACCGGGTCAACAACCCGAGCTATGACGGCTGTGTCGCGGCGGGGGCCTGTTCGATTCCGACCAACGATTACTACACCTACAGCGTCTCTGTTGCCTCGGAGACGGGCTACTCGCTAAGCGCCGAGGCGAAGGGCGCTCAGGCCGCGGATTCGGATTGCTCGCCACTGACGCTCAATCAGAATAGCGTCAAGGGGCCGAGCGGTTGTTGGAAGGACTAAGCTTGAAGGCGCTCGAGGATTGAGATGATCAGGCTACGCAGACAACCTGGATTCACGCTCGTCGAGCTGGTGATCACCCTGCTGGTGCTAGGAGTGCTGGTCACGCTCGCAGCGCCGTCATTCCAGGGGATGCGTGATCGGATGCGGCTCAAGGCCGCCGCCGAG
>CAZTYV010000032.1:10064-20389 GCA_964617675.1 uncultured Halochromatium sp. | reverse complement strand
TGGATCGGTGAGCGCTAACTGGTGTCTCGGGATCTCGAGGGTTGATGGCTGCGATTGCAACCAAGCCGGCTCCTGCGTCTATGGGCCTGCGAGCAACCCCAGCGAGAAGACCCTATTCAGTGCGGACTTCCCGACCGTGAGTCTGTCATCGAATAGCTCGAGCTTTGAGTTCGGCGGCCAGCGGGCGCGGGCGCTGGCGGCAGGCACGATCACACTCGCCGGTTCGAGTGGTCTTGCGTTAGAGATTCGGGTCTCGCCAACAGGGCGAATCCTCGTCTGCTCCGATACCGTCACCGGTTATCCATCATGTCCAACCTGATGAGCCGTTTGCATAAACGCCAAGGCGGCCTCTCGCTGATTGAGCTCATGGTCGGCCTCACGGTCGGGCTCTTGGTGATCATCGCCGCGCTCGCCCTCTATGCTTCGGTCGCCGCAGGTGCGCGTGACACCCTGGGCTCGGCACGTCTGACCTCGGAGCTGCGTGCGGCGATGGATGTGATGACCGCCGATGTCCGGCGGGCGGGCTTTGGTGGTGAAGACTACACCAGACTCAATGCATCTGATCTCGCTGTCTATGAATCTGGCGCCTGCCTTGTTTATAGCTACGACGTCGAGCCATTTGGCGAGCCTGAAAATGCACCGGGCGACGACGAGTTCTTTGGGTTTTTCGTCGAGGGCGGTGAACTCAAGATGAGGGTAGGTGCTGGTGATCTGAGCGACTGCCGAATCGATGGTGTTCAATGGCATCCCATTACCTATGCTCCAGTCTTGGTGGTCGATGAGCTCGAGAGTGGAGAGGTCTATTTCTCAATAGAATATCAATGTATCAGCAGCAAGAGCCCAGCGCCGACGGCGACCCCAGAACAGAGAGGTGAGGAGCAACGCTGCATTCCCGGGCAGTATGTTTACCAGCAAGCCGTTACCCAAGCCAACGCGAACGATGCACCTGTCGTCCTGATCGAGACACGGAAGATCAATCTCCGTCTCCGGGGTCACTTGGCGAACGACGAGGTCATGACCGCCGATCTCAGTGACGAGGTCCTGGTTCGAAATCACCGGGTCGTTGTTGTCGAGCCAAGCCCTTGAAGACTGGCTCGATGGGTAGACTGAGCTGTTAGTAATCAAGAGACCTACCATGTGCCGCTCAGCATTTGTCGTCAAACCGAGACAGCGCCAAACCGGCGCGACGAGCCTTTTGATCTCGGTGCTGATCATGTTCTTGGCGGCGACGCTGATCATCGGGGTCTCTCGCACCACGACCCTGGAGCAGCGCATGTCGGGCAACGAGCTGCGATCCCGTCAGGCGTTCACCGCGGCGCAGGCTGGATTGGATCATGCAATCGATTACATGCTGGCAAGCCCCCAAGGCATCGATCAGGATCAGGATGACAATCCCGATACCGTCACGCCGCTCGATCATGTTGCGCCGGCGACCTATCGTTTCAGCTACTGCGCTGACTTTATCGAGGCACCTTGTGCGGAGTCTCCGACGGCGCCCGTGTGCGATCCGCCGGCGCTCGAGGATTTCTCCGAGCCGGTGATCGTCTCCTGCGGCTGGAGTGATGATGAAACTGGCCGAAGGCTGATCCAGCAGCAGGTGACCCATATCCCGGGCATTGGCTCGGCACCGAATGCCCCGGCGGTCGTCAGAAGTGCGGTCAATGTATCCGGCAGTGCGACCATCTGGAACTATTTCACGAACTTGACGGTTTGGACCGGGGACTCGTTGACCTCGATTGGGAATTCCGGCAAGACCTATGTGCGCAATCCGTTGCTCCCACCCCCGAATCGAGATGCGGATGGGGAGGAGCCCTCGCTGCCCGATCCCAATAAGAACGCTGACGAGCAGGGCAGCGCTGATGACTATTGTGACGACGGTGATGTCAGCACAAGCTACAACTGCTGGGAGGGTGTGACGGATAAGAATTCGACAGGTCCCGATGTCATTGCCAATGACCCGGTACTTGCGGGCCTGAGCGATGCGCAGATGTTTCAGAACTATCTCGGTGCCGAAGACCTGGATACCTACCGGGAGTTTGTGGCCGATCAGGACATTACTGCTGCGCAGGCGAATACCCTCGACGATGGCGACACCCTAGGTCAGGCCGTTGTCATCGCCGGGAACACGACTCTGCCGAATGGCACTATTGGCAGCCGGGACGAACCCGTCGTCTTGGTGATTGACGGCGATTGGACCGGCGGCAACGTGACGGTCTGGGGTATCGTCTATGTGACCGGTGATATTGATCTGGCCGGAAACCCTCTGGTCTATGGCGCCGTGGTCGCCGAGGGCGAGATGCGCGGTACTGGCAGTCTGGATATCGTCTACGACCCCTATACGCTCGAGCAAGCGGAGGCACGCACCGGGAGCGCGTCGTTGTCGGCGTCCGGCTGGCGCGACTGGATTGCGGACCCTTAGGGCGAATGCTCGTGGAGGCTGAGATGAGGCTGGGAATCCAATCGAAACATCGCGGCTTTGCGTTGATGGAAGCGCTCATCGCCATCGTCCTGCTAGGTGTTGGAGTCCTGGGGGTCGCGAAGCTCAATGGGGTGCTGTTACAGGACAGCGGTCTCGCGAAGACGAGGGCTGAGGCCATGCAGTTGGCACAGGGGCAGCTGGAGGCCCTGCGTGAAGAGGTGGCAACCCAAGGATGCGCAAACTTCGTTGATGCCACTGACGTCAGTGTCTCCGGCCTCAACGCAAACTATTCGGTCTCGTCCGAGTTCACCAATCCCGCTGACGTCTCGGCAGCGCGCGAGAACGATCGCTGGCTCGCTGTCGTGGTCACGGTGAGCTGGCCGGATGGTGACCAGGATGCATCGAACAGCCAGGTCGTGGTCTCGACCCTGCTCAATTGCCGCAACAGCCGCTCGCAGGCCTATGCGGCTGGGGTGGAGGAGGGCGGTGATTTCCTGCAGACATCAACCGGTCGCGGACGGGTCGGTAGCCGTCCCTACGACGGTGATGACGCCGGTACCGCGAATCAGGTCAGCGGGACGGATATTGCCGATGGGACCACCACCCATACCGACGGGCTCTGGCTGCAGCTCGTCGACGCGAATAATCGTGTGGTCTTGGAGTTCGAGCAGACGAGCTGTGAGCAGGCATCGGATGTCGATACCGGCTTCAGTACCATCTCGGGCAAACTCTTCGTCAAGGCGGACAAAGGTGCACCGATCGCGGAGACCAATGAGCTGCATGTGCTCTCGTCAGACGCCTCCTATTGCTCGAAGCTCGATTACCAGGACGATTGGGTGCTGCCTCAAGGTGCCACGGGAACGGCGATCGAGTTCTTCTACACCTATTACCAGTGCTATCTGGGTCCTGGATGGTGGGGAAACGTCGGCGTGATCGAGACGGAAACGGCCGGTGCTGATCACCGGGTTTGTGTGGGTAATCCGACCAGCGCTGATGACGGTACGGATTACACCAAGATCCCCCGGTTGAGTATTACGCGCGGCTATCGCGGCACACTCGAATCCATTGCCGGCATTCAACAGGCCCATGGGATCGGTGTCGATGACTCGGCATGTGGCTACACGGCCCGGCACTATACGGGACATCATTGGCTTTTCGGCGACAAGCTCAAGAACGATGCCGACTGCGCCTCGGAGGAGACAGCGCTCGATGGACTCAACCCTGCTGGCTCGCTTGGGGATAGTCCGGGCAAGTACGTCTGTTTGTCGACCGGGGATCAGGCCTGCCCGGCGATTGGCGAAGATGTCACCCCACCGCAGACGGTCGTGCACGGGACGATCCAAGCTGATGGAGGCGCGGTGCTCGAGGGCATTGCTGACACCGGCGCTTGCACCGCGACCACCTTCACCGGCGTTGGCCCCTACAGCTATAGCTGCGATATCAGCTGGGAAGGGTTCGCCGGGGCCAGTTGGTACGGCGCGATCCGTTTCACCACTGGGGCAGAGAGTGAAGCGACGCTCTGTGCCGGTGAGGCAACTGCCGAGGTGCTCCCGGAAGGATCGACAGTTGCCTATGTGATCAACGATCGGACCGCGGACCCTGATCCGAACGCGATCAAGTTCACCGATGTTCCGAAGGAGGTCACCGACGTCACGCTCGACTTCTGGGTGAGGAATTCGAGCTGCGGAACCTTAGGGCAGCCGGATGTGGCCTGGGATGGAGCCAGTGATCCCAAGGCGCTCGTTTGGGCCGCGATCAATGGTGCGGCGACGTATCGAACCTACAGCTGCTCGGTTGGGAACCAGAAAGATCTGACGAGCTGTGAGCCTAATACACTCGCATCCACGAGCTCTGATACTCGCTATACACCGTCCGATCCCGCGAACAAACAGACCATCTGTCTCGCTGTGCAAGCGGTGGACAACGCGGGCTCCGCCGGCGAGCGCAGCCCAGTCAAGTGCGTGTTTCTGGCGGGCAACACCTACGAGTACCGCTAGTCGCATAGTGCGCAACAAAAAAAACCGCGCCCAAGGGCGCGGCATCAACGCATGCGGTCGGCTACTGAGCCGACCGCTGCATCTCCCCTCACTCCTCGCTCAGCGTCTCCTCGTATTCGGCGATCATCACCGGGTCGGTTAGTTCGGTGGGCAGATGGCTGAACTTCTCGACCAGGCCAGGCCAGAGCAGGTTGTAGAACAGCTCTCCGCGCACGAGCACGACGCCCTCGGCCGGGATCTCGTAGACCAACTCGCGCTCCTCGTGCGGCTTCAGCCGGGTGTCGTCGCCGGGCTTGGTGGCCGTCGGCGGCGGTGCGGGCATGCCGGCATCATCGGTCAGCGCATAGGAGAGATAGGCCTGCGGGTCGGATTTGGACGGATGATCCTCGGCGTTCTGCCAGACCACCTCGCCTTGCTCGTCGTAAGCCGTGAGCTTGATGAAGAGGTTGCGGAACGGTGCGCCCGTTGGCATCGCGTGTGGTAGCTGGTTCTTCAGGTAGACGGTGGTCTTGAGCACATCGCCGTCTTGCACCGCGTCGACGTCGAAGACCACGGCGCGCTTGAGCATCGCCGGGTCGTGGCCGCCGCCCATGCTGTGATCGGCCATGCCGTTGGCGATCGGCATATGGCAAGACAGGCAGTTCACCTTCGATTGACTCTCCATGTACTCGTTGCCGGTCTGACAGAGCGGGACGCCATGTGGATTGTCGCGCTGGTCGTGGCAGCCCATGCAGGAATCCGAGGTCTTCATCAGCCTCGGGTTGGCCTCCATCGGCAGGGCCGGGATCTCCTTGCCCTCGAACTCCACCGGTTCGCCGAGGTGAGGGTTCGGCTTCTGTGAGTCGTCCGCGAGACCGAGACCGCCGAAGAGGTCGTCACCGGCCGCAGCCAGCTTCGAGACACCGTTGTTGATGCCCGCTGGGGCCTGGATCTGGTCGCTGACCTCATAGGCCTGCATGCCGAGCTGGAGCTTACCGTCGGGCCCCTTGATGCCCTTGTAGCTCTTCAAGGTGTGACAGGCGACGCAGTTGACCCCTTCGCTGTAGGCGGCCATGGCGTCGAGCTTGGTGGTCTTGTCGAGTGCCGCGTTCGGTGCGTGGCACTGGAGGCAGACCGGATACTTGCCGGAGGCCTTGTGCAGCACGCCCTCCTCGGTCGGCGAGCCCGCCACCTGCTGATAGAAGGTGCCGTGGATCGGGTCTTTCAGGGCCGTGCTTTGCGCATGCATCGAACCCTTCCACTGCTTGTAGATGTCTTGATGGCAGCTCGCGCAGACCTCCGCTGAGACGTGATGGATGGACTCGGCCTCGCTGGCGACAGCCAAGGTTGGCAGGCTCGCCAGCGCCAGCAGCGCGGTGGCCGCGAGGGGCCGGATACGGCTTCTGCGTGAGATCATGAACATCCTCCTTACGAATGCTGAAGTCTTCAGTGTTTTCATTCCAGGTCGACGGCCAAGGTGACGGCAATCGCCGGCCGTTATTCTTTCGTGCGTCACCGAGCGCGAACATGCGTGAGGTCAATACTATGGATTGCCGCGGTTTTGGGATACTGCTGTAATTCGGCCGGATCATTGGTGAAGACGAGATCATGGTTAGAGTATTAGCAGATAAGGATTCGCTTAATTCATGTTATACGCACTGTTCTGTGGGCCGAATGGCTGGTCATTGATGGCCTTTCTGCATCCTGTTTCGAGGCTTGTTTCGATGCCGTTGTCTGCACACTTCCTGCCCGAGCGCAGTCTGGCCACCGGGCTCCTGCTCGCTTTAGCGATCGTCTTTTGCGGCGACGTGCTTGCCGCGAAGGTGAAGCTCTCCCCGGAGCATTGGGGACATCCCGCCGGGGAGAATTGCGTGAGCTGCCACGAGAAGTCCTCGCCTGGCCTCGCCCAACAATGGCATGACAGCGCACACAAGGCGGCGGGCGTCAATTGCATGGACTGCCATCAGGCCGAGGCCGCCGAGCCGGACGCGATCGAGCACGAGGGACAGGTCATCGCGACCATCGTCTCGCCGAAGGACTGCGGTCGCTGCCATGAGAAGGAGTACGAGGAGCAGGCCGGCTCCGTGCATGCTGAGGCCTATGCGATCATCGCGGAGCGGATTCCAGCCTTGGCGCACAACGTCACCGGCTCGGCCATGCAGGCAGCGGGCTGCGATCAGTGTCACGGCTCTCTGGTGAAGGTGCGCGGCGATGGCTCGCTGGACCCGGCGACTTGGCCGAACTCCGGGATTGGTCGGATCAACCCCGATGGCTCCAAGGGGTCCTGCTCGTCCTGCCACGGTCGGCATGCCTTCTCCAAGGCCCAGGCGCGTGAGCCGAGCGCCTGCGTGCGCTGCCATTCCGGGCCTGATTCGCCGGACAAGGAGGTCTTCGAGGCCTCCAAGCACGGTATGCTCTATGCGGCCCAACGCGATCAGATGAACCTGCATTCCGATGCTTGGGTGGCGGGTCAGGACTACACCGCCGCGCCCACCTGTACCACCTGCCACATGGGCGCCGCCGGGAAGGTGCCGACCACGCATGATGTGGGGCTTCGCAATGCCTGGAACCTGAACCAGCCGGTCTCCTATCAGCAGTACCTGGTCTTGTTTGAGGATGGCAGCAAGCTCGAGCTGCCGGCGACCGAGAGGGCGCCGAAGCGCGGCACTGAGCTCGAGAAGGCCGATGGCAGCATCGGCAAGGTGAAGGCGGTGATCGCGCCCGATCGGCGCCGCGCGGTGATGAGCATGGTCTGCCTGGAGTGCCACGGGAAGGGCTTCACCGAGGCCTTCATGAGCCAGTTCGACAACGTGGTCGAGCTCTACAACACGAAATTCGGCGAGCCCGCGCAGGCGATCATGAAGGCGCTCTACGAGCAGGGTCTGCTCACGCCACTGCCGTTCGATGAGCCGCTGGAGTTCACCTACTGGGAGCTCTGGCACGACGAGGGCGCACGCGCTCGCCATGGTGCCTCGATGGCGAGTGCAAACCATGCCTGGTGGGAGGGCATGTATCTGGTCGGGCGTAATTTCTACAGCCGTTTCTTGCCGCAGGCGCGCGAGGTGGCCGGTGCGAGGGCAGCGGAGATCATCGATCCGCTGCTCGCCGAGACCGGCCAGCATGCCTGGCTTGCGGACCCGACTCAGGCCAATCCGATCCTGGGCTGGATGCCGGAGCCGGTCGCGGCGGTCGAAGATGAGAGCTTGAGCGCTGCGGAAACGCCGGCGGCCTCGGCGGGCGGCTCGGAGGCGGCCTCCGATGCGCCGGTCACAAGCGGCGAGGTCGATGACGCAGGGGCGAGCCGATGATCAAGCTCGAGGCGCCCAGGTTCATCACCCGTCATGTCCTGTTCGCGTTGGTCGCTGGCGGCGTCGGTGGCGTGGTCTTCATGTTCTTTCTGCTCGAGTTCGACCATTACACGAGCTCGAACGAGTTCTGCACCACCTGTCACTCGATGACCTACGCGGATACGAGCTACCAGGCCTCGCCGCACTACAACTCGCCCTCGGGCGTGCGGGCCAGCTGTGGCGATTGCCACGTCTCCGAAGGCGTGATCATGGCCACCTACGACCATGCAATCGGCACCAAAGATCTGATCAAACAGATGTTCGGGCCGGATTACGATGACCCCGTAGTGAACCTGCTGCATCTGCCAGAGGCCGCCTTCGCGGCGCGCGACTGGTTTCGCAAGCGCGACTCGGCCACCTGTCAGCGCTGCCACACGCTCGAGGCGATTCAGGGCGAGCGCGCCAATACCGCCGCCATCCATCAGGAGGAGACCGAGGGCAAGAGCTGTATCGACTGCCACTACAACCTCGTCCATCGGCCGGTGCCCAGTGAGCAGACCTTCAAGCGCGAGGCATGGAACGCGATGGTCGAGGAGGAGTTCGGGCTGGAGCCGGGCACGGCCGAGCAGTTGTTGTCCGAGCACTGATGGGCGCGCGATGCCGCGCTGAGTCCCTTTCCCCGCGCTCAGCGGGCCGGTCGGCAACCCTCAGGCAAGCCCCCCGACGGGGCGCCAGCCTCCAGTGCGCGCCCTGCGCCTTGAGGCACAGGGCGGCGAGGGCGGCTGATGGCCCCAGGGTCGCTCTTCGTCGCTAGGCGATTGCCACGCCGGGGGCGCGGTCCTCGAGGATGCCTTCCTCTCCCTCGGACTTGGCGATGATGACCGCGCCGGCCGAATCACTGGCCACGTTGACGGCGGTGCGCATCATGTCGAGGATGCGGTCGACGGCAAGAATGAGCCCCAGTCCCTCAAGCGGGAGGCCCACCGCGGACAGGATGATGGCGATCGCGACCAGGCTCGCCGCCGGGATGCCAGCGACACCGATTGAGGTCATCAAGGCCAACAGCACCACCGTCAGCTGGGTGGTAAGCCCCAGCTCGATGCCGTAAGCCTGGGCGATGAACATCACGGCGACGCACTCATAGAGCGCGGTGCCGTCCATGTTGATCGTGGCACCGAGCGGTAGCACGAAGCTGGTGGTCTTGTTCGACACGCCCGCGTTCTTCTCCACGCACTCCATGGTCAGTGGCAGGGTTGCCGAGGACGAGGCGGTGGAGAATGCGGTCAGCAACGCCGGGCTGACGGCGCGGTAGTGGCGGATTGGGCTGACCCCGCCGAGAAAACGCAGCAGCAGCGGCAGGGTGACGAAGAAGTGGATGGCCAAGGCGATCACGACGGTGAAGAAGAATTGCGCAAGCGGCACGAACGCACTCAGTCCCGTGCCAGCCACCGTCTTGGCAACCAGGGCGAAGACGCCGAGCGGTGCGAACCGCATCACCAGTTCGGTGATCTGCATCATGATCTGGAACAGGCCCTGGAAGAAGTTGTACTGCACCTCGGCGTATTGGTTGGCGATGCGGGTCATGAAGAACCCGTAGAGCAGGCTGAAGAAGATCAGACCCAGCATCTGGGCGCCGCTGGCGGCGGCGAAGATATTCGGCGGTATCATGCGCAAGAAGATCGAGACGATATCGCCAGCGCCCTTGTCGGAGAACTGCGCCTCAAGGTCCGCGGGGTTGGCGCTGAGGCCGAAGACTTCCTCGGCGCTGCCCTCGACGCTGCCGGGCTGGATCAGGTTCACGACCGCCAGGCCGACCAGGATTGCCAGCGTGCTGGTGAGCGCGTAGTAGCCGATGGTCTTGCCGCCGAGCCGCCCGAGGTTCTCGGAGTTGCCGATGCTCGCGACGCCAACGATGATCGAGGAGACGATCAACGGCACGATCAGCATCTTCAGCGCGTTGAGGAAGAGTTGGCCGATGAAGTCGAAGATCGCGTAGAAGGTGAGGCCGAAGAGGTTGCCGTCCTCACCGACGAGCAAGCCGACGATGATGGCCAAGGCCAAGGCGATCAGGATCTGCCAGTGGAGTTTGAGTTTCAGCAAAGCCATCTTGGTCGTCCTCGCGGTGGCGCCAGTTCTCCAGCGGATGCGCACTGATGATACTATGAACGGCTTGGGTATCGTTTCTATCGTCCTGCGAGAGCAACGTTTGCCGTCGTAAGAACGTTGAACCGATGCGCAACTTGGCGGCGGGTCGACGAGCGCGGCCCGCGGTGTGCGTCGAGAGATAACACCACCATGCGTTTTCGTGTCTTCTATTTGATCAACCGCTCCGGTGAGCGCGTCTCATCGAAGAGCGCGGTCGAGATGAGCACCCGAGCCATCTGCGAGCAGATGCTCGATCGGCTGCAGTCGGAGGATGACTATCTTGGCATCTTGGATGCCGAGGACAATGCGCTGCAGGTGCTGCCGGAGCCGGACCAGCAACGCTACTACGTCGAGGTCCCGCTCGATGCCGCGAAGGCCTCATACGGGCGCTATGTCGACCGCGCCGAGCTTGAGGAGCTGATCCAGCACCTGCCGGCGCGCATCGACGAGCAGAGCATTCCGGGCTTGACCTATCGGCCCTGGTAACGACTCGGCTCA
>CAZTYV010000032.1:0-9964 GCA_964617675.1 uncultured Halochromatium sp. | reverse complement strand
ATGCCCAAGCGTGTTGCGGGGCATCCGAAACGGCAGCAGCATCTGGACCCAGCGGGTCTCGAAGCGCGTCAGCGACAGGCTCTCGTGAAAGGCAGTGACCGGCTCCCCAAGGAGCTGCGCACGCACCGTTGATCGCGCATAGAACGGGGTATCCTCGAGCGTCTCGAGCACGCTGGCGCGGCTGCCGGGCTCGCTCTGCGTTGCACGCGGGATGCGCCACCAGAAGGTCTTGGGCAAGGCCGCCGCGGGCGGCGGCTCGAACGGCTCCACCTCTCCCTGGCGGTTGAAGCGCAGTGCGAGCGAACGTCTTCCGCCGTCGTGGAAGGTCATGTCGTAGAGCACCGCCGAGCCTTGGCGCAGCCTGCTGCGTGACCAATCCCAGTTGCGGAAGCCGGCCTCGAGGGGCTCGTCGCCGCTATTGCTGTCGAGGTAGCCGTTGCCAGACCAGCGCAATCCAGGCTGCTCAAGCTCGACCTCGACCCGTGACTCCGGGGCAATCGGCCACCAGCGATGGCGCCCCTCGGCGTCGAGGTCCATCGGTGCCCGAGTCAGCGCCCGCGGGCGTACCCGGACGCGACCGCGAATACGCTTCGGCAAGGGCGCGCCGCGCTCGTCGATCCCGATGTTGAGGCCATCGCCATCCCAGCGCAGTTGGCTCGGACCGATGACCAGCTCGCTGCTGTCGCGGTGGAGTTGCTTGCGCCCCCGCTCGGTCATCGCCCAGGCCCGGCGATCTTTCCCGTAGAGCGCGACGTTGAGCGCGCAGAAGTGCTCGGCCTCGGCATGCCCGCTGCGGCGTGCCCAGGCGTAGTAGGGCGAAAAGACGCTGCCGATGAGCGCGATGATGGTGATGCCGTAATCGCCGTCATCGCTCAGCGCATCGACGTACCACCAGAGATAGCCCTGTGGGCTCAGCGCTTGGTCGAAACCTGGTCCGCCGTCAGGCTGGCGGCGGCGAGTCGGCCCGAGAGGGCCGCCATCGGCACGCCCGGCCCCGGATGCGCGCTGCCGCCCGCCAGGTACAGCCCCGGGACCTTGGTCCGGGCGCCCGGCCGCGAGAATGAGGCCATCCAGCCGTGAGATGCCCGGCCATAGAGCGAGCCCCCGGTCGCCGGAAACAGCTGCTCGAACGCGGTCGGGGTGGTGACCGTGCTCTGCTCCGGGACCTGGCGGATCTGGAGTCCACAGCGTTGAAGAAGGCCGAAGGTGCTCTGCGCGCATTGTTCGATCTCTGAGCGGGTGAAGGAGTGGCTGTCGCCGATGGCGGGGGCGTTGACCAAGCACAGCAGTCGCTCGGCGCCCTCGGGTGGCGTGCTGTCCTGAGCGTCGCGGTCCTGGGCGCAGACGTAGACGGTGGGTGCTCGGGGCAGTCTCTTGTGCGAGAAGATGTCGTTGAACTCGGCCTCGTAATCCCCGGAAAAGAAGACCGTATGGCGGCTCAGCGGAAAGCCTTCGGTCTCGGCGAGGAGATTCCAGGTGACCGCCGAAAGCGAGCGGTCAGTGACCGGTGTCGGTGGCACCGCGCGGCGAATGGCGGCGCCGAACCGGCCCGAGGCAACCGCGTTGACGTCGCCATTGATGATCACCGCATCGGCTGGGATGCGCTCGCCGGTGTTGACGCGCACCGCGCCGACGCGGCCACGTGCGAGCTCGACCGCGCTGACCTCGGTGTCATAGCGGAAGCGCGCGCCGAGCCGCTCGGCAAGGTGGGCGAAGGCCTGGGCGAGTCGATGCATCCCCCCGCGCACGAGCCAGACGCCGTCTTGCTCGACGTGGGCGACCAGCATCAGCGTGGCGGGCGCGGCGTAGGGCGACGAGCCGCAGTAGGTCGCGTAGCGCCCGAACAGCTGCCGCAGGCGCGGATCGCGGAAATGTTGGCCGAGCGCTGACCACATGGTCGCAAAGGGCTTGATATTGATCAGGCCACCCAGGCCGCCGGGCCCGACCCGGCGCACGAGCCCGACCGGACTGGGCCTGGTCGCGCTGATGAAGGGGTCTTTCAGGGTGCGGTAGATGGCCTTGGCATCGTCGCTGAAGGCGAGGAATCGCTGCCGCTCGGCGGGCCCGGAGAAGGCCGCGATGGCGTCGGCCGAGCGCTCGAGGTCGGCGAAGAGATCGAGGCGCTCGTGCTCGCTCCAGGCATGGCGTGCCAACACCTCAGCGCGCTCAAGATCGACCTCGGCCTCGAGTGAGGTGCCGGCGGCCTCGCAGATGGCCTCGAAGACCCAACGCATGGTGAACACGGTGGGTCCGGCGTCGATCCGTGTGCCGCCGATATCGACCTCGCGGATCTTGCCGCCCGGCGCGCTTGCACGCTCCAGTACGGTCACCTCGAGTCCGCGCGCGGCCAGCTCAATGGCTGAGACCAGTCCGCCAATACCTGCTCCAACGATGACGACTCGATCCTTAGCCACGCTGTACCTCGATTTCCAATGGCCTGACTTCAGGGTGCTTTCGACCCGAGAGTTGATCCCGGTCGTTTGACGCCCCTAAGGATGCTCTCTATCTTACAGAATCCAACCGGGCTCTCGACTGCGTCGACGGTGCAAGCGCGCAACCGCGGCGCCTTCCGCGTGACCGCCGACCGAATCTCCAAACGATAAGAGGACGCATCATCATGGACGCCTTGCAGCGGATCGAGCAGGCCCTGGAGGCCGTCATCACCAAGGGGATGGGCGAGGACTCGCCCCCGCTGCTGCGAAAGGCGGTCCGGCATGCGGTCTTGACCCCGGCCTCTCGGGCCCGGCCGCGGCTCTGTCTCGCGGTCGCGATGGCCTGTGGCGATGATGTACCCGCGGTTACCGATGCGGCGGCCGTGTCGCTTGAGCTCCTACACTGTGCATCGCTTGTCCACGATGACCTGCCCTGTTTCGATGATGCCGACATGCGCCGAGGTCAACCCTCGGTGCATGCGATCTATGGTGAGCGACTCGCGGTCTTGGCCGGTGACGGTCTCATCGTGCTGGCCTTTGAGAACCTGGCCTGGCACACGCTGCGCCATCCGGAGCGGCTTGCGCCCTTGCTGATGATCGTCGGTCGCGCGGTCGGGTTGAAGGAGGGGATCGTTGCCGGCCAAGCCTGGGAGTCTGAGGAGCAGGTCGACCTCAGCGAGTATCACCGCCAAAAGACGGCCGCCTTGTTCGCGGCGGCCACCGAGGCTGGGGCGGCTGCCGCGGGTCGCAATCCGGCCGACTGGCGAACCCTGGGCGCGAATCTGGGCGAGGCCTATCAGGTGGCAGACGATCTGCGCGATGTGGCGAGTACGGCCGAGGAGCTTGGCAAGCCGGTGGGGCAGGATGCGACGCATGATCGCCCGAGCGCGGTGCGCGAGCTTGGGGTGGAGGGGGCCTTAGATCGGTTGGTTGGGTTGATCGCCGAGGCCGTCGATTCGGTTCCCGTTTGCCCCGGGGCCGAGAAGCTGAAGGCCTTGGTGGTCGGCGAGATCCAGCGCCTGCTGCCGCCGTCGTTGGCTGAGGACTTCATGCGCCGCCTGGCCGCGGCGCGAGGCTGATCGCAGGCCATGGCGTTTGGTTTCAACTGGCGAGAGTGGCGCAACCAGCTGATTGCCCGTCCCGGCTTTCAGCGCTGGGCGGCCGACTTCCCGCTGACCCGACCGGTCGCTCAGCGGCGCGCGCGATCGCTATTCGATATCACCGCGGGGTTCGTCTACTCGCAGATCCTCTTGGCTTGCGTCGAGCTGGAGCTGTTCGAGCGCCTCGCCGATGGCCCCCAGCCGCTACGCGATCTGGCCCCAGCGATGCGCATGAGCGAGGTCCAGGCCGACCGTCTTCTACGCGCCGCCGTTGCCTTAGACCTGCTGGAGCGGCGCGCTGCCGACGAGCGTGGGTCGCCGCGCTATGGTCTCGGTCAACAGGGCGCGGCGATGCTTGGCAATCCGGGCATCGCCGCCATGGTCCGTCATCATCGGATGCTCTATCGGGACCTCGAGGACCCGCTTGCGCTGCTGCGCGGCGAGAAGGTTGGCACCGAGCTCGGCCGCTACTGGGCCTACGCGAGCTCGAGCGACCCCGCGCAAGCCGACGAGGCGTCGATCTCCGACTACAGCGAGCTGATGAGCGTCTCCAATGCGTTCGTCGCTGGCGACGTGCTCGATGCCTACTCGCTGAAGTCACATCGCTGTCTGATGGATGTCGGCGGCGGCCAGGGCAACTTTCTCCTGGCCGCCGCCGAACGCTGGCCGCATCTGCGGGTTCGGCTGTTTGATCTGCCCGCGGTCGCGGCGCGCGCTCAAGAGCGTTTCCAGGCGCTTGGGCTCGGCGACCGGGCCGAGACCTTCGGCGGTGATCTGATGACCACGCCCTTGCCCAAGGGTGCCGACATCTGCTCGTTGGTCCGGGTGGTGCACGATCACGACGATGCGCAGGCGATGCGGATTCTGCAGGCGGTGCGCGCCGCGCTCGAGCCGGGTGGTATCCTGCTGCTGGCCGAGCCAATGGCCGAGACCCCTGGGGCTGAGCCGATTGGCGACGCCTACTTCGGTCTCTACCTCTGGGCGATGGGCAGCGGCCGGCCGCGACCGCCGCGGGAGCTGAAGGCGATGCTGCGCGAGGCCGGTTTCGAGCGGATTCGGATGCAACGCACCCGACGGCCGATGCAGACGCGTCTCCTCGTTGCGACAGCCTGATCCCTCATTGTGAGCATGTGTAAGTTTTGCTTGACATGTTTGATAGTCAAGCTAGACTTACACTTTGACGTGATCGTACTTAATCGATTGAATTCAATCGCCGATTTCCGCCACCGACCGAGCCAGCACCGACCCTAAGCCGCCTCGTGAACGCCCCTGCTGACATGTCCACCCTTGCCGTCGTCCTCGATCAGCCGCGCCAGCTCGCGCTCAAGCGCTTGGAGCTCACGCCTGCAGGAGAGGCCGACTGTGTCGTCGATATCGCCTACAGCGGTATCAGTACCGGCACCGAGCGGCTGCTGTGGACGGGTCGCATGCCGCCGTTCCCTGGGATGGGCTATCCATTGGTGCCAGGTTACGAGTCGGTTGGGCGGGTTACCAGGGCCGGCGTCGACAGCGGTCGCAGCGAGGGCGAGCTCGTGTTCGTACCCGGCGCGCGCTGCTATGGCGACGTCAACGGCCTGTTCGGTGGCGCCGCGTCGCGGGTCGTTGTGCCCGGCGCGCGGCTGCTGCCGATCCCCGATGAACTGGGCGAGCAGGGCGTCTTGATGGCGTTGGCCGCGACGGCGCATCATGCGATCGCTGGTGAGGGCCGTGCCTGCCCGGATCTCATCGTCGGCCATGGTGTGCTCGGGCGCTTGTTGGCACGGGTCGCGATTGCGCTCGGCGCGCCGCCGCCGGTGGTCTGGGAGACCAACCCCCAACGCGTCCAAGGTGCGCTCGGTTACGCCGTCGTCGATCCTCAAGCCGATGAGCGGATGGACTACCCGGTGATCTGTGATGTGAGCGGTGACAGCGCGCTGCTCAATCACCTGATCGGGCGTCTCGCGCGCGGTGGAGAGATCGTCTTGGCCGGCTTCTACGAGGCGCCGCTCTCGTTCGATTTTCCGCCGGCCTTCATGCGTGAGCTGCGCCTGCGGGTGGCCGCGGAGTTCCGTGAGGCCGACCTGATCGCGGTGCGAGCCCTAATCGAGACCGGCGAGCTGTCCCTCGACGGTCTGATCACGCATCGCTATGCGGCCGCCGAGGCGGCCGCCGCCTACGAAACTGCGTTCGATGATCCGACCTGCCTGAAGATGGTTCTCGACTGGAGAGGAATGAATGACTAGCGCCTCCGCGAATTCGGCCGCTGTGAACGTCGGTCTGCCGACGGGGCCCGCAGCCGCGTCCGGCTCGGTGCCCGCACTCAAACAGACCCAGATCATCGCGATCTATGGCAAGGGCGGCATCGGTAAGAGCTTCACGCTCGCGAATCTCTCCTACATGCTCGCGCAGCAGGGCAAGAAGGTGTTACTGATCGGCTGCGATCCGAAGAGTGATACCACCACGCTGCTGTTCGGCGGCAAGGCCTGCCCGACGATCATCGAGACCTCTTCGAAGAAGAAGGCGGCTGGCGAGGAGGTCACCATCGGTGACGTCTGCTTCAAGCGCGATGGCGTGTTCGCCATGGAGCTCGGTGGCCCCGAGGTCGGCCGCGGTTGCGGCGGACGCGGCATCATCCACGGCTTTGAGATCCTTGAGGGACTCGGCTTTCACGAGTGGGATTTCGACTACGTCCTGCTTGATTTCCTCGGTGATGTGGTCTGCGGTGGCTTTGGCCTGCCGATCGCCCGCGATATGTGTCAGAAGGTGATCGTGGTCGGCTCCAATGACCTGCAGTCGCTCTATGTCGCCAATAATGTCTGCTCCGCGGTCGAATACTTTCGCGGCCTTGGTGGCAATGTCGGCGTTGCGGGCATCGTCATCAACAAGGACGACGGCACCGGTGAGGCGCAGGCCTGGGCAAAGAAGGTCGGCATCCCGGTGCTGGCCTCGATCCCGGCCGATGATGATATCCGACGCAAGAGCGCGGCCTATCAGATCGTCGGCATGCCCGGTGGGACCTGGGCGCCGCTGTTCGAGGAGCTTGGCGCGAATGCGGCTGAGGCACCGCCATTGCAGGCCAAGCCGCTCGATCAGGACGAGCTGCTGAATCTGTTCTCGAGCGATGCGGTGGGGCGCGACGTGGTGCTGCAGCCGGCGACGATCGAGGACATGTGCGCCGCCGGTCGTCTCGACAAGCCGTCCCTCGAGGTCATCTACGACGAGGCCTGAGACGGCCTCCTGTCGGCCCGGTCTCCGGGCCCAAGCCGTTTTCGAGCCGAAGAGAGCCGAAGAGAATAGCGTGCAAACAGAGTCTTCCGATCCAATGAGCGGCGACGCGGCGCACGGCAATCAGGGACAAGGTTGCCATGCCGGCGCCGATGAGATGCGCCGAGCCGCAGAAGCGGCGGGTAAGAGCGATGTGCTGGAGCGCCTGGCGACCGACTATCCCACCGGACCCCATGATCAGCCCCAAACCATGTGTCCGGCCTTTGGGTCGTTGCGTGTCGGTCTGCGCATGCGCCGCACCGCCTCCGTGCTCTGCGGCTCGGCCTGCTGTGTCTATGGGCTGAGCTTTACCTCGCATTTCTACGGCGCACGGCGCAGCGTCGGCTACGTGCCGTTCGATTCCGAGACCCTGGTGACCGGCAAGCTGTTCGAGGATGTGCGCGAGGCCGTGCAGCAGCTCTCTGATCCGAGCAAGTACGACGCGGTCGTGGTGATGAATCTCTGCGTGCCGACCGCCTCCGGTGTGCCGTTGCGCTTGCTGCCAAAGTCGCAGAACGGCGTGCGCATCATCGGCATCGACGTGCCCGGTTTCGGCGTGCCGACGCATGCCGAGGCCAAGGATGTGCTGGCGAGCGCGATGCTGCGCTATGCGCGCGGCGAGGCCGAGCAAGGGCCGGTGCAGGCGCCGCGCGGTGGGCGCAGCGAACGGCCGACGGTCACGCTGCTGGGCGAGATGTTCCCGGCCGATCCGGTCGGGATTGGCGCGATGCTCGAGCCCTTGGGTCTGGCGACGGGTCCGGTGGTGCCGACGCGCGAATGGCGCGAGCTCTATGCGGCGCTCGATTGCGCGGCGGTGGCCGCGATCCATCCTTACTACACTGCGTCGATCCGTGAGTTCGAGAAGGCCGGGCGCGCCGTGGTCGGGTCGGCGCCGGTTGGCTACGACGGCACGGCCGCCTGGCTGGAGGCGATCGGGCAGGCCTGCGACGTCGCGGCTGACAAGATCGCAGCGGCCCAGAATGCCTTCCTGCCCGCCATCAAGGCCGCCATGGCCAAGGCGCCGATTAACGGCACCATCACCGTTTCTGGCTATGAGGGCTCGGAGCTCCTGGTCGCGCGCTTGCTCATCGAGAGCGGGGCGCGCGTCCCCTATGTCGGCACGGCGACGCCGCGCACGCCCTGGTCAGAGGCCGATCGCGAATGGCTCGAGTCCAAGGGCGTCGTGATTCAATTCCGAGCGGCACTCGAGCAGGATAAGGCCGCGGTCGATGCGGTGAGGCCGGACCTGGCCATCGGGACGACACCGGTGGTTCAGTACGCGAAGGAGCAGTCGATTCCGGCCCTTTACTTCACCAACCTGATCTCTGCGCGACCCCTGATGGGGCCAGCCGGTGCGGGCTCGCTCGCACAGGTCGTCAATGCCGCCCTGGGCAGTCAGGCGCGCTTCGATCGGATGACGGCCTTCTTTGCTGGCGTGGGCGCGGGCGATACCGCTGGGGTCTGGGATCGGCAACCGAGTCCGAGGCCGACATCCGGGTCGACCCGCCCACCGGATAAGCCGGCGAAAAAGGCTCAGCGCTCAGGAGGGCAGGGCTGATGCTGATTCAAGACCTCGATCGCGCGGGCGGCTATTGGGGCTCGGTCTACGTCTTCACCGCGGTGAAAGGGCTGTCGGTGATCATCGACGGCCCGGTCGGCTGTGAGAACCTGCCGGTCACCGCGGTGCTCCATTACACCGATGCGCTGCCGCCGCACGAGCTGCCGGTTGTCGTGACCGGGCTCGGTGAGCAGGAGCTTGGTCAGGACGGGACCGAGAACGCGATGCGTCGCGCCTTTTCGACCCTCGACCCCGAGCAGCCAGCGGTCGTGGTCACTGGCAGCATCGCTGAGATGATCGGCGGCGGTGTGACCCCAGCCGGGACACCGATTCAGCGCTTCCTGCCGCGGACCATCGATGAGGATCAATGGCAGAGCGCAGATCGGGCCATCGTTTGGCTCTGGAATCAATACGGCGCGGCGGCAGCGAAGAAGCGCGCGAAGGCCGCTGCCGCGAAGTCGCGCAAGACTGAGGCGAGCCCAGAGGCGCATCGGCCCCGTGTCAATATCATCGGCCCGATCTACGGGATGTTTAACACCTGGTCGGATCTGGCCGAGGTGCGGCGACTGATCGAGGGCATCGGCGCCGAGGTCAACATGACCTTCCCGCTCGGTACTCATCTTGATGACATCCCGCGCCTGGCCGACGCGGATGTGAACGTCTGTCTCTACCGCGAGTTTGGCCGCAAGCTCTGTGAGGCGCTCGAGAAGCCCTATCTGCAGGCGCCGATCGGGCTTCACAGCACTACCAGTTTCTTGCGCACCCTCGGCGATCTGCTGGGCTTGGACCCGGAGCCGTTCATCGAGCGCGAGAAGCACACCACGATCAAGCCGATCTGGGACCTTTGGCGCTCGGTGACCCAGGATTTCTTCGGTACCGCGAGCTTCGGGATCGTGGCGACCGAGACCTACACGCGCGGCGTGCGCCATTTTCTCGAAGACGAGATGGGGCTTCCCTGCAACTTCGCCGTGCCGCGCCAACCAGGCAAGAAGCCAGACAACGATGGGGTGCGTGAGGCGGTCCACGAGCGCACGCCACTGATCCTCTTCGGTGGCTACAACGAGCGCATGTACCTGGCCGAGATGGGCGGTCGCGCGGCCTTCATCCCGGCGTCCTTGCCAGGCACCATCATTCGACGTCACACCGGTACCCCGTTTATGGGCTACTCGGGGGCGACCTATCTGATTCAAGAGGTCTGTAACGCGCTCTTCGACGCGTTGTTCAACATACTGCCGCTCGGTACTGATCTCGATCGGGTCGAGGCAACGCCGTCGCGCCTCCATCGCGAGCTGCCTTGGGAGGCTGATGCCCAGCGCCTGCTCGACGAGATCCTCGAGGCGACGCCCGTGCTGACCCGCATCTCGGCCGCCAAGCGCCTGCGCGATGCCGCAGAGCGGGCGGCCCGAATCGCCGGTGAAGAGCGGGTCACGGCGGCCAGGGTCAGCGAGACCCAAGAGCAGCTCGCGCGCGGTCGAGCCGCTTAGTCGCAGACGGGTTATCCGCGTTCGCCGGGCCTGCGGCCGGCGACATTCCCCCGATTCTCCCCAGGGCATCGTTCGATGCCCTTCCCACCCAGCACCTCCTGCGGGGCGCCTTGAGAGCGCTCTCGGCGTCTGCAGCCGCTCGGGCAC
>CAZTYV010000031.1:24104-25103 GCA_964617675.1 uncultured Halochromatium sp. | reverse complement strand
GTCGACAGCCTGACCTCGGCGATCGCGAATCTGGAGCAGATGGCCTCGCTATGGCAACAACGCTATGAGCTGATGCAGGACCCGGAAGCACTCGATCTTGCGAGCCTGCTGCGCGAGGTCATCCTGGAGACGGCGGCGGCGATCAAAGCGAAGGATGCCATGGAGAGCCGTTTGAACTCGCTGCGCTCAATGCAGCTCGCGCAGACGCGCCGCCTGCGCGATGCCGGTGTCTCCGATGCGGTGCGCGAGGCCATGGCCGCCCGCAGCGCGGCACACGACCTCGCCGAGCGCTACGGCCGCGAGCTGCTCGAGACCCAGGAGGCGCTCATCGCACTGCTGCAGGGCATGCGCCCGCAGATCGAGGCCCTGGTACAGGAGCGCAACCTTTCGCTGCAGCTGATCCAAGCCCAGGAGACGATCGCCAACTGGTGGGAGGCTGAGCTACTGGTCATCGACGATCAGAGCATCCGGGTGCGCGAGCTGATCACCGCGGTGGCGATGTTCATCGTCGTCGTGCTGATCGTGTCGCTGATCCGTTTCGGTGCACGCCGGGCGCTGAAGCGGCGCAAGGCGAAGGCCGCCTCGACGCAAACCGCTGGCGATCTGCGCCTGGCGCTCTCTGCCATTGCGGGCAATACGAGCCAGCTGTTCGTGCTGATTGCGGCCTTCTACGTCGCGATGGTCTTCTCGGGGCTCGCGAGCCCGACGGTCAAGACCTGGCTCTGGAATCTCCTGATCGTCGCCTTCTACATCCAGCTCGGCATCTGGGCCAACGCGGCCATGGCCGATTACTTCGGCCGCAAGCGTAGCCGGCAGGAGATGCGTGATCCGTCGACCGTCACCGGCTATGGCGTGATGATGGTCTTCCTGCGGGTCGGCATCTGGATCACGGTGATCGTCTCGCTGCTGGCCTACTTCAAATACCCCATCGCTGGGCTCTTGGGCGCGCTCGGTGTTGGCAGTGTGGCCGTCGGCTTCGCGTTGCAGAACATCCTCGGC
>CAZTYV010000031.1:0-24094 GCA_964617675.1 uncultured Halochromatium sp. | reverse complement strand
GATGTCTTCAGCTCGATGGCGATCATCCTCGACAAGCCCTTCCGGGTCGGCGATTTTGTCAAGGCTGGCGATACCATCGGCGTCATCGAGTACACCGGCATCAAGACCACCCGCATCCGCAGTCTGTCCGGCGAGCAGGTGGTGCTCTCCAACAGCGATCTGCTCGGTAGCCGTATCCACAACTACAAGCACTTCAAGGAGCGCCGGATCGCGTTTCGGATCGGCGTCGTTTACCAGACGCCACGCGCCCTGCTAGAGCAGATCCCGGGCATGCTGCGTGACGCCGTGGAGGCACAGCCGCGGACGCGCTTCGATCGGGCCCATTTCGCCGAGTACGGCGACTTCGCGCTCTTATTCGAGGTGGTCTACTACGTGCTCAGCCCCGATTACGGGCTCTACATGGATATCCAGCAAGGGATCAATCTCACCATCCATCAGCGCTTCGAGGAGGCCGGTATCGCCTTCGCGTACCCAACGCAGGAGATCATCCTGCACCGCGGCCCGGTCTCGAAGGCGACCAGCGATCCCGGTCCTGCGCCCGCCTGAGGCTACCACTGGTAGCCGATCTTCAAGCGCAGCGTATTGTCTGTGGTCTTGGTGCCTTCGGCCGGCTGGCCGTCATAATCGATCTCGTATTCGAGGCTGCCGACGAAGCCACCGACAAGCGGCACCCTGAGCCCCGCCCAAGAGACCCAGAGGTCCTTGGTTTGACTGCTGATCGTGCTAAAGCCCATGCCATTGAAATAGAATTGAAGGCGTTCGGCAATCAAGTCTTGCTCGTAATCGATGAACAGTCCAGGGCCCCAGAAGGTGTTGTCTCGCTGCTCATAGAAATCCTCACGAAGGTAGATTGGGCCGACCTCTGCGCTCAAGCGGATGCGATCGCTGCCATCGAATTGGTAGCCAAGCGCAGGGCCGATCAGATACCTTAAGCGCAGATCGGCGAAGCGGTCATGTTTGAAGCGAAGCCAGGCAGACCCATACCAGGGCGATCTTGGGAATCGCCGACTGTATTTATTCAGTAAGGTCCAATTCTCGGTTGTCTGCACCCCGTCCGTGGTGTCGTATTCGAGCTGACCATAGGTCTGCCACTCATGCCACCGCCGCTGATAATTCAATTCGAAATCGAGGTCGAGCTCGGTGCTCGGTGAGTTTCCAGTGGCATCCTGTAGGCCCAGGTTGACGATGCCGCTCAGGTCATAGCCGTCGCCGATCTCCCAGGGCTCGGGCTCGATGATCCGGATCTGCTCGGGTGGCAGCGACATGGCCTGGCGCGGGCTTGGCCGGCGGATGTGCAGCCGTTCTTGTTCGCGGGTCACGGCAGCGACTGCGATCACCTCGTCGTTCTCGAGCAGTGCGGGCGCCGGCTCGTCGAGCCGAACCTCGCGCACCTGTGCCCAGTCAATGCTGATCTCGCCTGCATAGTCGGTCATCAGAAGCAGCTCGCTCCCCTCTTGGCGCAGCACGTCGCCCGTCAGTCGGTCACCGTTCCGGAGGATGACCTGGTCGGCGACGGCCGGCTCGAGCATCGAGAGAAGGAGGATGCTGAGGGCGGACATCCCAGGCTGCGTGCGACAGCGGGCGTGGTTCTTTACAGCCATAGGTCAGGCCTTGGTCTCTAAGCTGACGAGGTTGAGAGCGAGTTGCTAGGAAGAAGTCAATGGCGTTGCGCGAGCCATTCTCAGCATTCTGAGTGCACCGGGGAATCGAGTTGCCCCGTGCGGCGGCGGCTGCTAGTCTCGCGCTTCCCGATGCGGATCACGACGGAATCGCGGCACTGCTGAAATGCCCTGTTCGAGGCAGATCTAGGCAAATCCAGGCAAATGCGCGGTTCGAGTTTTCGGTCGCGGATGGATTCTCGGTCAGTGCGTAGAAATTACAACATGCGCGGCAGATCCGAGTCACCCCCTTACCCCGGCTGGGGCCACGAGGGCCTTAATGCCGAGCCGAGTCTTTGTGTTCCCCCCATTCAGTGCAGCGGCTTGATAGCGGAGAGAATGATGAGTGATTTGATTGTCGTATCGTTTCCAGACCAAGAGCTCGCGTTTGAGCTGCGTGCGGAATTGGCCAAGATGCAGAAGGCCTATCTGATCGATATCGAGGATATCGTCGTGGTCACGCGCGATGAGAAGGGCAAGACCAAGCTGCATCAGGCCGTGAATCTCACCGGGGCGGGCGCCGTCGGCGGTGGCTTCTGGGGGATGCTGATCGGGCTCTTGTTCTTGAACCCGCTGCTCGGGGCGGCGATTGGTGCGGGTGCTGGGGCGCTCTCGGGCAAATTCACCGATATCGGCATCAACGACGAGTTCATGAAGGGGCTTGCGGAGAACTTCCGACCTGGCTGCGCGGCGGTGTTTGTGTTGGTGCGCAAGGTCACGGCCGACAAGGTGCTCGAAGGGCTCTCCGAGTTCCGTGGCAAGGGCAAGGTGCTGCAGACCTCGCTGGAGAAGGATCGCGAGGACACGCTGCGTGCGTTCCTCGAGGAGCAGTCCGTGCAGCCCTCTGCTTGAGCACTGCGAATCCTCCCTAGGGCATCTGCCTTAGCGCATCCGCCCCGCATGCCGGCTGCCGCGCTCAGCGGCGCCTGCGTCATTCGGGGCTGTCAACTCAGAGGGTCTGCTGATGGAGCTCGGTGACGGTATCCTGCGCGTCGATTCGTTCCTCGCCGTGACCATCGGCGTGTTGGTGCTGTTCATCGGCAAGCGGCTGAACGACAGGCTGCGCCTGTTGCGCGAGCTGAGCATCCCGGAGCCGGTCACCGGCGGCCTGCTGTTCTCGATCCTGTTCGCACTGCTCTATCTCGGCTCGGGTTACGCGGTCGAGTTCGAGCTGCGGGCGCGCGACATCCTGTTGGTGTACTTCTTCACCACCATCGGCATCAACGCGCGGGCGGCCGATCTGCTCGCCGGTGGTCGCCCGCTGGTCATCCTGCTGGTGATCACCATCGGCTTCATGTTCGCGCAGAACCTCACCGGGGTCGGTGTTGCCTCCCTCTTTGATCTCTCCGGTGCGGTCGGCGTGCTTGGCGGGAGCGTCTCGCTGATCGGCGGCCATGGCACCACCATCGCCTGGGCGCCCTCGATCGCCGAGCGGTTCGGTATCGAGAGCGCCATGGAGATCGGCATCGCCAGCGCGACCTTCGGCCTCATCCTGGCCAGCCTGATGGGCGGGCCGATCGCGCGCTTCCTGATCAGTCGACATGGCCTCGAGCCAACAGCTGTGTCGACGGGGCAGCAGGAGATCCAGGAGGTGGGTCTGTCGGATACACAGCGCGAGGCCGGGATCAACCATCTGGATTTCCTCGCTGCGATCCTCGCGATTCACATCGCCATCATCCTCGGCTACCTGCTCAACGGCGCGATCGCCGAGCTCGGTCTCAAGCTGCCGTTGTTCGTGACCTGCCTGTTCGCGGGCATCCTGCTGACGAACCTGATCCCGGCGCGGCTCTATCAGGCGATGGGGGTGTCTTGGCCGTCGCGTACCGGGGCCATGGCGCTGATTGCTGACGTGGCGCTCGGCACCTTCCTCGCGATGTCGCTGATGAGCATGCAGCTCTGGACGCTGATCGATCTGGCGCTGCCGATCTTCAGCATCCTCGCGGCACAGTTCGCGCTGGCCATCCTGGTGACGCTCTTCGTGCTCTTTCCGCTGATGGGTCGCGATTACAACGCGGCGGTGATCGCCTCGGGCTTCGGCGGCGTGACGCTGGGATCAACACCCACCGCGATGGCCAACATGGCGGCCGTTACGCAACGTTACGGTCCCTCGCATCAGGCCTTCATCATCGTGCCCTTGGTCTCGGCCTTCTTCATCGATCTGACCAACGCGCTGATCATTCCGTTCTTCCTCAACCACTTCGGCTGAGCGCGGCCAGCGGCTGGGCCCTAGTAGGCCTCATCCTCCCAAATCAGATCGGCGTCGATGCGCTCGGACTGGCCTTGCGTCTCGCCGCGTCGAACTCGAGCTGTGTTATCCGCGCTCGGCGCCTGGCGAGCCCTCGGGCGGATAGTCCAGGGTGCCGGTGATGCGTTTGCGTTGGGCCTCATCAAGGTCTGGAAAGGGCAGCTCATGGGCTGCCGCCCATTCGCGCACCTGCCGCTCGGCCACGGCTTGTTTCTCGGCGTCGGGCCCGTCGTCGCCGCTCAGGTAGAGGGTCTGTGCCGGCAGGGCGAAATCGGTGCCCGCGTCCTGGATCGCCTGCATCACGCGCAGCATGATGTCTTCCTGAATGGCGAGGAATTCCGAGTAGTTCGTGGTACGGATATAGGCGCGCAGCTCCAGGGTTAGCGCGCTGTCGCAAAAGCCGAGGAAGCGAGCGCGAATCGGCGTGTCCTCGCTGTGCAGGGTCATGGGATGGGCGTGCAGCAGCTCACGCAGGGTCGTGAGCAGATAACGCAGCTGATCGGCGCTGGTCTCGTAGCGCAGCGGAAGGCGTTGTTGCAGCAGGAAGCGGTCGCAAGCGCTCAGATTCACGATATTGCGCTCGGCGAGATCGGCGTTCGGGATGGTGATCAGCGAGCGGTCGAACTGGCGGATCTTGGTCGAGCGTAAGCCAATCGCCTCGACCGTGCCGACCGGATTCCAGCCCTGGCCGTGGCGCTCGTCGAAACGGCATAGATCGCCGACGCGGATTGGCCGGTCGGCGAACAGGTTCAGCGCACCGATGAAGTTCTCTAGCGTTGGGCGCGCCGCGAGCGCGATGGCCAGTCCGCCGACTCCAGCGCCGGCGACCAGTCCGTAGACCGGGATCCCAAGCGCTTGGGCGGTCGCGAACAGCAAGGTGAGGATGATCAACAGGGCCATGACGCGCGCGAGCCAGCGGATCAGGCTTGCGTCCACGCTCTCGTCGCGGTGGCGATGTGAGGCCAGCAGTGCCTCAGGTATCCAGCGCGACAGCAGTAGCACCACCCAGATCAGGGCCAGCACCCTCCCGAGCTCGGCGAGATAATCCGGCCAAGCGGTGACCATGCCGGTGACCTGGACCTGATCGTCGAGAAAGGTGCGCAGTAGCTGCATCGAGCCGAGCAGTGCCAGCGGTGCGCTCAGGCGGCGCAGCAAGGTACCCAGGCGCGCGTCCCAGGGGCGGCTTTGCGTCCAGCGCAGCACCAGTGTGAGTAACGTCACCGTCACGGCCAGGCTGATCACCAAGGCGACCCACTTCCAGATCACCTGGCCCGCGACGGGCTGCCGGGCCCAGTCCGGCAGCTGCTCGATCCAGCGCGGCGGCAGCATCCAGCCCGAGAATCCGAGCGCCGTCGCGCTCAGGTCCTTGACATCCTCGAGACGCGAGGCGCGTCGATACGGCAGCTCCCGCGCTAGCTCGGCATAGCCGCGCGCCGCGGCCAGGGTCTGCGGGCTGAACAGGAACTCACCCGCGCGCGGGCCTTCCTCGACCCGCTCGATGACGATGCCGGTATCGGGCAGGCGCCAACGCGCCGGCTGATCGCCTAGCGCGCCGTCGCCCGCGACGTCCGTAGCATCCGGGATCGCCTCGAGCGCCGGCAGATCCACGCGCGCGATGATCTCCCAAAGCCAGATGATCGTGGCCGTGGCGATCTCATGTTGTGCGGCCGGGGGAATGCCGCTGAGCTCCATGAGATGCAGGCCTTGCTCTAGCGTGTGCAGGAAGGCCGATTGGGTCCTTGCGCTTGGCGCTTCTCGGTATTCAGCGTAGCGCTCGGCAATCCGATCGGTCAGCTCGAGAAAGCTACTGAAGGTGGCGCGTGGAGAGGAGGTCTCGGGCGGACTCAGCAGGTTGACCGGTGTGCCCGAGACCAGGACCGGCATCCAGAAGAGGACACCAGCCAGCATCCCAACCACCACCCTGAAACCCGTCCAGGTCGGTGCTCCGGGCGCCAAGCAGGGGCGTGTTGGCGGCGAGGTGAGCCGCATTCAGTCCCCGTGATGGGTCGGCTCGTCGAGTGCGACCGCATCCAACACCGGCTGATTGACCTGCTCGGGCGTGGGCATCTTCTCGACCTCCGGGCCGAGCAGGATTGCGAGCGGGCGGGTCGTCGGGCTCGCGTCCAGCGCGATCACCAGGGTGACCGTGAGTGGCACGGCGAGGAACATGCCGACGCTGCCGAACAGCCAGCCCCAGAACAGTAGCGCCAGGAACACCGCTAGCGTCGAGATGCCAAGTCCCTTGCCCATGATGCGCGGCTCGATCACATTGCCGATCGCGGTATTGATGATCAGGTAGCCGACGATCACCATCACGGCCGTCGACAGATCGGCCTGCACCAGCGCCAGCAGGGCCGGTGGGATCATCATGATGATGTTGCCAACCACCGGGATGAAGTTCAGAAAGAAGGCCAGGATGGCCCAGAAGATCGCGAAATCGACGCCGAGAAACCAGAGCAGGATGTAGGCGCAGACGGCGGTGGCGAAGCTGGTCGCCGCCTTGATCTGCATGTAGCGGTTGATCGAGCCGAACAGCCGCCGAATACGCTCCTCGCCCTCCGGCGTCAGCGCGAAGGCCGCGTGCAGCTTGGCCCAGAGCGTCGGCGCCTCGAGCAGGATGAAGATCACCGTCAGCAGCACCAGCAGGCCATTGGCGAAGATGCCGCTGGCGTTCGAGAGCAGCAGGCGCACGCCGATCATGAGCTTGCTCGGGTCGAGCAGGTTGGGCACTGCGTCGCCCGAGTTGTCCATCCCAACCGCCTCGAGCCAGGTCCCGAACTGACCCGCGAGCAAGGTTAGGCGCTCCTGATAGGTCGGGATGCTGTCGCGAAAGCCTTCAACGGCGCCGGAGGTGACCAACGCCAAGAGGCTGCCAAGGTCGAGCAGCACAAACCCGATCACGACCAACGCGGCCCATTTCGGCACACCCTTGCGCCGCATCCAGCCAAGCGCTGGGGTGACGACGATGGCGATGAAGACCGCGAGCAGGATCGGCGCCAGCAGCGACGACGCCATTTTCAGAACGGTGATCACCAAGGCTGCGGCCGCGGCGACGATCAGGCCGCGCGCTGGGGCGCTGAAGTCCGACAGGGTGTTCATGGCCAGGGGTCCTCGTGGGATGGATGCAAAGGCGGCCGCGCTAATCGACCCCGCGCTCGGCCTCTGCCCGATGCTTGGCGCTGATGAACGCGGCGTGTGGCACGTAGATCAGCTCGGCCACCTTGCGCACCAGGTGCTCCTCGAGGCTGCTCAGGCGCTTGTCGGCATAGGCCACGCGCCAGAGCGACTCGATCAGGCCGATCTTCTCCTCGGGCGTGAAGTGATCGTTGATCAGGCGGGTGAACTGAAAGTAATCGGTCGCCTCGCGGCGCTCGGCCTCGGCGCAGGCGAGCAGATCATCGACCTCCCCAGGGGGCAGCGCGAAGTCATCGCGCACCAGCTCGGCGACGAGCTCGCGGCCGAGCTGAGCGGAGTCGGTGCGCTCCATGTGCGTCATCTCCAGCATCAAGGCCGCCGTTGCACAGCGCATGGCCTGCTCGCGGTCGACAGTACCTTGATCGTCCGAGGGCTGGATGTAGGTCTCGAAGAAGCGGCGGATCTGGTCAAGCATCGGTCACTGGGGTCCAGGCTGGAGGTCGCTTGCTGGCCGACGCCAACGGCAGCAACCTGAAGTCTTGCTCGGTCACGATTGATCCCTCGGATCGACCCTTCGGCTGGGTGATCCCCGGGATGACCGCTCGGTGATCGCTGGGGGCGCTGGATGATGATCGCTGGCGGATCATCGCTGGCAACGCCGAGTTTGGGTTATACCCGCAAGGTCGATCCCGGGCTAGTCCAAGCCGCATCCGTCAGCGCCATCGGGCGCCTGCGCGAAGCCGGATGGACCAAGCCGTTGGCAACCCGTGCCGCCGCTCGATCAGACGCACCAGGCGCATGACGCCGTCGATGGATGCAGCGGTTGGTAATGGAGCCTTCTGCTTTGTCTTCGGCGGTGTCTTTGTCTATGCTGGCGGCTGAAGAAATCGTCGGCTGACCAAGCGCTTCCAGCGTCTCATCCAGGGCGCGCACGCTCCTCCGCGAAACCTTTACATGAAGTTCATCTCGCCTATGTCCCAGCAGATTCAGTCTCTGCGACGACGTTCCCTGGCCGCGGCTCTGGCGGGTGGCCTGGTGCTCGGCGCGGCGGGCGACGGCCTAGCCGATCCGCAGCAGACCGCCCACAGCCCGAACCGGAGCGAGCAGCCGAGCGAGGACCCATTTGAGCACCCAGCTGAGCATCCGATCAGCGACTATCGCGCACGAGCCCGCAGCCAGGCGCGCAGCTACGATCGCACGCAAGATGTCTCGCCCGAGCAGTTGCTGAGGCTTCTGGAGGTCTCGGAGCGCACCGGGGCGAACCTGGGTCAGGCCCTGGCGACCGGGGAGTTCGAGAGCGCGGGCACCTGGAACGACTTCGTGCGTCCGACGCTGGGCGACGGTCGTCTGGGCTCGGCCACCGGCGTTTGGCAGTTCATCCCCAACACCTTCTTCCTGATCATCAAACGCTACGGCGACGAGATCCTCGCTGCCAGCTCGGCCGACCCGGAGCAGGGCCGTGACCAGCTCGACCTCTCCTCAGGGCCGTTCTGCGATGCGCAGGTGCGCAGGATCATCCGCGAGACCGTCGATGGCACCCGAGCGGCCGACGACGAGCCGCTGCAGCTGCTGCGGCACAACTTCGCCGTCCTGGCGTTCGCCAAGCATTTCTTGAGCGTCGAATCCGGCGCCACCACCCCGGAAGAGGACTACCTGTTTCACTTCCTCGGAGAGACGCGCGGTCGGCAGGTCCTTGCGCTAGCGAACGGAGAGGCCGCCCACACCCTGAGCGTCAAGCAGCCTGATGCGACCCTCGAGGGCATTGCGGCGGAGATGGCGGCCTTGAATCCGGCCGGTGGACGAGCGCTGAGTCCGCGCGTCAGCCATGAGCTGCGCACGGCATTGCCGAGGGCGACAAGGGGCTCGGCTGATCGCCTCAGCGACGATCACGCCAGTCCGGATCGCCCCGGTCTGATCGGCGCCCTGCGCGGCTTGGTCTCCGGGCGCGGTCTGGGCTCGGGCTCGGGCTCGCGCGAGTCCGAGCACAGCGACTCGCAGGTGCTGCCAGAATCCGCTGTCTACCATCCGGCAGCGTCGGACATCGCAAGCCCATGGCCGCCGCTCGAGGCGGTGCCGCAGCCCGAGCGCTCATCGGAGTGGGGCCTGCCTGCCGACTCGCCGATCGTGACCGGGAACCCCGGCATGTTCTATCGCAACGCCAGCGCGAGGACCGACCCCTACACCTGGGCGGAATTCATGGATGCGCTCGCCGCGCGCGTGCAGTCCCGGCGGCAGCCGGCCATGGTGCGCGCCAAGTACGGCGTCGGTTTCCAGCTCGACGGCGGCGATATGGCGGAGTGGGCCTTCGATGCCAGCCAGGCCGCGAAGCTGGTGGAGTTTCATGATCAGAGCGGCGGCAGTGTCTTGTTGCCGGACAAGCTGCTGACCGCGCCGCTCGATGCCGATGAGATGCAGGCGTATAAGGCGCGCCTTGCCGAGCTGATCGCTCGCGGCGAGGCCGAGCCCCTGGCCGAGGTCCCGTCGTCCGCTGTTCTGGCGCTGCAGCATCTGGGTGTCTTGGCGCCCGAAGTGACGGAGGTCCCTGCCGATAGCGCCGAGCTGAGGCAGGCGTTAGCAGCCTTTCGCGCCCTCGCGGGCAAGCATCAGCCCGATGATCCCGCGCTCGCCGACCGGCTCATGCCAACCGAGCGCGTCGCCCTGGAGCTCTACGAGCAGCGCCTCGCGCAGTACGCAGCGCTGCAGTCGGGTCAGCAAACGGTCTTGTCAGAGGCCATCGACCTATTGGGGATCAACGCGCTGCTGAAGCGTCATCGGCGCGCCTCCAGGCCCTACGTGGCCCGGCTGCAGCGGGCGCTTGCCGAAGAGGGGCTGCAGACCCAAACGCGCGGCTATCAACCGCCGAGCGCCGCACACTTCGACGGCATTGCCGGCAAGCTCACCGTCGGCGCCCTCAATCGCTTTCAACTGAGTCACGGCTTGCGAGTCACGGACGGCCGTCTAGACCCGGTGACCGCGGGGCTGCTGGGCCTCCCGCCGATGGGGCTCGACAGCTTCCTGCCTCCGGCTGGGCCTCAATGCCGCCACCCGGCGCAACCGGATCGCGAGCCGTCCGAGGCCGCTCCACACTGCGCCGTGCCGATCAAACCCCGTCCGCTGAGCATCTTCGCGCTGCTGCAGCAGTCCAAGGCGCGCGAGCCGGACTGGTCGTGGCGGTTGCTCGCCTTGGCCGATGCGACTGACGAACCTCCTCTGCAGGACGTCCCGCTGGAGGCTGCTGCCCGGAAATGAGTGGGCGACGGCCATAGAATCCTGCCTTTCGAGCTCAGGAACGGACCCGACCCACAAGAATCGGCCCTAGGATCGACGAACGCGGTCATCCACCCAGAGTGGACATCGGGAAGCGGCAGAGACCATCGCCGGCGTGGTCTACCGCGGCGGCGCATGAGCCACCGGCCTGGGACGACGTGATCGAGCTGCCACCGGTCTGTGACCTCCTCAAGCAGCCTCGCCGCGTCTTGAGCGACATTGCCGACCTCGTTAGCCGCTCCAACCAGCTCGACTTGCACGCACAGGGTCGGTTAGATTGCCTAATCCCTCATCGAGCAGACGAAAAGAGGACGTCCCTTGCAATACGTGATGGAAGACTTCGCGAACCGGATCCGCGGCTTCTACGACGACCTTCTTGACCCGCTGTCAACAGAGTTCATGTTCCGACGTCCCCCCACCATGGGCGAGCTGCGTCGGCCGCCGCAAGTCTTGCTCTTGGGCAATCACTCGTCCGGAAAGTCCACGTTTGTGAATCATCTTCTGGGCGACGATGTTCAGAAGACTGGGGTTGCCCCCACCGATGACGGGTTCACGATCATCACCTATGGCACCACCGCGACCGAGCGAGATGGACCTGCCGTGGTCAGCAATCCGGACCTGCCCTATGAGGGGTTGCGACACTTTGGTGATCAATTGGTCTCGCATGTGCGCCTCAAGCTCCGCCCCGCTGAGCTGTTGCAAACGGTGACGCTGATCGACAGCCCGGGCATGATCGATGCCGCCAAAGCCGAGAACGGGCGTGGTTTTGACTTCCCCGGTGTGGTGCGTTGGTTCGCCGAACGCGCCGACCTCGTGCTGGTCTTCTTTGATCCGGATAAGCCTGGGACGACGGGCGAAACACTACAAGTCTTCCGCGAGTCCTTGGCGGGCATCGACCATAAGATGTTGATCATCTTGAACAAGGTGGATCAGTTCCAGAGCTTGCACGACTTTGCGCGCGCCTATGGGGCGCTCTGCTGGAACCTCGGCAAGGTGATCCCGCGCAAAGACTTGCCGATGATCTATAACACCTTCGTACCGCTGGCCGAGAAGCCGAAGTCGCGCTTGCCGATGGAGGACTTTGAGAAGGCGCGCGACGACCTGGTTGGCGAGCTACGCCGTGTACCAACCCGGCGGCTGGACAACCAGATCACACAGATACAGGCCTACGCGGAGCGTCTGCGGCTACACGCGATGGTCATCGGCGAGGCCGCCAACAGGCTCAGATCGGTCCGCGCGCGCTGGGTCGGTTTCTCGATCCTGCTCTTGGCTGGGCTGAGCGCCGCTGCCGTGGGCACGGGCATGGTGGTGGCGTTGCCAGGCATTGCATTGGCCGCGGTCCTGGCCTTCGTGTTCATCGGGTACTTGATTCTCCCGCGGGCCAAACGGCGCCTGATTGCGCGCTTCGATCAGATCTTCGAAGAGCTGCATCATCGAGAGTTGCTGTTGCGCGACCGGTCGGAGGACCTGCGCATGATGTGGGCAGAGGTCAGCCCACGCGCCCGCGAGATTGCTGAGAAGCGCGGCCTGCAATCGTTCGAGAAGATGCGCTGGGACGACCGCGAGCATCTTGAGGAACTGACCGCCAAGCTGATCCCGCAGCTGCGCAGCGAGCTCTACAACGCCATGCGTGATCGCGGGGCGCCCGCACCGGCTTCGGGCCAGGATCGTCCGGCGATGTTCCCTGCATCAGAGCCGCGCCGTCCGCGACTGGTCGAGGGTGACGGGGCCGCGACACCGAAGCGCAAAACCTTCTTCTGAGTGAGCAGGCTGGGCGGACCTGGCCCAAGCCGCGAATGCCTGGACGCGCAGGTGATCGTGTGCACGGTGCGCTTTCCCATCGTGACGGCATGTCACGATCGCGTCACTTGAGCGATCAAGGCGACGAGATGCGGATGGGGTCAATGCTTGATTTGATGGCGCGCCCGACAGGATTCGAACCTGTGACCCCTGCCTTCGGAGGGCAGTACTCTATCCAGCTGAGCTACGGGCGCGTGTTGGGGATAGCGATCCCGAGAGAGGGGTTCTACAGTGATGCAAGAACACGGTAGAGCCGCAAGGATAGCGCGATCGGTCGCAGGCGTCCATGGCTGCTCAGCGGCTGTTTCGGCCACGGCCTTCGGGAGGCAGCGCTCGGTAGATCGCTGATGTGTGGAGGGGCTCCGGGTCCAGGCGCGGCAGATTCTGACGGTTCTCTTCAAGCTCGTCACTTCGGCCGCGCCAGCAGCTCCTTCAGCGCTGAGAGATGTGCCCTGCCGCGCTCGCGCCGCTCTGAGGCATCCATGGGCTCCTGGTCGACGCGGTGCAGGTCAGCGCTCGGCAGCTCGTCGAGGAATCGGCTCGGCTCGCAGAGGACCTGCTCGCCATAGCGGCGGCGATGGCGCGCAAGGCTGAAGTTGAGCCGATTGCGCGCGCGGGTGATGCCGACATAGGCGAGGCGCCGTTCTTCTTCGATGTTGTCATCCTCGATGCTGCTGCGATGCGGCAGCAGCTCTTCTTCCATGCCGACGAGAAAGACCTCGGGGAATTCCAGCCCCTTGGCCGCGTGCAGGGTCATGAGCGAGACGCGGTCGCCGCCTTCCTCTTCGTCTTGGCGCTCGAGCACGTCCATCAGCGTCAGGTGCGCAACCATCTCCGGCAGGGTGCCCTCTTGCAGGGCGCCCTTGTGCAGCGCCTCGAGCCAGCCGATGAGCTCGTTGACGTTCTCGATGCGCCGCTCGGCCGTCTTCAGGCTCGAGCTCGTGTCCTTGAGCCAGCCGTGATAGTCGCTCTGGTCGACCAGTGCGCGCACGGCGCCGATGGGGTCGGTGCTGGCGCGCTGCTGATAGTGCTCGATCCAAGCCTTGAACTCGGCCAGGCGTCGGCGCTGACGCTCGGTTAGCGGCTCAGCCAAGGCGAGATCGGTACAGGCGCTGAACAGGCTGCTCTGGCGCTGGGCGGCGACGGTTGCCAGCTTCTCGAGCGTGCCGGGGCCGATCTCACGCCGCGGCACGTTGATGATGCGCAGGAAGGCCGCGTCGTCGTCGGGGTTGGCGACCAGCCGCAGATAGGCCATCACGTCCTTGATCTCGCTGCGGGCGAAGAAGGCGGTGCCGCCGGAGAGGAAGTAGGGGATGTTCAAGGCGCGCAGTGCCTTCTCGAACGGACGCGCCTGGTGGTTGCCGCGGTAGAGGATGGCGAAGTCGCCATAGGCACGGCCCTTGGTCTGATGTCCGTGCAGGATCTCGCTGGCGACGCGCTCGGCCTCGTGGGTCTCGTCGCGACAGTGCAGCACGCGGGCGCGCTCGCCGGGTCCGAGCGCGCTCCAGAGCTGCTTCTCGAACAGGTGCGGGTTGTTGGCGATGAGGCCGTTGGCAAGGCTCAGGATGCGCCCGGAGGAGCGGTAGTTCTGCTCCAGCATGATCACCTTGAGCAGCGGGAAGTCGTCCTTCAGCCGGGCCAGGTTCTCGGGTCGAGCGCCGCGCCAGGCGTAGATGGATTGGTCGTCGTCGCCGACCACGGTGAAGGCGCCGTCGGGGCCAACCAGCAGCTTGACCAGCTCGTATTGGGCGTTGTTGGTGTCCTGATACTCATCGACCAGCAGGTGGCGAATCCGGCCTTGCCAATACTCGCGCACGGCGGGCACCTCGCGCAGCAGGCGCACCGGGTGCAGGATGAGGTCGTCGAAGTCGACCGCATTGTAGGCGGCGAGGCTGCGCTCGTAGCGGGCATAGAGCCGCGCCAGACCGGCCTCGAAGGCGTCCTCGGCATGGCTCTCGGCGCTGGCCGGGTCGAGCATGGCGTTCTTCCAGTGCGAGATCTTCGTCAGCGCTGCAGCGGGGCTCGTGGCCTCATCGAGGCCGGCCTCGCGCAGATGCTCCTTGAGGATCTGCTCGCCGTCCTGCGGATCGACGAGCGAGAATCCCGGACGAAGCGCGCTGTGGGCGATCTCGCGCCGCAGCAGCTCGAGGCCGAAGGTGTGGAAGGTCGAGACCCGCAGTCCGTGACCGGCGCGGCCCTTGATGAGCCGACCCACGCGCGTCTTCATCTCGCGCGCCGCCTTGTTGGTGAAGGTGAGCGCGACGATGGCGCGCGCCGCGATGCCGCGCTCGCCGATCAGATGCGCAATCTTGTGGGTGATGACCCGGGTCTTGCCGGAGCCGGCGCAGGCGATCACCAGGAGCGGCCCCTGGCAGTGGCGCACGGCCTCGATCTGCCGCGGGTTGAGGCCTTTCATCGACAACTCCGGTGAGACTGCATCTGAGGCAGAGGTTAGGCGTCCGGTTCAGCGGCGAGCTACACTAGGGCCCCACATCCAGCAGCGAGCCCGAGGCCCATGTCAGCATCTGCAGTGCTCCCGTTGTCCGTCCGTTCTGGCCTCGCGGCCGCCGCCCTGCTGGCATCTGCGCTCGTGCCGCCGGTATCGATGGCGCAAGATGAGTCGGCCGGGTTCTTGTCGGCTCCCGAGGTTCCCTCGATCCCCGGGCGCTACCAGGGCGACAGCGCAAGCGCCCCCGAGATCACCATCACCGAGACCGATGAGGGCACCGTCTACGAGTACCGGGTCAAGGGGCAAGTCTACATGGTCAAGATACAGCCCACGATCGGTCCGCCCTATTTTCTGGTCGATACCAACGGCGACGGCATCTTGGATGTCGATGACCGGCGCGCGCCGGATATGGCGGTGCAGCAGTGGATGTTGTTCAGCTGGTAGCGGCCGGGCGGTTCTGAGCCTATGAGCACTGGGCCGGCCTCGAATCGCTTTGATGGCCTGCTGCGCCTCGCCGGCTGGCTGGATGGGGTCAACCGGTCGATCGGCGTCATCGTCGCCTGGCTGGCGTTGGCGATGGTGCTCGTGACCTTCGTTGTGGTGGTGCTGCGCTACCTCTTCGATAGCGGCTCGATTGCACTGCAAGAGTCGGTCACCTACATGTACGCGATCCTGTTCATGCTCGGCGCGGCCTACACGCTGCAGCAGGACGGCCATGTGCGCGTCGATATCCTCTACCAGCGCTTCTCGCGCCGGGGTCGTGCCTGGGTTGATCTGCTCGGCACGCTGTTTCTGCTGACCCCGGTGTCGGTGTTCCTGCTGCTCTCCTCCTGGGGGTACGTGGCTGATGCCTGGTCCATCCGCGAGGGCTCGCGTGAGGCCGGCGGCATCCCCGGGGTCTGGCTGCTGAAGACGCTGCTCGTTGTGATGCCGCTGTTGATGCTACTGCAAGGGTTGATCTGGGTGCTGCGTAATGGCTTGTTCCTCGCCGGGGTTGAGGCCGCGCTGCGCGGGATCGAGGATGAGCGCTCGACCAAGCGCGTAGAAACCAACGTCCATGGCTGAGTGGATGCCGATCCTGCTGGTGCTGGCGGTGGGTGTGGTCCTGCTGCTCGGCTACCCGGTCGCGCTCTCGTTGGGCGGCACCGCGCTGCTGATGGCGCTGGTGGGCGAATGGTTCGGCTACTTCGATCACGCCTTCATCGAGGCGCTGCCGAATCGGGTCTACGGGGTCATGACCAACGAGACCCTGATCGCGGTACCGCTGTTCGTGTTCATGGGGGTGATGCTGGAGCGCTCGCGGGTCGCCGAGAATCTGCTCGACACCATGGCGCTGCTGTTTGGTCCGATGCGCGGCGGGCTCGGCATCTCGGTGACCGTGGTCGGCATGCTGCTCGCCGCCAGCACCGGCATCGTCGGCGCGACCGTGGTCACCATGGGGCTGTTGTCCTTGCCGACCATGCTCAAGCGCCATTACGACCCCAGCCTCGCTGCGGGTACGATCTGCGCCTCCGGCACCCTGGGGCAGATCATCCCGCCGTCGATCGTGCTGGTGCTGCTTGGCGACGTGCTCTCATCGGCCTATCAGCAGGCGCAGCTCGATATGGGCGTCTTCTCGCCGGAGACCGTCTCGGTCGGCGATCTGTTCGTCGGTGCGGTGATCCCTGGGCTGATGCTGGTGTTTGGCTACATCGCCTATGTGATCGCGGTGGCCATCTTTCGCCCACAGGCGGCACCGGCGATTCCGGCGGCAGAGCGGCCGCGACATGACGCGCGCTTCTGGCTGCGGGTGCTGCAGGTGCTGCTGCCGCCGCTGTTGCTGATCGTGGCCGTGCTGGGCTCGATCCTGTATGGCATCGCCACGCCCACCGAGGCGGCCTCGGTGGGTGCGGTCGGCTCGCTGTTGCTGGCTGCGGCGCATCGCCAGCTCGGCGGGAAGACCCTGTTCGCGGTGGTGCGTCAGACCACCATCGTCACCAGCATGGTGTTCCTGATCTTCATCGGCGCGGCCATCTTTTCCCTGGTCTTTCGAGGCTTCGGCGGCGACGAGCTGGTGACCGAGTTCTTGAACGACCTGCCGGGCGGCACCTTCGGGGCGGTTGCGCTGGTGATGCTGGTGCTCTTCCTGCTTGGGTTCATCCTCGACTTTATTGAGATCACCTTCGTCGTCGTGCCCATCGTCGGGCCGGTGTTGCTGGCGATGGGGCTAGACCCGGTCTGGCTTGGGGTCATGATCGCGATCAATCTGCAGACCTCGTTCCTGACGCCGCCGTTCGGCTTCTCGTTGTTCTATCTCCGCGGCGTGGCACCGCCGACGCTGAGTACCGGTCAGATCTACCGGGGTGTGGCGCCCTTCATCCTGATCCAGCTCGCGGTGCTGGGGCTGCTGGCGCTCTTCCCGGCGCTGGCAACCTGGCTGCCGAACTGGGTCTATCAGTAGCGGTGCCGCTCTGGCCGGGGGTTGGCGCGTCGAGGCGGCGTGAAGGAGCGCTCGCGCGGGGCCGGGCGCTCGTGACGAGGCTTAGGCGCGAAGGGATTCGGCCTGACTGCCGGCGAGCACCGGGTGGGGCAGGGCGTCGGCCTGCTGCATCAGGTCGTGGAAGAGCTCGGCTTGAGGCGACTTGAACATGACACCGATGCCGCTGTTGTTGCCGTGGATGACGATCGCCGGCAGTAGCCAGCGCCTGCCGAGGCAACGCAGCTCGAGCTCGATCGGCGTCCCGGTCGGCAGCGTCAGCGCCTTGACCGACAAGAACATGCCGCCGGCCGATACGTTCCGTGCCGTGGCCGTGAGGAACGGGCGCTTGTGATAACGAATATAGACCGGCAGCTCGAGCCGGTGTCGGGCGAGATAGCGTCTTTCCTCAGACATCTGTCGTTCTCCTCGTTTTCTTTGTTGTTTCTGTCGATGCTGCAGGATCTTAGACGGTTAACTTTACCATCGAGTTCAACTTCGATGACAGCTTCGTGACCAACCGGCCGGGCGCGGCCCTCAGGAGTCTGGAATGGATCGTCAACAAGCCGCCAAGTTCGTGCTCGATTGCCTGCGCACGATGCTCGCGCGCAAGGGCTCGGACCTCTTCATCTCGGCCGGGTTTCCGCCGGCCTGCAAGCTCGATGGCAAGCTCACGCCGCTCAGTCAGCAGCCGCTGACGCCGGAGCAGACCGCGCTGCTGGTGCGCTCGATCATGAATGATCAGCAGGTACGCCAATTCGACGCGACCAAGGAGTGTAATTTCGCCATCAGCCCGCCCGGCATCGGGCGTTTCCGGGTCAATGCCTTTGTGCAGCAGGGCCACCCGGGGCTGGTCTTGCGCACCATCCCGACCGAGATCCCGAGCCCCGAGCAGCTGGGGCTGCCACCGATCCTGCCCGAGCTGGTGCTCTCCAAGCGCGGTCTGATCCTGGTGGTCGGCGGCACCGGCTCCGGCAAGTCGACCACGTTGGCGGCGATGCTCGGTCATCGCAACCACGAGACCTATGGTCACATCATCACCATCGAGGACCCGGTCGAGTTCGTCCACGCGCATCAGCACTGCCTGATCACCCAGCGCGAGGTCGGTGTGGATACCGAGTCCTGGGACAATGCGCTGGTCAATACCCTGCGCCAGGCGCCGGATGTGATCCTGATCGGCGAGATCCGCGCGCGCGAGACCATGGAGCACGCGATCAACTTCTCTGAGACCGGTCACCTCTGCCTCTCGACGCTGCACGCGAACAGCGCCAATCAGGCCCTGGACCGGATCATCAACCTGTTTCCCGAGGAGCGCCGCGCGCAGCTGCTGATGGACCTGTCGCTGAACCTGCGCGCGATCATCTCGCAGCGACTCCTGCCCAAGATCGGCGGCGGTCGCGTCGCCGCGATCGAGATCATGATCAACTCGCCGCTGATCCAGGACCTGATCTTTAAGGGCAAGGTCAACGAGATCAAGGCGATCATGCAGCGTTCCAAGGAGCAGGGGATGCAGACCTTCGACATGGCCCTGTTCGATCTCTACGAGGCTGGCGTGATCAGCTACGAGGACGCGCTGCGCACCGCCGATTCGATGAACGAGCTGCGGCTGCGCATCAAGCTCCAGGGCAAGGACGCGACCGCCGCCGAGACCCTCGGGGACGAGGGGCTCTCGATCCTTGAGGACGGCGAGCTCCCAGACGAGCCGAGCACACCGAAAGCCCACTAGTCGCCGCGAGGTCCCTATGGATTTCAAGCCCTATCTCGAGATGATGGTCGCGAAGAAGGCCTCGGATGTCTTCGTCACTGCCGGCTCGCCGGTGCAGATCAAGATCGACGGCAAGCTGCATCGCATTGGTGAGACCAGCTACACGCCGGTGCTGTGTCGCGAGGCGGTCTACTCGCTGCTGAACGAGGCGCAGATCGCTGCGCTAGAGCATGAGCGCGAGATCGACGTCGGCATCGGCCTCGAGGGGCGCGGGCGCTTTCGGATCAACGCCTTCCATCAGTGTGGCAGCCTGGCGATGGTGATCCGCTATCTGCCTGCCGAGATCCCGAGCATCGATGAGCTGGGGCTGCCGGAGGTGCTCAAGGACGTCGTCATGCAGCGCCGCGGCATTGTGCTCATGGTTGGTGCCACCGGTTCCGGCAAGTCGACCACGCTGGCGGCGATGATCGACCACCGCAACAGCAGCAGTCGCGGCCACATCCTGACGATCGAGGACCCGGTCGAGTACGTGCATCCGCACAAGGGCTGCATCGTCAATCAACGCGAGCTGGGCATGGACACCCTATCGTATGCGGCGGCGCTGCAGAGCGCGCTGCGTGAGGCGCCCGACGTGATCTTGATCGGCGAGATCCGTAACCGCGAGACCATGGAGGCCGCCATCGAGCTCTCCGGCACAGGCCATCTGGCCATCTCGACCCTGCACGCCAACAATGCGCATCAGGCGATGGAGCGCATCATCAACCTGTTCCCACAGGTGATGCACAAGACCCTGCTGATGGACCTCTCGCTCAACCTGCGCGCGATCATCTCGCAGCGTCTGGTGCGCACGGTCGACGATAGGCGCACCGCGGCGGTCGAGATCCTGATCAACACGCCCCACATCGCCGACCTGGTCCGCGAGGGACAGATCGATGCGATCCGCGAGGCCATGGCCGAGAGCGGCGAGGGCGGTATGGTGACCTTCGATGAGGCGCTGCTCGCACTCTACCGCGACGGACGCATCAGCCTCGAGGAGTGTCTGGCGCATGCCGATTCGGCAGCGAATCTCGAGGCCCGGATCAACTTCGGTTGATGAGCGCCCCCCAGCCTGGTCTCGCCAGACGCTCGGCGCCTGCCGCGAGCCTTGTGGCGCTGTAACGAGCCGGCGCTGTCACGAGCCGGGTGTGTTTCTATCCGGCTTGATGTAGCCTCGCCCCGCGTTTCGATTCCGATTCACCCATTGAGGAGAGACACCGATGTTCCGATTGAACCACCGATTCGACCGTGCTGCTTCCGGCCCCGTATCAAGCCTTGCAGCACGACTCGCCATAGCCGGTCTGCTCGCGCTCGGCAGCGGCGCGGCCCTGGCCGAGAACCCCAAGGTCGCGATGGACGTCACCATCGGCGGTGAGCCCGCTGGCACCATCGAGGCCGAGCTGTTCGCTGACGTGGTGCCGAAGACCGCGGAGAACTTCCGCGTGCTCTGCAGTGGCGAGGAGGGTGAGGCGATGCGCTACGCCGGCAGTCCATTCCACCGCATCATCCCTGGCTTCATGATCCAAGGCGGCGACTTCACCAACGGCAACGGCACCGGCGGCAAGTCGATCTACGGCGAAAAATTCGAGGACGAGAGCTTCGAGCTCAAGCACACCGAGGCCGGCCTGCTCTCGATGGCCAACGCCGGCCCGAATACCAACGGCTCGCAGTTCTTCATCACCGTCGCACCAACCCCCTGGCTCGACGGCCGCCACGTGGTCTTCGGCAAGGTCACCTCGGGCATGGACGTGGTCGAGGCGATGGAGGCCCAGGGCTCACGCCAGGGCCGCACCCAGACCGAGGTGATGATGAGCGACTGTCGGGTGCTCTGAGCACGTCTGGACGCGTCTGCGAAAGAGATAGGCCTGATGCCGGGTCTCTCGTGGTGAGCCCTCAACATCAGGCCGCGGTGGCTCGCGGCCTCCACTGGAGAACGATCCATGACGACCTCAAGCATCCGTCTTCCTGAGCATTCACTGGCCGACCGCGCCAGTGCGATCGACCTGAGCGCCCAGGCGCACTGGCTGATTCGGCTGCCGTTCGCGGCCGTGTTCCTGTTCCATGGCATCGGCAAGCTCGCCGACATGGCTGGCTTTGCCGCGATGATGGAGCTACCGCTGTTCGTCGCCTGGCTAGTGGCGCTCGCCGAGGTCGCCAGCGGGCTCGGTATCCTGATCGGCAGCGCACTGCGGACCGATCTGGTCACCCGTCTCGCCGGACTAGCCACGGTGCCGGTGATGCTTGGAGCGATCGTCATGGTCCACTGGGGCCAATGGAGCTTCGTCGCCAGCGAGACGCATCCGATGGGCGGCATGGAGTTCCAGGTGCTGCTGCTTGGCATCGGGCTTTGGTTCGCACTCGCGGGCAACGACAAGGGTGCTCAGCGGCAATGACGCGACAGGCCGGGGTCGAGTGGCCTCGGCCTCCATCCTCTAACCGGGCGGCTCGCGCAGCGCGAGCCGCCGTCCGGCGAGCCAGACCAACAGCAGCACCGGCACCCCGATCAGGGTCGTGAAGATGAAGAAGCCGGGATAGCCGATGCCATCGACCATCGAGCCTGAATAGCCGCCGATCACCTTCGGCAGCAACGTCATCAGCGAGCTGAAGATCGCGTATTGCACGGCGGTGAAGGAGACATTGGTCAGGCTGGAGAGGAAGGCGACGAAGGCGGCGCTGGCCAGCCCCGCGGCCAGGTTATCGGCGGCGACGGTCAGATAGAGCAGCGGTAGGCTATGCCCCGCGTAGGCCAGCAGCACGAAGATCAGATTGGTCAGCGCCGAGAGCACCGCGCCCAGCATCAGGATGCGCATCACGCCGAAGCGGGTCGCCATGAGCCCGCCGATGAAGCCGCCGGCGATGCTGACCAGCACCCCGAAGGTCTTTACCGCTTGCGCGATCTCGGGCTTGGTGAAGCCCAGATCCTGATAGAAGACGTTGGCGATCACCCCGAGCACGATGTCCGAGATCCGGTAGAGCCCAATCAGCGCCAGCAGCAGCAGCGCGGTTTGCAGCCCGTAGCGGCGGAAGAAGTCGAGCACCGGTGCCACCCAGGTCTGCCGCGCCATCTCGCGATTGACGGCGCCAGCACGCACCAAGGCCCAGCCGACCAGTCCGGCGATGCTGAGCGCGAGCGCGAAGTGCAGGGTCTCGAGCAGGAAGGCGCCGATCGGGCCGCCCCCCGCCGCCTGCTTGAGCGCCGCGATCGTGCTGCCGGTGAGGAAGAAGGTGCCGGCGAAGGCGACGACCGCGAGCAGGAACACCAGCACCAGCCGCGCGTAGTCGAGCGGTCCGTACTGATAGGCATCGGCGCGCTCGACCTCGGGCTCGCGCACCAGCAGCGTGGTGGCGACACCGATCAGCATGGTTGCGGCCATGATCAGATAGGTCAGCCGCCAGGCCTCGTACGAGTACTGCTCCATCGACGAGAGGAAGGCCGCGGCGAGGAAGAGCGCGCCGGCGCCACTGGTGACCATGCCGACGCGATAACCGGCGATATAGGCCGCCGAGAGCATGCCCTGCAGCGCCGGCGGTGCGATCTCGATCCGGTAGGCATCGATGCAGATGTCCTGGGTCGCCGCCGAGAAGCCGAGCATCACCGCGGCGAGCGCCATCAGCACCAGACTGTGATCGCCTTGGGCCGGGTCAACCGAGGCCATGAGCGCGATGGCCGCGATGATCGCCAGCTGCGAGAGCAGCAGCCAGGCGCGTCGACGCCCGAGAAGGCGGGTCAGCCAGGGCAACGGTAGCCGGTCGACCAGCGGCGCCCAGATGAACTTGAACGAGTAGCCGAGCGCCGCCCAGCTGAAGAAGGTTACCGCGCTGCGCTCGACCCCGGCCTCGCGCAGCCACAGGGAGAGCGACGAGAAGATCAGCAGCAGCGGGATACCGGCCGAGAAGCCGAGGAAGAGCATCGTCAGCACGCGCGGGTCGCGCAGCGCGCTGAGGCCTTTGCGCCAGCTCGGGGCGTCGTGATCGGGGGCTGCGGTGGACTCTGCGGACGGAGTGGGACGACTGGTCATCGGGCGCGGGGTCGGCTCGGTGGCTGAGGCCCCCGGCGGACGAGCGGGGGCGGCAGCGCGACATGCTAACCCGAATCGCAGTAGTCCGACGCGCCTGCCCCTTTGAAGAGGCGGCGCATCGGTGAACGGCCGGTGGCGCGGGGGCGGGGCGCCGGGTCGAAGCTTGGGGCCATGGCCTCTGGGCCGTGACAGCGGAGCTTGGAGCGGAGCTTGGCCCCGGGGCGCGGCGGCCCCGGGCGCGGTTGCAGTCCTCAGCTCATGTAGGTGAGGGCCTCGGGCCCCGGGTTCGGTAGGCCGGCCGTGCGCCAAGCCGCTCGGCAGCTGCCGAACAGCTGCTTGACACGGCTGCGATCCATGCCCTGGGCGTGGCAGAGCTGCGAGACCGGCGGTAGGGCCTCGTAGCTCAGATAGTGCTCACGCAGGTAGTAGATCACGGACCAGTGCGCCTTCTCGAGGGTGCCGCGACCATCCAGGGCTGTCAGCAGGCAGGCCAGCGTCTCAGTCCAGACCTTGGGGTCGACGATGAACCCATCCTCGTCGAGCGGCAACGGTTGGTGGATGGAGGTGAAACGGCCCGTGATCGGACTCGTGGGCGGGCGAGAGGGTGTCATGGCATGGGTCTCCTGGTTTGGCGGCATCGAGACATCAGTGGTTTTTATGGGGACATCGGTTTATCTGTCTCGAGTCCGACTATAGCCCTTGGTCTTGATTCGTCAACCCCGCGCGCCCGACGAGGCCGCGATCGATCGAAAATGCGATGCCTCCGAAAGAATCAGCTGTTTGACAATTGTCAATCAGCATGCGATCACCGATCAGGCAGTTTCAGGGTCGAGACGTCGATCCGTCGCGCTATCGTGCGGCGCGCGGCACTCGCGTCTCAGCCATTGCATCGTTCCGACCCGAAGGAGATGGCGGTAATGCGTAAACAGTCTGAAGATGTCTCGACCGGGACGGGTCAGCCCGTCGCCTCCTCGCCCCCATCGCTCGTCGATGTGGCGGTGATTGGTGCCGGCCATGCCGGTCTGAACGCAGTGAAGGTGATCCGCAAGGTCACCGACGATTGGATACTCATCAATGGCGGGCCGCTCGGGACCACCTGTGCACGCATCGGCTGCATGCCCTCCAAGATCGCCATCCACCTGGCCGATACCTACAAGCTGCGTGAGCGCTTTGGCCGCTACGGTGTCTCCGGAAGTGATGGGCTCGCGCTCGATCATGCCGAGGCCTTTGAGCATGTGCGCGATCTGCGCGACACCTTCGTCGACCTGGTGCTCGCCAACACCACCGATGAGATGGACGAAACGCACTTACTCGAGGGCTATGCG
>CAZTYV010000030.1:18275-25266 GCA_964617675.1 uncultured Halochromatium sp. | reverse complement strand
TGGTGCTGGATCGGACGGCCCTGTTCTATCAGAAGGCCTACCTGCAGAACCTGCGCGCCGACTTCCGTGATCTCGATCAGCATCTGGCGAGCCGCCACGAGATGATCCGGTTGCTCGCGAAGCTACCGGAGCCGGGCATCATTCTCGGCGAGTCGGGTGACGAGGAGGTGATCGACCTTGCCCGTGCCCGCTACACCGGGTGGATCAATCAGATGCTGAGCGATCAGGCCGACCTGATCGAGATCCTCTTCGTGGACGGCGATGGCAACGAGCGCTTCTGGCTCGAGCGCAACGCGCAGACGCGCGAATGGCGGCCAACTGAGCTGCCACCCGACCCGCCGAGTCGCGGCTTCACCGGCGCCGGACTCAAGCTGAAGCCGGGCGAGGTGATCGTGAGCCGGATTCGGATCAATTCCTTCGCCGGGCAAGACGATCCACGGCAGTTGATCACGCTGCAGCTGGCGAGTCCGGTCGGGCGGCGCCCCAACAGCGAGTACGAGCCGCTCGGGCTCCTGCTCATGACCATCGACGTCGGTGGCCTTGCGAACTTCTATCGCGACACGCTCTGGGTCACCGACGACGGCCGCTACCTGCGCCCTGGCGAGCCGCTGAGCGATCAGGCCGATGCCTTTGCCGACTTCCCCGGTCTCGCCGAGATCTTCGCCGAGGCCAAACTCGCCCTTTGGAAAGGAGACTACGGCGCACCGCTGCTCTGGGTGCCGATGTTCCTGACCGAGAACGGGCGACCGCTCTGGGTCGGACGGCCCGTCGACCCCTCGCCAATCGCAAATTTTCGCAATGCCCTCGTGACCCGGGTGCTGAGCATCGTGCTGGTGCTGATCCTGGTGGTCTTGGTGATCGCGCGCTGGCTCGCCAAGCGAGCTGAAGACTTCGGGCAGCAGCTGACCAGCGGGGTGCGCGGCATCCTGCGCGAGGAGCACAAGCACGAGTTCGATTGGCACGGCCCCACAGAGGTCCGTGAGCTCGGCGACCAGCTTAATGCCCTGGCGACGAGTCATGCCGAGCATCTGCGCACGGAACGACAGCATATGCAGCAGCTCGAGCAATCAAACCAGTACAAATCCGAATTCCTGGCCAACGTGAGCCATGAGCTGCGCACGCCGCTGAACTCGATTCTGCTGCTTTCTAAGCTGCTCGCGGCCAAGGAGTCCGGGCTTGATCACGAGCAGCGCCGGCAAGCCAAGGTCATCAACGAGGCTGGGCGCGATCTACTGACGATGATCGACAACGTGCTCGACATCTCGCGCATCGAGGCCGGCGCGGTCACGGTGCACCTGCAGTGGGTGCCAACCCACGGGATGATCGACGAGCTCGCCGGCATGCTCGGCCCGATCTTCACCGAGAAGGGTCTCGCCCTACGCGTCGAGCTCAACCCAGGCGCGCCCGATCAGATCTACAGCGACCAGGCCAAGGTCCGCCAAATCCTGAAGAACTTCCTCTCCAACGCGGCCAAGTTCACCCATGAGGGCGAGGTGACCATCGCGCTGAAGGCGGGAGATCAGCGCTTTCCGCTCGCCATGTCGGTAACCGATACCGGCATCGGCATCCCGGCCGGGAAGGAAGAGGTGATCTTCGAGGCCTTCCGGCAGGCCGATGGCTCGACCCGACGTCGCTACGGCGGCACCGGGCTTGGATTATCGATCAGCCGCGAGCTCGCTCATCTGCTCGGTGGTGAGATCACGGTCAGCAGCACGCCAGGTCTCGGCTCGACCTTCACGCTGCACCTACCACTGTCTTGCGACCCCAGCGGGCTCACGGCAGTGGAGATCATCGAGGACAGAGAGGCCGACAACTCGGCGCGTGGCCCATCCCTTGGCAGCAGCCAATCAGCTGAGCGTCTCGAGCCGGATGCGGCGCTCGACGGCGCTCGGGCAGAGGTCGACGCTCGGGCGCCTGCGCCCGAGGAGCCAAGCGCGAGTGAGGCAACGGCCGAGCGGCTCGACGGCGACAGCGATCGATGGGTCTTGTTGGTGGAGCGCGATGTGCAGAGTCTGGTCGTGGCCACGGCGGCCCTTGAAACACTCGGGCTCAAGGTGCAAACGGCGGCCGATGAGGAGGAGGCGCTGGAGACCCTGAGCGACGATCACGGCTGCACGATGTTGCTGCTCGCAAGCAGCCTTGTGGGTCATGACGCCTGTGATACGATCAAACGCCTACGGCAAAAGCCCTGGCTGACCGATCTGCCGATCGTCGTGCTCGGCGAGCTCGACACCACGAGGCAACAACGCTGCCTCGACGCGGGCGCCTGCTGTTTCTTGAGAAAACCGGTCGAGCCAGCAGCCTTGGCAGATCTCATCCACTCCTCATCGCGGGCACAAGCCCCGGAGGGTCTTGAGGCGACGACATCATGGGCGGCCCCGGCTACAAGATCTTGATCGTCGACGATCATGCGCACAATCTCTACACGCTGCGCACGCTGATCGAAAAACACCTAGGCGCGACGGTGCTCGAGGCGGCCTCAGGTCGCGAGGCCATCGATCTTACGCTCGATCACCGCGACATCGATCTGATCATCCTCGATGTGCAGATGCCGGAGATGGACGGATTCCAGACCGCCTCTCTGCTGAAGCTCCGCAAACGCTCGCGCGATATCCCGATCATCTTCCTGACAGCGGCCTTCAAAGCGGAGGAGTTTCAGCAGCGCGGATTCGCGGTCGGTGCGGTTGATTATCTGCTCAAACCGATCGACGACAACCTACTGATCAACAAGATCAGTACCTACTTCAGGCTGATTGAAAAAGAGCGCAGGCTCAACCAGGAGCTCGAGCGCAAGGTGAGCGAGCGCACCGCAGAGCTGGCCGAGGCGCGTCAGTACCTGGCCAACATCATTGCTCACATGGGCGAGGCCTTGCTGGTGCTCACCCCAGAGGGTGAGATCAAGATCACGAACCCGGCCGCCTGCCGGATGCTCGGCTACAGCGAAGCGGATCTCCTCGGGCTCTCAATCGGCGACGTCTTCGAGGAAGAGGGCGACGAAGAGGCGGGGGCCTTCATGGGGACCTGGCTCGAGGCCCTGATCCGCACCGGGGCGCTGGCCAAGATCGATGCACGCTTCATCGCCAGCGATGGGCGTCGCGTGCCGATCCTGTTCTCGCGCACCGCAATCAAAGATACTGATGGCGCAATAACCGATATCATCTGCATCGCAAAGGACATGAGCGGCTATGTCCGCATCGAGAACAACGACGCCAGGGAAGAGGATGCGACCACCTTTGACACGAGGACGACGGAGGCTGATCATGATCGATGAAGTGCCGGCCGAGCGCTCCGATCCGGAAGACACGACCCTGACCGCGATGGCCTTGAAGGCGATGGCTCATCCACTGCGCTGGAAGATCCTCTGCTCGCTCGGACAAAACGAGCTCTCGGTCGGAGAGATCGTTGAGCGCACAGGCACCTCGCAGAGCAACATCTCTCAACATCTGGAACAGCTGCGCAACAAGAACATCGTGGTGGCCCGAAAGGAGGCGAACCGGATCTTTTACCGCATCCGCAACGACCAGCTTCTTGAGCTGATCGGGATCATGCGCGATGTGCTCTGTCCGGCGAATCTCGATGATCGCTATCCGCGCTGAACCCCTCACCCGCGAAGATTGGTACGCTTAGGGCATGCTCGACGAGAACACCTGGTTCACCGAGATCGCAGACGCGTCCGGAAGCGCCTTTTCGCTGCGCATCCGCCGTCGGCTGCATCACGAACAGAGTCCGTTTCAGACCATCGAGGTCTACGAGACCGAGACCTTCGGCAACCTGATGGTGATCGACGGCTTCACCATGCTCTCGTCGCGCGAGAACTTCCTCTACCATGAGATGCTCGCGCATCCGGTCTTGCTGACCCACCCCGAGCCGCGGCGGGTCGCGATCATCGGGGGCGGGGACTGCGGCACGCTGCGTGAGGTCCTGCGGCATCCGCAGGTCGAATCCGCGGTCCAGATCGATATCGACGAGCGCGTCACCCGTGTTGCCGAAACCTTCTTCCCGGAGTTGACCGAATCGAATGCCGATCCGCGTGCGACCCTGCTGTTCGAGGATGGCATCCGCTGGATGCACGACGCGGCCGAGCACTCGCTCGATGTGATCATCGTCGATAGCACTGACCCCGTGGGTCCCGCGGAAGGGCTGTTCACGACGGCCTTCTACAGCGATTGCCGCCGCGCCTTGGCGCCCGGCGGACTCCTGATCCAGCAGAGCGAATCGCCGCTCTATCACCTGGACATCATCCGCGGCATCTATGCCGACACCCGGGCGGCCGGTTTCCAGGATCGAGCGACCCTGTTCTTCCCGCAGACGATCTATCCCTCTGGCTGGTGGAGCGCGACCATGGTCAGCCGAGAGGGCGCAATACCCGCCTTCAGGCGTGAGCAAGCCGCGGCCCTGCCCTTCAACACCCAATACTACAGTGCCGAGATCCACCAGGCGGCGCTCGCGCAGCCCGCATTCTTCCGCCGCGCCTTCAGCAACGAGGGGTGAGCTGAGCGGCCGCGCTCGGGCCGAGCCCCTACAGCGCGCGCCTAAGCGCAGTATCTCGACGATCGGGTAAGGCCCCAAAACAAAAACGGGGCCCGAAGGCCCCGCCGCAAGGCAGATACGCGAAGAGCGCAATCCGTCAGAGTCCAGCACCACCGCGGGAACCAACGAATTCTGGGTAGGCCTCGAGTCCGCATTCGCCGACATCGACCCCCTCGTACTCTTCCTCTTCGCTCACGCGGATCCCCATGATCAGCTTGATCAAGAGCCAGACGATCAGAGAGGTGATGAAGACCCAGGCGAAGATCGAGACGAGGCCGATGAGCTGCGGGACGATCCCGGCATCGCTGTTGGTGATCGGCACCGCGATCAGGCCCCACATCCCGACGACACCGTGCACAGAGATCGCGCCAACCGGATCATCGATGCGCAGCTTATCGAGGCCGATGATCGAGAACACCACGATCAAGCCGCCGACACCACCGATCAGGGTCGCTGCGAGAGGCGTGGGCGTCAGCGGCTCCGCGGTGATCGCGACCAAGCCGGCCAAGGCGCCGTTGAGGGCCATGGTCAGATCGGCCTTGCCGAAGATGAGACGTGCGGTGATCAGCGCGAAGACCAGACCGCCGGCAGCGGCCATGTTGGTGTTGACGAACACGGCAGCGACGGCGTTTGCCTCGTCGATGTTCGAGACCATCAGCTCGGAGCCGCCGTTGAAGCCGAACCAGCCGAGCCACAGGATGAAGGTGCCGAGCGTCGCGAGCGGCAGGTTAGCGCCGGGGATGGCGTTGATGCTGCCGTCCTTGCCGTACTTGCCCTTGCGCGCGCCGAGCAACAAGACACCGGCGAGAGCCGCGGTGGCGCCACAGAGGTGCACGATGCCGGAGCCCGCGAAATCGCTAAAGCCGACGCCGTCGAGCCAGCCACCGCCCCACTTCCAGTAGCCCTGAACCGGATAGATGAAGCCGGTCATGATCACGGCAAAGAGCAGGAAGGCCCAGAGCTTCATCCGCTCGGCAACGGCGCCGGAGACAATCGACATCGCCGTGGCAACGAAGACCACCTGGAAGAAGAAATCGGACATCAGCGAATAATAGGTCTCGCCTTCGCTCGCCAACACCTCCTCGACCGTATGATCACCACCGAGCATGAAGCCCCAGCTGATCTGCGGAATCACACCATTGCCACCGCTCGGATACATGATGCCGTAGCCGATCAGCATGTACATAATGCTGGCGATCGCGAACAGGGCGACGTTTTTGGTCAGGATCTCGGCGGTGTTCTTCGCACGAACAAGGCCGGCCTCGAGCATCGAAAAGCCCGCGGCCATCCACATGACCAGCGCGCCCGAGACCAAGAAGTAGAAAGTATCAAGCGCATACGCGAGTTGGATAATCGGTTCTTCCACTGTCGTTTACCTCCGTTGCCGAATTAGAGTGCGTCCGGCCCGGTCTCGCCGGTGCGGATTCGGATGACCTGATCGACGTCGCTGACGAAGATCTTGCCGTCGCCGATCTTCCCGGTCCGCGCGGCCGTGCTGATCGCCTCGATGACCTGATCAACGAGGCCGTCGTCGACCGCGATCTCGACCTTGATCTTGGGCAGGAAGTCAACGACGTACTCGGCGCCGCGATAGAGCTCGGTATGACCCTTTTGGCGACCGAAGCCCTTGACCTCGATGACGGTGATGCCCGAGACGCCGATATCGGCCAGCGCCTCGCGCACGTCATCGAGCTTGAACGGTTTGATGATGGCAGCAACCAGCTTCATGAGTGTGCTCCGTTGAATGAAGGGCGGCGGGCCTAGGCTCGGCCAGCCGCATGAGATGATGGCGGTTCGACCACTGCGGTTAGGCCTCTGCCTTAGGCCTTGGCCCTACCTCTAGCAAGTGGCGAGCCAATCGATCAAAACTCCTTCAACCAGCCTACCCAGAACTTCGGATCGGTGTCGTAGCCGACCTCTTCCTTGCCGTTGTTTTGGTCCCAGTTGAAGCTGAAGGTGCCGAAATCGCCGGCGTCCTTGGTAATCGACGCACCGTAGTTCCAGTAGTCAGCAGACTCGGTCACATCGAAGGTGTTACCGGCCGCATCGACGAACTCGCCCAACACCACGTCATCATTGCTGAACTGGTAGTAGCCGGCGCGGAGGCTGAAGCCGAAGTCGTAGGGCAGCGCGAAGTCAGCACCGCCGAAGTAGTAGAGGTCGCCCTGATCGAAGAGGCCATCCTCGTTCTCGCCGTAGATGGTGTAGGCCAAGCCGAGCGTGAACCACTTGAAGCTGACGCTACCGGCGATCTCGGCGAAGTCGGAGTCACGACCGTCAGGGTAGGCGTAGTAGATACCGCTGAGGTCGATGCTGACGTCATCATTCACGTCGATGCCGTAGCCGAGGTAGAAGTCGAGCTCGTAGTTGGGTGAGGACGGGTCACTGCCGGAGGTCTGGCCGACGTAGGTCGGCAATCCGAACTCATCGAGCACCGGGTTGCCGTTGTCGTCGAAGACCG
>CAZTYV010000030.1:9268-18265 GCA_964617675.1 uncultured Halochromatium sp. | reverse complement strand
CGACGACATCGACGACGACGTCGTTGTTGCGGAACTGGTAGTAGCCGCCGAACACACTAAAGCCGAAGTCATAGGGCAGGGCGAAATCAGCACCACCGAAGTAGTAGAGATCGCCTTGGTCAAAGAGACCGCCCTCGTTCTCGCCGTAGACGGTGTAGGCGATCCCGAGGGTGAACCACTTAAACGACCCGCTCAAAGACAGCTCGGCAAAATCGGCGTCGCGCCCGTCCGGGTAGGCGTAGTAGATCGCACCGATGTCGTAGCTCACGTCATCGTTGATCGCGCCGCCAAATCCGGTGTAGAGGTCCAGCTCGTAGTTCGGATCCGGTGTCCCCCAGTCGATGTTCGACACCCAGGTCCCCGCATAGAAGCCACTCTCGTGGGCGACATCGAGACCACCTTGGATCGCCGCTTGATCACCGGTCTGGGTCACACCACGCCAGACGTAGTTGGAGACGGCGCCAATGTTGGCGCTGAAGGACCAGGGGTCTTGTGCGACGGCCGGCGCGGAGACCAACATCGACGCGGACAGCAGAGTGCCGGAGACGACGGCCATCCCCAAGTGCTGCTTTTTCATTCGTGAGTACCTCAGTTCGTCTTGGTTTACGGGCGTTTGGCCGCCCTGCTCGGTGATCGTGCCTGCTGCATAATCACAGTCGGTTACCTCCAAGCAGATTGCATGCCATTTTGCTTATGTTCCGAAAACACAACCAATTCGTCACAGAAGTATCAAAAAAGCGACAACTCGCCCGCACCCTCATGGTGCGCCGACGCCCAAGGCGGGCCACGGATGCGCACCATTAGTGTGCGCCTGTCCGAGCGGGCGCTCCTCCGTTGCTCGCCTTATAATGCCGCCAAGCCATTTCCACCTTTCCCGGTGACCCTGATGCTGGATCCAAAGCAGATCGATGACCTTGCCCGCCGCTTAGCCGAGCAAGCCCCCAAGGGCCTTCAGCTGTTGCAGGACGATCTTCGCCGCAGCGTTCATGCAACGCTCGAGGCTGGACTCGCGCGCCTCGACCTGGTGACGCGCGAGGAATTCGACGTCCAGGCCGCGGTGCTCGCGCGCTCGCGAGCGAAGCTCGCGGCGCTCGAAAAGCGCATTGCCGCTCTCGAGGCGCGAGAGCCGGGTCGCGGCCCTGAGCCGCAAGAGGACGGCGTTCACAATGAAGCCCCGAGCGCCTAAGGCGGCTCCAGGCTGCGGGCTATTTCGTCGTGGGCCTCTCGATCCTTTACAGCCGCGCGCGCGTGGGCATTCAGGCCCCGGCGGTCACGGTCGAGGTCCACGCCGGCATTGGGCTGCCCTCGCTCTCCATCGTCGGCCTTCCAGAGCTTGCGGTTCGCGAGAGCAAGGATCGTGTTCGCGGCGCACTCGCGAACAGCGACTTTGAGTTCCCGGCCGGAAGGGTCACGATCAACCTCGCGCCCGCCGATCTCCCGAAGGAAGGTGGCCGCTTTGATCTGCCGATCGCTCTTGGCATCCTCGGTGCCTCGCGCCAGATCAATCCGGATCGGCTCGCCGCGCATGAGTTCATCGGCGAGCTCGCGTTGAGCGGCGAGCTGCGTCCAGTCGATGCCATCCTGCCGGCCGCACTCGCCGCTCGTGACGCCGGGCGCGCCCTGGTGCTCCCGCGGCCGAACGCCAATGAAGCTGCGCTGGTCACTGGACTGCAGGTGCTGCCAGCCGATCGGCTGGTGGACGTCTGCGAGCACCTGAACGGCTCGACGCCTCTTGCGGCCCATCGCGGTTACGAGCCACCAGCGGCGACCCTCAATGCGCCCGACCTCGCCGAGGTCAAAGGCCAACCACACGCCAAACGCGCGCTCGAGGTCGCCGCCGCTGGAGGCCACAGCATCATCTTTCTGGGCCCGCCGGGCTCCGGCAAGTCGATGCTGGCCGCGCGATTGCCCGGGATCTTGCCCATCCTGAACGAGGCGGAGGCGATCGAGGTCGCCGCCGTGCATTCGGTCAGCCAGTTCAGTAGCCAGTTCAGCAGCCAACTCAGCAACCAGCACAGCCCTGGGAGCGCACCCTCGTGGCGCCAGCGGCCGTTTCGCGCACCTCACCACACGGCCTCGGCCGCGGCCCTGGTGGGCGGCGGCTCGAATCCTCGCCCCGGCGAGATCTCGCTCGCGCATCGCGGTGTGTTGTTCCTCGACGAGCTACCAGAATTCGATCGACGGGTGCTTGAGGTCCTCCGCGAGCCCTTGGAGTCCGGCGAGATCCAGATCTCAAGAGCGGCCCGCAGCGCCCGGTTTCCGGCGTGCTTCCAGCTCATCGCCGCGATGAACCCTTGTCCCTGCGGTTACCTCGGCGATGAAGGCGGGCGCTGCCGCTGCACCCAGGAGCAGGTCAGCCGATACCGCGCGCGCCTATCCGGCCCGCTCCTCGACCGCATCGACCTGCATGTCGAGGTGCCCAGGCTCGACCTGAGCCATTTGCAGTCGGGCCCGGACTCGTCGGCGCAGCCCGAGTCCAGCGCCGAGGTTCGCGAGCGCGTGCAGGTTGCGCGCGCGCGCGCAACCGACCGAGCCGGAAAGGCGAATGCGGCGCTCGAGCCCCGCGAGATCGAGCGCGATTGCCGTCTAAGCCAGGACGGACAGCAGCTCTTGCGGCAGGCGATGCAGCGACTCTCGCTCTCGGCGCGGGCCTACCACCGCATCCTTAAGGTGGCTCGCACCATCGCCGATCTCGACCACTCCGATCCCATCCTTCCGGTCCACCTTGGAGAGGCGATCGGTTACCGACGCCTCGATCGCGCGCAGGCCCCTGCCACGACGCTGGCCGCACCAACACCGACCAAAGGCAGAGGCTGAGCGTGCTCGAGCTGCGCGATCTCAGCCTGCGCCGCGGCTCGAAGCTCCTGCTTGAGCACGCGGACCTGCGCCTGCATCCGGGCCAGAAGCTCGGCCTGGTGGGCGCCAATGGCTGCGGCAAATCGAGCCTGCTGGCCTTGCTGCGTGGCGAGCTCAGCCCGGACGCTGGCAGCGCCTCGATCCCGCCCGGTTGGGAGATCGCCCATGTCGCGCAGCACACCCCGTCCGGATCGCGCGCTGCGATCGAGTTCGTGATCGATGGGGACAGAGAGCTGCGCCAGCTCCAGGCAGCTCTCGCCGAGGCCGAGCAGGCGGATGATGGACTCCGCCAAGCCGAGCTGCTCGGGCGGCTCGACGCGCTCGGCGCCTGGGAGGCCGAGAGTCGCGCCGCCCAGCTGATGCATGGCCTTGGCTTCGCCGTCGGCGACGAGCGACGGGCCTTGGAGACCTGGTCTGGCGGCTGGCGCATGCGCCTCGCGCTCGCGCGGGCGCTGATGGCGCGCTCGGACCTGCTGCTGCTCGACGAGCCGACCAACCACCTCGATCTTGATGCCGTGATCTGGCTCGAGGGCTGGCTGCGGGCCTACCCAGGGACCCTGGTGCTGATCTCGCACGACCGCGACGTGCTCGACGCGGTCACGACCAGCATCTGCCATCTGGAGCAGCGCCGGCTGCAGACCTACACCGGTGGCTACTCGGCCTTCGAGCGACAGCGCGCCGAGCAGCTTGCCCAGCAGCAGTCTGCATTCGTGCGCCAGCAGCGTGAGATTGCCCATGTGCGCTCATTCATCGACCGCTTTCGCGCCAAGGCCACCAAGGCGCGTCAGGCGCAGAGCCGGCTCAAGGCACTCGAGCGTCTGGAGCTGATCGCGCCGGCCCATGTCGATACCCCGTTCCAATTCCAATTTCGCAATGCCGACGACCAACCGAACCCGCTGCTGCAGCTCGAGGACCTCGCCGTCGGCTATGACGGGAAGGCGATCCTGAGCGCGGTCCGCCTGGTACTTCGACCCGGTGATCGCATCGCGCTCCTCGGCCCGAACGGCGCTGGCAAATCCACCCTGATCAAGACCCTGGCAGGGGAGCAGCCAGCCCTGGAGGGCAACCGCAGCGAGGCGCAAGGCTTGCGCATCGGCTATTTTGCGCAGCATCAGATGGACCAACTGCGCCCCCAGGACTCGCCTCTGCAACATCTCAGCCGTCTCGACCGGAGCGCCTCGGAGCAGCCGCTGCGAGACTTCTTGGGTGGTTTCGGCTTCGGTGGTGATCAGGCAAATGACCCGGTGGCACCCTTCTCGGGCGGCGAAAAGGCTCGGCTGGCCCTCGCCCTGATCGTGTATCAGCGGCCGAACCTCTTGCTGCTGGACGAGCCGACCAACCATCTGGACCTCGAGATGCGCCATGCCCTCAGCGAGGCCTTGCAGGACTACGCGGGCGCGGTGGTCTTGGTCTCCCATGACCGACACCTGTTGCGCATCACCTGCGACGAGCTGTTGTTGGTGGCTGACGGCTGCCTGACGCCCTTCGATGGGGACCTCGACGACTACCCAGCCTGGATCAGCCAACGTGCCGCGCGCCGACGTCAGGCAGCGAGCAGTGACGCGGGCGCCACTGGCGCTGAGGCGACGACAGGGGGGTTGACGAGCGCACCATCGAAGAAGGAGCTCCGCCGACGCGAGGCCGAGGAGCGGGCACGGTTGCAACCCCTGCGTGAGCGCCTGCGGCGGTTGGAGCGCGAGCTCGACACGCTGACCGAGAAACGCACGCGGATCGACCAGCAGCTCGCCGACACCGCGCTCTACGAGCCGGAGGCGAAACCCCGTTTGCTGGGATTGATGGACGACAAGCGCCAGCTCGATGCCGAGCTCGAATCGGTCGAGCACGAGTGGCTCAGCGCCGGTGAAGCACTCGAACAGCTGCAGGCTCAGTCGCTCTGATGGTGGCGCCGGTCCCTGCACCGCTGCGCAACCCGCTGCCACGTCGTCGCCTGCCCACGCTGCCGGAGATGCCGGGGCTGCGCTGGCTCGGCATCGGCCTGCTGATCGGGGTCAGTCTCTACCTGGCCTCTCCCTATCTCAGTCTCTGGAGACTCGATCAGACCGCGGTCAACGGCCCGACGGCGGCGCTCGAATCCCTGGTCGACCTGGATGCCATTCGTGAGCAGATCCGACGGCGCCTGAATAAGGACCAAGAGAGCGCGATCGGTGAGGTCTCCGATACCTTCATCGATTGGGTCCAGCAGAACATCCGCCGCAACGGTGAAGATGCCTTCAGCCAAGCCGTCTCCTTGGCCTGGGTGCGTCAGCGGCTCCTTGCCCACGGCGATGGTCAGCAGGGATTCTGGCACGCCATGAGCTATGCGTTCTTCGAGACCCCAACCCGGTTCCGCGTGCGCATCGGAGCGCAAGCCCAGGACGACGCGAGCAAAGACGCCGACGGCCCGCCCGCGGTCAACCTGCTGCTCGAGCGCGGCTGGCTTCGCTGGCGTCTGAGCGCGATCTCCTATTGAGCTGACGCCTCGCGCGACGGACCAGACGCTTTTGAACGATCGATCGCCAGAATACAGCGCGGTCGTTCTCAGCCGATGGCCCAACGCGTTATCTTAGGGTCTATCGCGCACCGAATCCCATCCGCTCGCTCTACCTCTAGCGCAGGACATCAGCATGTCGCCGTTCAAAGACCTTACCGAAAGCTCGCCCAATGATCGTCTCTTCAAGCTCGAGCCCTTGGGCATGGACGCTGAGAGTCTCGGCCGGGACTTCCAGCATTACTATGCGCACACCCTCGGTCGGGACCGTGACTGCCGCTCCGCCTACTACCCCTACAAGGCGCTGGCCGTCACCCTGCGCGACCGCCTCATGGAGCGCTGGAAGCGCACCCGCCACGCGCACGATCAAGCCAACTGCAAGCGCACCTACTACCTGTCGCTCGAGTTCCTGATGGGGCGCTCACTGAGTAACGCCCTGCTCAACCTCGGCATCACCGACGCGGCACGCCAGGCGCTCTACGAGATGGGCCTGATGTACGAGGAGATCGAATCCGCCGAGATGGATGCCGGCCTCGGCAACGGCGGCCTGGGGCGCCTTGCGGCCTGCTTCCTTGACAGCTGTGCCACCCTGCAGCTGCCGGTCAAGGGCTACGGACTGCGTTACGAGTACGGGATGTTCCGGCAGCTGATCGAGAACGGTCGTCAGGTCGAGGAGCCCGACCACTGGATGCGCGACGGCAACCCTTGGGAGCTGGAGCGACCCGAATACACCCAGCGCATCCCCTTCGGCGGCCATACCGAGACCCACAAGGACGACCAAGGGCGTATCAGACAGCGCTGGGTCGATACCCACGATGTGCTCGCGGTGCCCTACGACATCCCCATTCCGGGCTACAACAACGACACCATCAACACCCTGAGGCTCTGGTCAGCAGCGGCGACCGACGCCTTTGACCTCGGCGAGTTCAACGCCGGCGCTTATCCAGAGTCGGTCGCTGCCAAGAATGACGCCGAGCACATCACCATGGTGCTCTATCCCAACGATGCCAGCGAGAACGGCAAGGAGCTTCGGCTGCGCCAGCAGTACTTCCTCGCCTGCGCCAGCATCAAGGACGTGATCCGAGAATGGCAGCGCCTACATGGCAGCGATTTCAGTGAATTCGCCGACAAGAACTGCTTCCAGCTCAACGATACGCATCCGGCAGTCTCGGTGCCTGAGCTGATGCGTCAGCTCGTCGACCTGCATCATCTCGAGTGGGACGAGGCCTGGGCCATCACCACCCGCACCATGGCCTACACCAACCATACCCTGCTGCCCGAGGCCCTGGAGCGCTGGCCCGTGCGCCTGTTTCGACAGCTGCTGCCGCGCATCCTCGAGATCATCTACGAGATCAACGCGCGCTTCCTCTCGGAGGTCGCCGCGCGCTGGCCCGGCGACATGGACCGGCAGCGGCGCATGTCACTCATCGAAGAGAGCGATGATCCTCAGGTCCGGATGGCCTTCCTTGCCATCGTCGGCAGCTTCTCCGTCAATGGCGTGGCCGCCTTGCATTCGGAGCTACTCCAGCAGGGCTTATTCCATGATTGGTACGAGCTCTGGCCAGAGAAATTCAACAATAAGACCAATGGGGTCACGCCGAGACGCTGGCTCGCAATGTGCAATCCCGGCCTGCGCGAGCTGCTCGACGAGACCCTGGGCGACGGCTGGCTCACCAATCTCTCGGCCCTGGAGAAACTGGCACCGCTCGCCGAGGATGCAGGCTTCCGCGAGCGCTGGGATGGCATCAAACAGCAGAACAAGGCGCGCCTCGCAGAGATGGTGAGCACCGCCTGCCGGATCGAGTTCCCCGTCGAGTTCATGTTCGACGTGCAGGTCAAGCGCATCCATGAGTACAAGCGCCAGCTGCTTAATATCCTGCACGTGATCCATCTCTACCATCGCATCAAGCACGGCGATGGTGAGATCGGTGCGCCGCGCTGCGTGCTCATCGGCGGCAAAGCGGCCCCGGGCTACGAGATCGCAAAGCTCATCATCAAGCTGATCAACAACGTCGCCAAGGTGGTCAATGCGGATCGCCAGGTCACCGAGCAGCTGCGGGTCGCCTTCATCCCGGATTATCGGGTTTCGGTCATGGAGATCCTCGCGCCAGGCACCGATCTCTCGGAGCAGGTCTCGACCGCCGGTAAGGAGGCCTCTGGCACCGGCAACATGAAATTCATGATGAACGGCGCGGTGACCATCGGCACCCTGGATGGGGCCAATATCGAGATCCGCGAGCGCGTCGGCGACGAGAACTTCTTCCTCTTTGGCCTGACGGCGGAGGAGGTGACGCGCACCCGTGAGCATTACGACCCCAACGGCATCATCGCGCACGATGAGGCCCTGCGCGAGGTGATGACGCTGCTTGAGTGCGGACACTTCAACCAGTTCGAGCCCGGCATCTTCGACCCGATCATCCAGGGCATCCGCAATCCTGCCGATCCCTGGCTCACCGCGGCCGATTTCGACAGCTACCGGCGTGCGCAGCAGCAGGCCGCCGAGGCCTACAAGGATCGGCCACGCTGGCTGCGCATGAGCATCCTCAACAGCGCCCACAGCGGGTTCTTCTCGTCGGATCGCACTATCGGCCAGTACAACGAGGAGATCTGGAACCTCAAGCCCATCGCCCCCACCCCCTTTGGCGAGCGATGAGCCCAGCTGATGGCGCGGACAGGCCCGCTGGTGCGAGCGTAGAGCTCGCACCAGAACGGATCATCGCCGCGCAGTTCGCCCGCGCGCGGCAACACCTCGGCGCCCTGGACCCGGGTCTGCTCGAGGTGCTGCAGCATCCGCGACGCACCATCACGGTCAACCTTCCGGTCGAGCTCGACGATGGTCAGGTACGCACCTTCGTCGGTTATCGCGTGCTGCACAACCGGCTGCTCGGACCGGGCAAGGGCGGGATTCGCTTCCACCCGGAGGTCTCGCTGCCTGAGGTCTCGGCGATGGCGGCACTGATGACCTGGAAGTGTGCGCTGCTGCGCATCCCCTTCGGCGGCGCCAAGGGTGGGGTCGCCTGCGAGCCCAAGCAGCTCAGCCAGCGCGAGCTGCGACGCGTCACGCGTCGCTTCGTGGCCGAGCTCGGCGACAACATCGGGCCCTATACCGATATCCCGGCCCCCGATCTCTATACCAACAGCCAGACCATGGCCTGGGTCTACGACACCTACGATGCCATGCATCCAGGCAAGAACAACCTACCGGTCGTCACCGGCAAGCCGCTGGCGATCGGTGGCTCAGAGGGTCGCAACGAGGCGACCGGCCGCGGCGCCGTGCTCGCGGCCGAGCGTCTCCTCAGTCTTGGCGTCGTGCCGCAGCTCAGTGCGCTCGACGGCGCCCGTGTCGCGATCCAAGGCTACGGCGAGGTGGGGCGGGTCGCCGCTCGCTTGCTCCATGAGCGCGGTGCGCGCGTGATCGCGATCAGTGACTCGCGCGGTGGCGTACTCTCGGGCGATGGGGACAGACTGGATTTGGATGCGCTCAATGCGCACAAGGACGAGCATGGCACCGTCGTCGGCCTCAACGAGACCCGCACCATCACCAATGCCGATCTGCTTGCGCTCGACTGCGACATCCTCATCCCCGCCGCGCTCGGTGGTCAGATCCACGCCGGGAACGCGCATCAGATCAAGGCGCGCGTCGTGGTGGAGGG
>CAZTYV010000030.1:0-9258 GCA_964617675.1 uncultured Halochromatium sp. | reverse complement strand
CACGCCCGAGGCCGATGACCTCCTCGGCAAGCGAGGCATCCTGGTACTGCCTGATATCCTGGCGAACGCCGGCGGCGTCACCGTGAGCTATTACGAATGGGTGCAGAACATCGAGCACCACAGCTGGCCGCTCGAGGATATCAACGGCCGGCTGCGCGCGCGCATGAATAGCGCCACCGATCGAGTTGTCGCACGCTGGCGAGGATTCGCCTGCCAAGGCAACAAGAGCGGCCTGTCGACCGACCTACGCACCGCTGCCTTGGTCGAGGCACTGGAGCGCCTCACCGCGGTCTTGGAGCAACGTGGCGTCTGGCCTTGAGCCGGACCTTGAGCCGGCTGCGCCCATCGCCAGCGCCTAACCCACAGGCGCTCACGGGCCGCGACTCGCTAGCTCGCCGCGATGCGACGCCGCTCGACGATCACCAAGGCGATCCCCCCCAACACCGCCATTGAGGCCAGCACCAGCCGGAGCGCAATCGGCTCCGCAAGCAAGATCACGCCGCCGATTGCGACGATCACTGGCACGCTCAGCTGGACCGTCGCCGCGCTGAAGGCGGGCAGCAACGGCAGGATGCTGTACCAGAGCGCATAGCCGAGCGCGGAGGTGAGCGCCCCAGACGCCAAGGCGAGCCACACCCCCGTCATCTCCAGGGATAGATCGCCGAGGGCCATCAGGCTCAGGGCGATCGTCATCGGCACGGCCAACGCAAAGTTGCCGGCCGTGACCCGAATCGGATCACCCGCACCCTTGCCGCGCACCGAGTAAACGCCCCAGGCAACACCGGCGCCGATCATCATCAGTGCGCCAAGCAACGGTGGAGCAGAGAGGCCCGGCAGTAGCAGGCCGATGAGGCCGCCGAATGCGAGCACCACACCCACGATCTGCACTGGATCGAGGCGCTCACCCGCGCGGATGCCCAGCGCGATCATGGTCACCTGAACCGCCCCAAAGAGCAGGAGCGCCCCAGTTGCGGCCGTCAAGCTCAGATAAGCGAAGGAGAACAGGGCGGCGTAGGCGAAGAGCGCAAGGGCAGAAGACCAGGTGCCCTGACCAGGGGTACGAAGCCGCCCGGTCACCGCAAGCAACAGCCAGAGCATCACGGCGCCGGAGATCAGGCGCAGACTCGTGAAGCTCGCCGCATCAATCTCCGTATCTCGTAGCGCCGCACGGCAGAGCCACGAGTTTGCCGCTAGCGGGATCATCGCGAAGGCGGTCAGTGCGATCAAACGGGCTCTTTTCACGGAATGCTCCTGATTCGCAATTCGGATCGGCGCAGAATTGAGGGCCGAAGCCTATTACGATCGGTCTAAATATCAAGATAGTCGTAGTAATAGGGCTGGTGGAAAAACCTCTACGATGACCAAAAACAGAGCTGCTTCAGCCGATTGCGAGGATCATAGATCCAAGTGCTGGGTGGCCACTGCCTGTGGACGCCTTGTGGACAAAACGGACGATAGAAGAAGCCGACACCTTATCCACAGGAAGGCCGGGTGCCTTCCGCACAGGTTGTGATCGCGAGCGCAGGTCAAACACCCCGGCCGTTCAGACGAGAGGCCGGGGCGAAGGAAAAGCGGAGGTCAAGGAGGGCTCCCGGGGGGCCGTATGCGCGGCGGCTTAACGCGGCGCGTGCAAAGGCTCACGCCGGAGCGCTCGGCGGTTTGACGGCGCTCGCGAGAGGGCCCTGGGCAGGTCACAGCGGCAACGCTTAGCCGGCGGTAGGCGTCAGACGGTCAAAACGGTCGGTGAACGTCTTGGAGCGGTTGCTCGGCTGATGCGAGGCCGCAGACAGAGGTTGGTGGCGCGAAAGGGGGACGCGGGGCTTAAGCTGAACGTCCAGCGCACCAAGGCAACAGGCGCAAGCTGGGGCATCGATCGGGGTAGCGAGGCGAGGGAGACCGCTGAGCGCAGATGGTGCCCGGAGCCGGACTCGAACCGGCACGGCCGAAGCCGAGGGATTTTAAGTCCCTTGTGTCTACCAATTTCACCATCCGGGCGAGCGTTGATGGGGCCGCGCTCGGTGTGCGGGTCAATAAGATACCATGCGCTGGGGTGAGGCCGGGGCTCGCGCGCGGTCCCTGGATTCATCGCGCGCCCGGAACCATCCCGATTTGCTTGCGGGTTTGCTTGCGGGGGTCGCTCGCTTTGGAGGCATGCATCGGTGCCCCAATCTTCCGGTCCAGACCAAGACAACGAGCGAATAACGGAGACACGCATCATGCGCAGCCCTTTCCTTCAGCGTTTTTCGGAGCTGCCGGACTCGCTTCCGATCTTCCCGCTGAGCGGTGCGGTGGTGCTGCCGGGCGTGCAGCTGCCGCTGAACATCTTCGAGCCGCGGTACTTGGCGATGGTGCAGGCGGCGCTGGCGACGGATCACCTGATCGGGATGGTGCAGCCGCGCGCCCAGAACGACGACAATGAGCAGCCGGCGCTCCACCAGGTCGGTTGCGCCGGGCGTATTACCTCGTTCAGCGAGACCAATGACGGCCGGATCATCCTGGTGCTGACAGGTCTGTGCCGGTTCCGGGTTCGTGACGAGCTGCCGGAGCAAGACGGATTTCGCCGGGTCGTGCCGGATTGGCAGGGGTTTGCGCAAGACGTGCAGGACGAGGAAGAGGCGACGTTCTCCGAGCGCGAGCGATTCATGGGGTCGCTGCGCGCCTTCTGCGATCAACGCAGCGTCGAGATCCCTTGGGAGGACATCGTCAAGATGCCCGACCTGGATCTCGTCAACCTCCTCTGTGCGCATCTTCCTCTTGAGGCCGAGGATAAGCAGGCGTTGCTCGAGACCGTGCGGCTTAGCGAGCGCGCCTCGCTCATGCGTGGGCTCATGGACATGTCGGCGCAGGCCTCGCGGCTCGGCACCGAGCAGCGGCACTGAGGCAGGATTGATCAGCCCTTGAAAATGGGGCTGATCAAGGGCACTAGCAGGGCAGTGAAGTCAATTTTTCGAGGAGCAAGCGATGGCAGTCACCCTGACCGACGCGGCTGCAAGCCACGTCAACAAGATGCTTCAACAACGCGGGCATGGGATTGGCCTGCGAATCGGAACCAAGAAGAGCGGCTGCACCGGCTTCGCCTACGTGATCGACTACGCGGATGACTGCGGTGACGGTGACCGGGTCTTCGAGAGCCACGGTGTTAAGGTGGTCGTCGACGAGATGAGCTTGCCGCGCATCGATGGCATGGAGGTCGATTTCGTCAAGTCGAGCCTGCTCAACGAGGGGTTCGAGTTCCGTAATCCCAACGTCAAGGACGCCTGCGGCTGCGGTGAGTCGTTCAGCGTCTGAGCTCGAGCAGAGAGCACCCCATGGCCGACGAATCGATCCAAGACATCATCGAGACCTTTGATCTGCTCGGCGACTGGGACCAGCGCTATCAGTATCTGATCGAAATCGGGGAGCGCCTGCCGCCGATGGACCCGGGCGACAAGGTCGACGGCAACCGGGTGATGGAGTGCATGAGCACGGTGCACGTCGTCGCCAAGCCGACGACGAGGGCCGAGGACAGCGGGGTGATCCAGTTCGACGGCGACTGCGACACGGCGATCATCAAAGGCGTGGTCGCGCTGCTGGTTGGGCTCTTTTCGGGCAAGAGCGCGGCCGAGATCGAGGCATTGGATGTGGACGCACTCTTCGAAGGGCTACAGCTCGAAGAGCATCTCAGCCCGAATCGCCACGTCGGCGTCTACGCCATCGTCAATAAGATGAAGGCTCAGGCCGCCGGCGTGGCCTGAGCGCGCCGTCCAGTCCTCGCTGTCCCGGCATTCCTCGGCGTCCCAGCCTAGCGCCGCTTCAGCGGCGCCGAGAGGGCTCAGACATCAGCCCACATGCGCACCAGGTTCGCATAGCTGCGATCGACCAGTGCCGTATGCGCCGCCTGAGGGGAGTCTTTGAGCAGGGTTTCGCGCGCTTGGTTGAGCTCGAAGAGCAGCTCGCGCCGCGCGGCGTCGCGCACATAGCTCTGAATCCAGGTCAGTGCCACCAGTCGCTCGCCCGCGGTGACCTCGGCCACCTGGTGCAGACTGGATGACGGGTAGAGTACAGCGTCGCCCGCCGGAAGCTTGACGCGTTGGTCACCAAAGGCGGTTCGCATCACCAGCTCACCACCGTCGTAGCGCTCGGGGGCGTTTAGGAACAGGGTCATGGAGAGATCGCTGCGAAAGCGCGGTCCAGTGCCGCCCATGATGGGGTCATCGACATGGTCGCCGTAGGTCATCCCGGGCTGGTAACGGGCGAAGATCGGGTCGGCGACGCGGTGAGGCAGCGCAGCGAAGCGAAAGCGCTCGTTATGGCCGAGGCTCGCCATCAGGATGCGCACCAGGAGCTGCATCCGCTCGGGCTCTTGGCGCATCTCCTCGTTGTGCTTGACGCGCGCGGCAGCGAATCCCGCGCTCAGCTTGCCATCGACGAACTCGGCGTCGGTCAGCAGCTGGTGCACCTTTTCCAACTGAGCGGGATTCAGGAGACCGGGTATCCTGAGCAGCATAGGTTAAACGCAGTGCCTCGATGAGTTGTGCGCTGCGCGCCCGACAGCTGCCGGCGGTTCTCGCTAGAATCCCAGCAGCTTGACGATCACGCAACGCCTTGGAGGAGCGGATGATCCTAAATGCCATCATCGACGATCAAGTCTACACCCTGAACGTGCCCGATCCGGTGATCGAGCGCGGCGGTGGCTTCTTCGATCAGCTTGACCGCGACATGGATCAGGGCTGGCAGATGAGCCGCGAGTGGGTCGAGGCGCCGGATCAGCTGCAGCGCTGTCAGATCATCGCCGATAAGCTGTTGACGGCGCTGGAGAAGGAGAATGAGAAGCTGGGCATGTTGATGGCTGGCTACATCCTCGCGCGGCTGCCCGAGGTCGAGAGCGTCGAGCTCGATGTTCAGGGCGAGGTGCAGAACAACCGGTTTCGGTTCAAGGAGTCCGCGCCAGAGCCGGTTCCCGAGCCCGCGATGGCGGACGCGACACCGTCTGCCGCCGAAGCGACGGAGCCAGATCAGATCGCTCACAGCGCTGCGGATGACAGCGCGCTGCCGACGGGGCTGAACAAGATCGCCGCCATGACCCAGGCCGGGCAGGATGTGACCCAGGTGTTCAAGGTGGGCAAGGCCTATCGGTTCTCGGTGTTCGATCACGCCAACGGTCGCTGGCAGGACTCACCGCTGATCGCGACTGAGGCTGAGGCCGAGCGGTTGCGTCAGCAGGCCTTTAAGGCACGCTACGAGGCCCTGCAGCGCACCTAATCTGACCGTTGTCCCGCGGTGGACGCCTTCATCGCGCTCGGCTGGGAAGGCTGGCTCAGTCTTGGGCTGGTCCTGTTGTCGTTCGTGCTCTTCCTGAGAACCCAGATCGCACCCGATGTGATCACCTCCGGGGCGCTGACGGTGCTCCTCGTCAGTGGCGTGCTGACCCCAAGTGAGGCGCTGGCCGGCTTCTCCAACCCGGGCATGCTCACGGTTGCGGTCCTGTACATGGTGGTCTCGGGCCTGAAAGAGACCGGTGCGGTCGGCTGGATCGGTCAATCACTGCTCGGGCGGCCCAGCGGCGAGGCCAATGCGCGGCTGCGGGTGATGCTGCCCACCGCGGCGCTGAGTGCCTTCCTGAACAACACGGCCGTCGTTGCCATCTTCGTGCCGGCGATCACCGACTGGGCGCGTCGGCATCGGCTATCGCTCTCGGGGCTGCTGATCCCGCTGAGCTTTGCCAGTATCGTCGGCGGGACCTGTACCCTGATCGGCACCAGCACCAACCTCGTCGTCGACGGGCTCTACAGCAGCCAGCATCAGGGTCAGGGCTTCGGACTCTTCGAGCTGGCCTGGATCGGCCTACCCTTGGTCATCGCAACCCTGGGGTTCGTCCTGCTTAGTGCCCGTTGGCTGCTGCCACGACGTCTAACCGCGGTCGAGCGGTTTGAGGATGTGCGCCGATATACCACCGAGATGGTGGTCGCCGCGGAGAGTCCGCTGGCCGGCAAGAGCATCGAGGCCGCTGGGCTGCGCCAGCTTCCGGGTCTGTTCCTGGTCGAGATCGAGCGCGATGGACAGATCATGCCGGCGGTCTCGCCGCAGGAGCTACTGGTCGTGGGAGACCGACTGGTGTTCGCGGGCATCCTCGACTCGGTGGTCGATCTGCATCGGATTCGCGGGCTGGTCCCGGCGACCAATCAGGTCTACAAGCTCGATGGTCCGCGCCAAGATCGCTGCTTCGTCGAGGCAGTGCTCTCGAACAAGTGTCCGTTGATTGGCTTGAGTGTTCGGGAAGGGCGGTTCCGCGGCTACTACAATGCCGTGATCATCGCGCTCTCGCGCAATGGTGAGCGTGTCGAGCGCAAGATCGGCGACATCCAGCTGCAGGCGGGCGATACCTTACTGCTCGAGACGCGACCGGAGTTCGTCCTGCAACAACGCAACTCTAAGGATTTCTTGGTGGTTAGCCAGTTCGGCGATGAGCATCCCTTGCGCCATGAGCGCGCGCCCATTGCGCTCGGCATCGTGGTCGCGATGGTGGCGGTGGTCGCGCTCGAGCTGCTGAGCATGTTGGAAGCGGCACTGCTGGCGGCGGGTGCGATGATCCTGACGCGGTGCACGCCTGACCGGGTGGCTCGGCGGGCGCCGGACTGGCAGGTCCTGATCGTGATTGCGACCTCGTTCGGGATCGGGGCAGCGCTTGCGAAGACGGGGGCCGCGGGCCTGCTGGCCGGCTCGTTGATCGCGCTTGCCGACGGCATCCCCTGGCTTGCCCTCGGGCTCCTGTTCGTGTCGGCAGCCTTGCTCACGGCCTTGGCGACGAACAATGTGGCCGCCGTGCTGCTGTTTCCGGTCGCGCTCGATAGCGCGCGGCTCATGGAGGTCAGTGCAGCGCCCTTCATGGTCACCCTGATGATCGCCGCCTCGGCGAGCTTTGCCACACCGATCGGTTACCAGACGAACCTGATGGTCTTCAACGTCGGCGGCTACCGCTTCGCGGACTTTGTGCGGATCGGGCTGCCTCTTACGGTCTTGGTCGGCGCCATCACCATCGCGCTGGTGCCTCTGATCTGGCCATTCTGAGGCTGCGGGCGGTCTTGTCATCGGGATGTGTCTACCTAGATTGACACTTGTTTGCGATTTTTTGTGTCAATCTAACTACACACACGACGAAAAGGGTTTACACTTAAGCGGAGTCTGTCACCTCCGACGGTCCCGCGTCGCGCTAACGATGTCGTTCCTTAGGCGGCGTCGCGCCGAGGTTCGCCCTGTACCTCGACGGTCGAGATCGTCGGTCCCCTTCACCACAGGTCCAGTTGGAGGACTCGTCGTGTCCGAAGCTACCGCCATCTCCAGTGAAGCGCCCGCGAAGCCGAAGGCCAAGCGTAAACGCTACCAATCCCCGCTCATCCTGGCGCTGCTGCCGCAGATCATCCTGTTCGTGAGCGCTGTTGTCTTGTTTTGGCTGAGCCAGAAGGATATGGCTGGAACCATCGAGTACTGGGAGTACTTCATCCCGGTGATCGCCCTGATCTCGCTGATCTCCGGCTGGAGTCAGTCGTACCTGGCCAATGAGGTTCGCGCCTGGTACCTGATCAAGCAGGTGGTCCACTGGGGGGCGCTGTTCGGCCTCCTCTATGCCGCCAACACCCAGGGACTGCGGGAGGTGATTGATGCCCAGCAGTACACCACCATCGTGATCTACCTGATCGCCTTCGCAACGCTGCTGGCCGCTATCCATGTCGACTTCAAGCTGTTCTTCTTCAGCTTGTTCTTGGTCTTCTGCGCCTATTTGCTGGCCGTCCCCGCGGATAACGCGATGTTGCTCTACATTGGCGACACCTTCGGTATCGATGGTGCCCAGAGCAAGACCCTGTCGATCAGCATCGGCGTGGCTGTGGTTGGCTTCATCGCCAGTACCTTCGTGCTGCTCTCGATGCGCGGTGCCTTGCTGACCAAGCGCATTGGTGCGAAACGCAAGGAAGGCTGATCGCATCGATCACCGCGGCCCGACCCTTTCGGGCCGATCAGCCGCCTGCTTGGCGCGCCGGATGGAAATCGCCGCGCCTGGTCTGATCTGCGTGCCAGGAGGCGGTATACTCGGCGCTCCTTCTTGGTGATCGACGAGCATGTCGAGACGGATCGTGCTGATGCACAAGCGCTGCAGGCGGCTGAACCCTTCTTGCTTACCCGACCGGGTGGCGCCCTATCGCGTCCTTACCGGTATCCTCTTGTTCTCGATCCTGGGTGCTGCCGCTGCGGCGGAGACGCCCTGGTCGCGGATCAACACCGTGGCACAGGGGCGCACTGAGGCGATCGGCGGGCCCTCAAACGGCTGCCTCCGCGGCGCCGTCGGCCTGCCAGCGAGCGGCGAGGGGTTTGTCAGCATCCGCCGACACCGAAACCGCTTTTACGGACACGGCAACACGGTTGCGCTCGTGCGCGAGCTCGGTGCATCGATCTCCAAGCGCAGCGGCGGGCGGCTGATCATGGTCGGCGACCTGGCGCAGCCGCGCGGTGGACGGATGGCGTCCTCGCACGTCAGCCATCAGAATGGGCTCGATGTGGATATCTGGCTAACGCTAGCCGATTCGCCGCGCCAAGCCTGGAGCGAGACGCCGGAGGAGCGTGATCCGCCCAGCGTGCTGGGTCAAGGCTTGGAGCCGAATGCTCGCTGGGGCCCGGATCAGCGGTTTCTGATCAAAACGGCAGCCGAGCACCACGATGTCGATCGCATCCTGGTCAATCCAGGCATCAAACGCGCACTCTGTCAGAGTGAGGGCGAGGCGGCTTGGCTGCGCAAGCTCCGCCCCTGGTGGGGGCATGATGCGCACATGCACGTGCGACTCAAGTGCCCGAGCGGCAGCGCGGACTGCGAGCAACAACGCCCGATACCCCCTGGCTCGGGCTGCGGTGCAGAGCTTGCCTGGTGGTTCAGTGACGAAGCACGCTCGCCGAGCCGAGGCTCCGCGTCGGCACCGCGACCGCGCCCGCAGCCGCCGGCAGCCTGTCTGGACGTCTTGGACGCGACCTAAGCGACACTAGCGCGCGGCCGCAGCGGCAGCCATGGCAGCGGCAATGGCGGCGTGTAGCTCGGCCGAGCGGATGGGCTTCGAGGCATAGGCATCCATACCCGCCGCTAGGAACTGCTCGCGATGGCCCTTCATCGCATGCGCGGTCAGGGCGATGATGGGCAGTCGCGGTCCGTCGCCGCGGGCCTGCTCGAGCGCACGAATGCGGCGCGTCGCCTCAAGGCCATCCATCTCTGGCATCTCGACGTCCATCAGCACCAGG
>CAZTYV010000029.1:860-25365 GCA_964617675.1 uncultured Halochromatium sp. | reverse complement strand
CCGCCGACCTGACCCCGAATCACCTCAATGCCATAGGCCGAATGGACAACCTCTGATCCGAGGGCCTGCATCGGGCCGCCGCAGACCTGGGCCTCCGGCCCCAGTAGCAAAAAGCGGTCGGCGAAGCGCAGCGCAAGATTCAGATCATGCAGCACGACCAAGGTAATCAGCGCCCGCTCCCGAGCGAGCGCCCGGATACTGCGCAACACCGCCATCTGGTTGCGCAGGTCGAGATGATTCACCGGCTCATCGAGCAGAAGCAGGCGCGGCTCCTGTGCCAACGCGCGCGCGATCACCACCTTTTGAAGCTCGCCGCCGCTGAGCCGAGCCACCCGCCGACTGCTCAGCGAGCCCAGCCCGAGATCGCAGATGATCGCGTCGACCATCGCCAAGTCACGCTCGCTCGGAGCTAGTCCGAGATGCGGCAGTCGGCCGAGCAGCACCGCTTCGAATACGGTCACCTGCGCGGTCTCGGTGATCTGCGGCAGATAGGCGATGCGCCGGGCCCGCTCGCGGCGGCTCAGCGAGCCCAAGTCGGTCCCATCGACGCAGATGCGCCCGTGCTTGCATGGCAAGAGCCCAGCGATCAGCTTGAGCAGGGTTGACTTACCAACGCCGTTCGGCCCGAGCACCGCCAGGAGCTCCCCCGCCGCCGCCGACAGATTCAGCTGACTCAGCAGAAGCGCGCCCGCACTCCCACTGCCCGGAGACGCCCCAGCAGCGACGCCCGAATAGGCGAAGGACAGTCCTTTAATCTCAAGCATCGCGGTCAGCGCCGTTGTCGCAGAAGCAGCACCAACAACAGTGGTGCGCCGAGCAGTGCCGTCACCGCTCCGACCGGCAGCATCACCGGCGCGATCAATACCCGCGCCAGGGTGTCGGCACCGAGCAGGATCAGCGCGCCCGCGAGGGCCGAGAACGGTAGCAGGAAGCGCTGGTCGCCACCGATCAGCAGCCGGATCAGATGCGGCGCGATCAGCCCGATGAAGCCAATCACGCCGAGGAAGGCGGTGGTGATCGCGGCCAGCGCGGCGGCGGAGGCGGTGCCGATCAATCGCTGCTTAGCGACTGAGACACCGAGTCCACGGGCGAGGTCATCGCCCCAAGCGAGAGCGTTATAGCGCCAGGCCGCACGCAGCGGCCAGACACCGATCGCGACCAGCGCCGCTGCGAGCCAGGCGACTTCTGACCAGCCGGCACGGCCGAGATCGCCGAATGTCCAGAACAGCGTGGCTGCCGCCTGAGTGTCGGAGGCAAAGTATTGGACGATCATGGTCGCCGCGCTCGCAAAGGCGCCGAGGGCAATGCCGGCCAAGACCACCGCCTCTGGCGTCAGGCCGCGCAGCGTTCCAATCAGCAGGATCAGCGCCGCTGCACCGAGACCACCGGTCAACGCCAAGCCGACCACGCTCATCGGCGCCTGCAGCGTCATCGCTTCGGTACCGACCGCATGCAGCGCGCCCGCATCGAAAAGGACAATGGCGCAGGTCGCGCCAAGCGCGGCCCCTTGCGAGATACCCAGCGTGAATGGCGACGCCAACGGATTGCGCAACAGCCCTTGCAGCACGGCACCCGCAAGGCCCAAAGCCGCCCCGGCCAGCAGCGCCGCAAGCACGCGCGGCAGTCGCAAGCCCCAGATGACCTGGGCGGCAACCAGCTGCTCGCGATCCGCTGGTGAAGGACCGGCCACCAACGCTGCTGCGACCGCGCTCGGGCCGAGCCGATAGGAGCCGCTGCCAAGCGCAATGAGCAGCAGCACCGCGAGCGCGGCGAGCATGGCCGATCCGAGCAGCAACCGCTGGCGAAGCAGACGCTGGTAGGCGCGGCGCGGCGACGGCCGCGCTGCATCGACTCCAATATCAGACTGGTTCGCGCTCGCCCGCATCAAGTAATCCAGCGCCAAGCCTGATTCGGCAGTAAGCTTAGGTCCTGAGCCGCGGACCGACCATCAGCCACCATCAACAGGCACCGGGTCAACCTCGCCGGTCATCAGATCAACGCGCGCAAACCCTGGTTGGCTGCCCTGCCCCTCCGCGCGCAATCGTGCATACATCGGCTCGCCATAGAAGTCACGATAGATCGCATCGGCCTTGGCGACCGGATCAAACCCTGAAAACCGCTCCGGGTAGAGCCTTGAGGCGATGAACCAGGCGTTGATTAAGGCGTGCTCAACGTTGGTGTTATACGAATTGAACGGCAAGATCGCGAAGACTTGACCGCGCTGCACTGCATCCAGCGAAGCGAACAGCCCTGGATTGATCGCGGCCTCCCTCAGTACAGCAGGCAGACCGCCGCCGTCGATGAAGAGCACTGGCGGGTTCCAGGCCAAGAGCTGCTCCAGGTCGATAAAGCGATGCCCGGACTCGGCGATCCGGTCGGCGAGGTTGTCGGCACCCGCCCAACGCATCGGCAGGTGACCAGCCTGGGTACTGGCGAGCCCCTGCTGACCCTTGAGGCTGATGCCACCGATATAGCCAGGCACAGGCTCAACGTCGGCCACGCGCTGTGCCAGCTCGGCGAGCGAGGCATCGATGGCGTCGAGCAGCTCCTCGGCACGCGCTTGGCGCCCAAGCGGCTCTGCCAAGCGCCGCAGCGAGTCGGCGAACACCGGCAGCTGCAGCTCGCCGACGTCACCGTAGCTCAGCAGGAGCACCGGGATGCCGGCGCGCTGCTCGAGCATCCGCACCTGCTGCTCGTCGAGCGTGACCGCGACCGCGAGATCCGGCTTGACCATCAACAGACGCTCGAGGTCTGGGAGACGCCCGACACCACCGGGACCGATCACCGGCAGCGTTTCCCTCAGCTCGTCGAGCATGAACGTGTAGGGCCGACCGCTCGGACCGCGCTGCTCCATTGCCTCGATCCCGCAGAGTCCATCGGCTGCATTCAGATAGACCAGCAGCCGCAACGCACCGGGACCAAGCGCGACAACTTGCATTGGCGACTGCGCCCTAGCAGCCGGCGAAGGCGTGTCAGCCGCAATTAACTTCAGTGGCAGCGAGACCGACAAGGTCAGCAGTGCAGCCCATCGGAGAACATCACGCCGACCCAGACCGCATCCGACTATTCGCTTTCTGGCTTGCCTCATGATGACCTCCGTTCCAGCGTCGCGCACCGCATCACGAGTGCAATATTACAAAACCTGTAGACGTCTTACCGGAGTTCGCCCTCATCGCGCAGGCGGCGACACCGATCTTGAAGGTGCTGCCGGGCGCATTGGTCGGCTCGAAGCGGGTCTTTCCGCTGACGCGATCCAGGTCAAGCCCGAACAGCAGCTCGCCGCCAGACCAGGCGCGCCAGGTCTCCGCGAAGCGCAGGCCGTATTGCTCCCAATCGGTCAGCGTGTCCCCAGACGGCGGCGCCTGGTCCGTCCAATCGCCGTCGCCCTCGTTCCAATAGAGCTTCAGTGATCCGGATGCCTGCTCGTGCTCGTGCGACAGGATCAGGATGCCAAGACTGAGACGCGTGGCGTAGTCGCCCTCACGGGTCTCCGGCCTGCCTTGCTCGCCCGGATCGCTGGCGCGACTGTCAGTATGCAAGCCGGTCAAGGACAGGTCCCAATGGCTGTTGAGTGCATAGCCGAGACGGCCATAGACATCGCTTAAACGCCCGTCGGCATGGTCCCGAGCACCACTCGAGCGCCGATAGCCCTGACTGAGGTAAGCGTCGAAGGGACCTTTGCGGTAGCCAGCCTCCAGGGTTTGAACATAGGTCCTGGAGCTGCCTCCGGCGAGCTGCAGCCGAAGCCGCTCACCGTCACTGAGCATCCGTTTCGGCGAGAGGTTGATCGCGCTGAAGGTGTTGCCGAAGCGATGCGGTTGCGCGCCCTTGATCACCTCGATATCGCGCGCGGCATCGATCGGCAAGATATCCATGAGCGGATGATTGAAGACATCCATCATCACCGGCACGCCGTCGATGTAGGTCTTGACCTCGCCACCTGGGCGGCTCGAGCCCAAGCCACGAACGAAGATGGCCCCGCCCTCGCCGCCGCCGAAGGAGCCGATCGGGTTGTAGCGCGAGATGCTCACCCCAGGCGTACGCCGCAAGGCCGATTGCAGATCCTGCGCGTTGAGATCGCGGATGTGCTGTTCGCCGACCACGGACGAGACGCCAGCGAAGTCATCGACCTCGTTGCCGGCAATGATCGGTGTTGCAACCACTTCCATCGGTGGTAGCTCCAACGCGAACGGCTGCTGGGCGCGTGCGAGGGCGCACTGAGCAGCGAGTAAGGCCAGGACCAACGCCGCTCGGCCAGAAAGACTCGTTTGACGCCTGTTCGGTGCTCTTCAACATGGCCGCGTGGTCGCCCAAGATCGGCCTTCTCGAGGTCGAAAGCAGGACTACGAGCAGCCCCGCATGGCAAGGGTGTCCGGAGCTTTCCCAGCCCGGCTGAGGCACGAAGCATACGAATTATTCTTTTGTATGACAACAGCGCCAGCAACAAAGGACGCTGGCAACGTCGATCTCAAGAGCCTATCCACAGCTGCTCAATCGGTCACCTGCTCAAGCAGTCTGTCGATCGCCTCGGCCGGTGCTGGCCCCATCAGATGGAAGCCTTGCACCAGGTCACAATCAAGCGCTGCGAGCTGCCGCAGTTGCGAGGAGGTCTCGACACCTTCAGCGATGGTCTTTAGGCCCAGCTCGCGGGCCAATGTCGTCACCACCGCGACGATCCGTTGATCGCGCTTGCTCTGATGCATCGACGCGATGAAGGCGCGGTCGAGCTTTAACAGATTGACGGGCAGATCACGCAGATAGGCCAGCGACGAGTAGCCTGTCCCGAAGTCGTCGATGGCCAACAGGACACCGAGCGCGCGCAGTCGATGCAAGGTCTGCCGAGCGCGCTCCATCTCGTTCATCATGCTGCTCTCAGTCAGCTCGAGCCAAAGCGAACGCGGTGGAACCTGATGCCGCTCCAGCGCCTGCTCGATCATCTTCACCAGTCCAGAGCTGGCAAGCTGATGGGCAGAGAGGTTCACCGCCATACCGAAGTCACGAGCTGCTGGATACGTCAGCTGCCATTGGCGCAGCTGCGCTAGCGCGCTGTCGAGCACCCAGGCGCCGAGCTCAATGATATGCCCGGTTTCTTCAGCGATGGGGATGAAGGCCGCCGGCGACACCAGGCCACGTGTCGGATGCTGCCATCGCAGCAGGGCCTCAACCCCAACCGGCCGTCGTTGCCGGGCGTCGAAAAAGGGCTGGAAGTGGAGCTGCAGTTCCCCGCGTCGCTCACTGTCACGAAGGTCCTGCGCAAGATCGATGCGCTCGATCAGGCGCGCGCGAAGCGGCGCGTCAAAGTGCTGCAGCCGCGCACCGCCCAACGCCTTGGCCTGGTACATCGCCGCATCCGCATCGCGCAGAAGCTCGTGGCAATCAATCTGTCCGTCCTGGATCACCAATCCCGCACTGGCGCTGATTCGATAGGCACGACCCGAGAGTTCGAAGGGCGGCTCAAACTGGCGCAGTAAGCGTCGGGCCTCGGCATCGATCATCTCGGCCGAGCGCTCCATACCGTGGAAGACCACAACGAACTCATCGCCGCCAAAGCGCGCGACCAGATCGCCAGAAGCCGTGTTCGCCTCAAGCCGTTTGGCGACATCGATCAGTAGCTGGTCGCCGATATGATGACCGACGGCATCATTGACCAGCTTGAAATTGTCGAGGTCCATGAAGCAAATGGCCAAGAGCTCGCCACAATCGCGGGCACGCAGCTGCCAGTGCTCAAGACGCTCGAGCAGCAGCGCGCGATTTGCGAGCCCGGTCAACGGATCATGCAGGGCACGATGCTGCGACGCCGCTTGGCTCTCGCGCAGCGCATCCAAGGCCTCCCGCCGCAACAGGGCACCCAGCATCGCATCGGCGACCGCGCGCAGCAGGAACCTGGCTGGCCGATGCCATACGCGGGTCTGGCGGACCGAGTCGAAGCCAATAAAGCCATGCAAGCGCTCTGGGCCGAGCAAGGGCACGACGATCAGCGACTGAATCCCTTGCTGTCCCAGCTCGTCGCGCTCCAGCGCGCGCTCATCGGGCAGCGCACTGATATCAGGGATATAGACGAACTCGCCTGCCTCCAGCAACGGCATCCACCAGTGGATGCGATCCATCGGCACGCGCTGCAAATGGTCGATCTCCGCAGGAATGCCGGGCGCACACCACTCGTGGGTGTTATCGAAGAACGGCGGATCGATCAGAAACAGATAGCTGCGATCAACGTCGGCGAAGCGACCGATCGATTCCAACGCCCCCTGGATACCGGTATCGATATCGTCATCACCCAATCCCGCAAAGCGACGCAAGACCCCGCCGATCAGGGTCAGCAGGCCATCGAACTCCTCTTGCTCATCGTGGCGTGATGGCTTCGCATTCAGCATGTTCAAACGCTCCAGCCCGAGGCGAGGCGCAGAGCCTCATCTTGGATCTCGGGGCATACGGGTCGTACGATGCTGCCATGCTAATCGATCGCCGAGGTTCCGGAATAGTCTGACGGGCGGTCGACTCTCGCGCCCAAGGACCACAGCGACACTCTGTCTCTGATGTCCCTCAGCGCAGTGCCAGGCGGTTAGCATCCGGAGTCATCAGTGATGATCCGCAAGTCTGGAGATGCGCTTAATTCGATCGAGCTCCAGGTCGCAGATCCGTTTTGCATCATCACCCCCCAAAGGGCACACTCAAACTGAGCCGGACATCACGCCCTGGGCTCAGCGCATAGCCCTTGTAGGTGTCGAGAAAATCCCGGTACTCGGTATCGAAGAGGTTGCGCACCGTCAGATCGACCCGAGCCAGGCGGTTGCCAAAGGCGCGGAAGGCAAAGCCCAGATCCAGATCCGCCAACGTGTAGGCATCGGTCGAGGCGGTCCCAAAGGGCAACAGATCGAACTGAGAGAAGGGCTCGCCGGGCGCGGCGTCTTTCGCCGCGGCGTGGCGCATACCGAGGGTGAGATAAGGCTCGCGAATCAGTCCTCGCTCGGCAAACCGGTAAGTGGCCTCAAGCCGAAGCGAGTCGGCCGGCAGCAAAGGCAGATCCTGATCGGTACGATCGTTGGTGCCGCGCACGAGATCCAAGGTGCCACCAAGCTCGAGATGATCAGTCACCTGCCAGCGCGCCTCCAGCTCGAGCCCGGTGAGGAGGGCATCATCCTGTTGGTATGCGAAGACCGGTAGTCCGTTACGCGACTCACCCGTGTCTTGCAGGTAGATGTAGTCGCTGATGGCGTTGCGATAGACCGTTGCACTCCCCTGCAACCAAGGCGTGTTCCAGCGCAGGCCCAGATCAACGTTGATGGAATTCTCGGGATCAAGGTCGGGATTACCTAGCTGAATGGCGGCCACTCCGCCATGAACACCATCAGCATAGAGCTCGAACAGACTCGGCGCTCGGAAACCGGTACCGAGATTCGAGGCGATCGCGACCTGATCGGTGAGGCGATAGACCGCGCCGAGCGAACCAGTGAAGACGGAATAGTCATGTGAGTCGCGGCCCGTGAAATTCACCGGCGCCCGTGTCTTTCCAGCATCCCCGGTCACGGTGTGCCAATCATGACGCAGCCCCGCTTGCAGCGTCCAGTCGCCGATGTCCTTGCTCTCGAAGGCGAACAGTGCCAGGTTGCTCACCTCGCCGCCCGGGGCCAGCACTGTCGTCCCGCGTGAGTATTGAATCTTGTTGCTGTACTCGACGCCCAGGGTGCCGCCATCAAAGGGCCCAAGCGGCCCATGAATGGCCTCGAGCCGAGCGACATAGCGATCGAACTCGAGATTGATGGTGCCATCGTAGCCCGCACTCAGCGGCTGTCCGGGGCTATTGGCCCGACGTAGGTTGTGCTGCCATGACAGCGTCGGCTTCAGCTCCCAGCCGGAGGTGAGCGGCATGGCCCCGGTTACCTGGAGCTGGTCGTTGCGCAACCAAATGCCGATGCCTTGGGCGGTCGGCAGCAGAAAGTTGTTCTCGTTGTTCCATTGGTTGTAGCGGACGCCAAATTCGCCGAGGTCGGTCAGCACGCCAGCGCCAAACTGAGCGTTGAGCTGGTCGAAATTGGTGAAGGGAAGCACGCCGGTAAACTTGGGATCGCTCGGGTTGCCAGACTCGGCGGCCGTCGCGGCATTGGGGGTCGTCAGGTCGCCCGCGGATCGGCCCATGATGCCGGCATCCAGGCTGAACCGATCGCTGCTCGCGCGCGCCTTGGCGCCAGTATCCCATTGCTCATTGTTGCTGTGATAGACGAACAGGGTATCGGCCAGGGCTTCACTCTCGCCCTCCGGCATGAACACAAACGCGGGTGCCTGCACGTCGATGGCGCCGCCGAGCGCCCCCGAGCCATAGAGGAGACTCGAGGCACCACGCACGACCTCGATGCGCCCGGCGAGGAAAGGGTCGATGTTGGGCGGATGGCGCTCGCCATACTGTTGATAGTCAACGCCGATCCCGTTCGACAAGACCTGGATCTGATTGCCGCTGAGGCCGCGAATCACCGGCTTACCGACCTGGTTACCCGCCGTGATTGAGGCAACGCCAGGCAGAGCCTCCAGGGTCTCGCCCAACGTGAAGCGCTCGCGGCGGCGCAGGTCTTCGCCAGCCAAGACGTCGATGTTCGCCGCCTGCAACATCGGATCGCCCGGCACCGGCACACCGGCGGTGACCTCGATGGCATCGAGCTCAATCGAGAACCCTTGGTCGGCGTTCATCGGTTGCGCGAGCAGCGGCGTGGCAGGACTGCCGGCGAGCAGCCCCACCAAGAACGTGCGATGGACCTTGTACATCAGGTTCGGCCTCATTGAACAGCAGGGGTTTAGAACCAAAAACGTAATGGTATAACATAAGCCATCGAGCAGCATCGACGCAACAGTCGTTGCTTTTCCGTCCGAACGCTCCTGTCTCCAATGAGCGGGACGCCCCATCAAGGGATAGGCTTGTTAGCCCAACAGGCGCAAACCCGACCCGCCCGTCACCATGCGAGGCTGTTTGAGCGCAGACCATGAATGATCAGCAGACCGACACTTCATCCACAGTCAACGACGCGGCGATCGATGCTGCGCTGCACACCCTGCAGGACACCGAATCCCTGTCCTCGGCGACCGCGGTGCCCGACGCGGCAGCCGAGATCACACCACTGCAAGAGACGCTGGCACCGCTGATCGAGCTGGCTGGCTATGGGGGGCCGGTGCTGCTGGTGTTGGTGCTCATGTCCGTCACGGCGCTGACCATCGTGCTGGCGAAGCTCTGGCAGTTCTCACGGTTGCGCTTGAATGCACGGCAGCCGGTCGAGGCCGCCCTCGCCTGCTGGTCTCAAGGCGATGCGGATGCGGCGCTGCAGGCGATCGGAGACAATCGGCAGCCAAGTGCCCGCCTTGTCGCCGAGGCGATTCGCGGGCTGCGGCAAGCATCGGCTCAGTCCGCCGCTGGCCTCGAGCTGCTCCGGGAGGAGCTCACCCGCTCCGCAAGCGCTCAACTCGAGCAACTGCGCAGCTGGTTGCGCGCGCTTGAGGTAATCGCCACGCTGAGCCCGTTGTTGGGACTGCTCGGCACTGTTCTGGGCATGATCGAGGCGTTTCGGCAGCTCGCCTCGTCGGGCAGTCAGGTCGATCCCTCCGTCTTGTCAGGCGGGATCTGGCAAGCCTTACTGACGACCGCCGCCGGTTTGAGTGTCGCCATCCCAGTGGTGCTGTTGCATAGCTGGCTGGAGCGTCGCGTCGAGCGTTGCGCGCATCGCATGGAGGATGCCGTGACCCGCATCTTCACTCGTTCGCTGAGCGAGCCCATGCGCGAGCCCTCGGCAGCCGCGCAGCAGCGGCCAACGATCAGCGCGGTTGGCGCGTCTGGCGAAGTGGGACGCCGCGCCGCGTTCAATCAAGCCTGATGGCAGTCGAGGCATTACGGTTGATCTGTCAAGACTGAATCCCGCCGCGATGGACTTGCAGACTCGCCATTGGCTCATCGCGCTCCTGCTCGCCATTGTTCTGCACGCGGCGCTGGCACTCGCCTTGGTGCCGCGGTTGTCGTCCTCGCCCACTCCTGAGCCAGTGGCGATTGTCTTGGAGCTCGGAACCAGTGGCGATGGGCGGCCGGCCGGTGGCTTCGGAGAGCCTGCAGGCGTGCTGGGCGCCATCGAGCCTGCAGCTGCCGCGCCTGTGGTCGCAAGCGATGCCAGCGCCCACTCGGATGTGACCATGGCCACTGCTGCCGCCGCAACTGAGGTGGCAGTTGCAAAGGCTGAGTCAAAGGACGCGACAACGCCGCCGGAGATGGCTCAACGGCTGATTCCGGACACCGCAATCGCTACCGCTGCCGAGGAGCCGATCACGCCCCCATTAGAGCAGCGTCAACCAATCCAAGCCAAGGCCCAACCCGCGCCCGCGCCAAAACAAACTTCGAAGCACGAAACAGTCAAAGCTCAACCGAAGCCAGCACCAACCGCAAAGGCCGACCCCAAGCCTGAGCCCAAACCACAGCCAACGCGCAGACCTGAGCCGAAGCCAAAACCCAACGCCTCGGCCACGGCTGCTAAGCGTGACTCCGATCCACCTGCACCTCCTCGAACGCGAGCGCCTACCGCCAAGCCGCCAAGCGCGGCGAGCGCATCTGTATCAGGGAGTCGCAAGGGCCAACGGACAAGGAGCGGCAGCGGCCACAGCGCGAGTCAAGACGCGCAGGGGGCCGGACGTGGCTCCGGCAGCGGCCGTGGTTCTAGCAGCGAAAGCGGCTCTGGCAGCGGTTCTGGTCGCGGCAGCGGCTCGGCCAGCGCTGCCAACTACTCCGGTCGGCTCGCCTCCTGGCTCAATCGCCACAAACGCTATCCCGCCCAGGCGCGCCGCCAACGCGAGCAAGGCACGGTCAAGGTCCGATTCACCATCGATCGCAATGGGCGTCTGCTGTCGCATCAGATCGTCAGCAGCTCCGGCCACCGACTCCTCGATCAGGAGGCCGAGGCCATGCTCAAGCGCGCATCACCGATGCCTGCCATTCCGGCTGAGCTGAATCGTTCACGGCTCACGGTAACGCTTCCAGTCAATTTCAGCCTGCGGTAATCGCTCGAGTCGCTTGCTCAGCTGATCAATGGCTAGAGCGTATCGTCAAGCGTTCCGCGCGCACCGTCCCATCCTGCGCATCGCGCAGGCCACTCGCCCCGACGATCCATCCGGCGATCCATCGTTGGCTAGGTAGGCTCAAGACGCGGTGGCCGCGCGCTCAAACCAAGCCACAACCTGGGCGAGATAGGCATTCCCGTAAGTCCTTGCAAAACGACGAGTTTCCTCCCGCAGCGGATCGGTCAGGACGCCAATCCGCTGCTGGATGTAGTCGGGAGTCAGACGCAGACCGCACTTGTACTCAATGCAATAACGCCAGCTCTCGTCGCTTTGCGGAAAGCGCTCTTCCTCGTAACCCGCACGAGTGGCGGGGTCCAGTTCCGGAGCTTCAGTCATCATAAAACCACTCGCTCCGATCTTGTGAGCAGGATGATCGGGACACGCGCTGAAATCACGGGGGAGCACTCAGTCCTCAGCATCGCGCATCCACACCGGAAACGGGTCCGGAAACGAAAGCCATTCGGAAGGCCCCGCGGCCAATTCGTCCTCAGTCAGCAGACAGGCATCGAGCCGAGCCCGCATCGCCGAGACGTCCAGATGCTGCCCGATAAAGACGAGCTGTTGGCGCCGGTCGCCAAAGTCGCCGTCGAAATCCGACAGAATCCGGGCTCGTTGCTTTGGATCGTCCGGCCAGTTCGGCGCTGAGACCGCCGACCACCACCAACCCGCCGCGCCGTGGCGCACCACGCCGCCCGCTTGCGACCAGTGTCCGGCCAAATCGTGGCGACTGGCGAGCCAGAAGTAACCCTTCGAGCGCAGCAGGTTTCCCGGCCAGTCCTGTTGCATCGCGTCGAAGAAACGCTGCGGGTGAAAGGGGCGACGCGCCTCGTAGACGAAACTGGTGATGCCATACTCCTCGGTCTCCGGCGTGTGGCTGCCGCGCAGCTCGGCGAGCCAGCCCGGTGCGCTCGCCGCGCGCGCGAAGTCGAAGCGCCCGGTGCCCACGACCTCGGCGAGTGGCACCTGCCCGAATTGCGCGTCCAAGATCTCGGCATGACGGTTGAGTTGGCGCAGGGCATGGCGCAAACGCTCGCGCTCATGCGGGCTAATGAGATCGGTCTTGTTGATCACGATCACATCGGCGAACTCGACCTGATCCACCAACAGCTCGGCGAGGTTGCGCTGGTCTTCTTCACCGAGCGATTCGCCGCGCTCGGCCAGCTCATCGGCGCGCTCCAGATCGACCGGGAAATGGACCGCATCGACGACGGTGACCAGGGTATCCAAGCGCGCTAGGTCGGACAGGCTGACACCCTGATCGTCGCGGAAGGTGAAGGTCTCGGCCACCGGCAACGGCTCCGAAATACCGGTCGATTCGATCACCAGATAGTCGAAGCGTCCCGCCCGCGCCAGATCCGCGACCTCGAGCAGCAGATCTTCGCGCAGGGTGCAGCAGATGCAGCCATTGCTCATCTCGACCACCTTCTCCTCGGCGCGGTTCAGGGTGACCTCCTTGCCCACCAGATCGGCGTCGATGTTGACCTCCGACATGTCATTGACGATCACGGCGACGCGACGCCCTTCGCGATTGTTGAGGATATGATTGAGCAAGGTGGTCTTGCCCGCGCCAAGGAAACCAGACAAGACGGTCACCGGAAGCCGCGCATCGGTCTCTTGCATCGGGATGGGTTCAGCATTCATTTCAGTGGTCCTACGATCATAAGGCGGGGGTCACCAGCCGGGCGCAGCGGGATGCCTGGACATCGACCTTGGGCCCGCCTTGCCTCCGGAGAGGTGTTGGAAAAGGCTGGGCGATTAGCGTCCCTTACCCAGGCATCAGGCATCAGGCATCAGGCATCAGGCATCGAGACAGAAGAGCACGCGAAGACCGTCCGGCGGCACCGCTGGCGAGCGATGCACCTGGCCGCGCCCGGCATTGCCGGGGAAGCACTCGCCCTTGAAGAGGCCGACCCAAAATGGCTGCAGCGCGCGCGGCTGGGCGCCGCATTGAATCTGCTCGTTCGGCTGGCGGTTCTCGAGCGCCAAACGGTCGATCTCCTCATCTGGCAGCCACTCGGTTCCGGGTCCGCGGTAGCTGCAGAGCAGGCGCAGGCACGTGCGATCCACATGGAAGCGTGGGCAGGCGACATCATCAAGCGTCTCGACCCGCGCCGTGATCGGGCGCGGCCCGAGGGTGCGCGTGACCAGATCCGCGAACAGCTCGGCGAGCATGGCCATATCCGCTAGCCACCAGCCAAACCCTTCGGGCTCGAGGGCGTGCGCCTGCAACAGCCCTTGCAACCGCGCCATACACCCCGCTTGCGTTGCCGATGAGCTCAGGGCTATGCGGCCGTCAGGTAGTCGCTCGGCGGTCAAATCGGCAACCTCTCGCGCGATCCTTGGATCAGCCTGTCGCCGCCAGAGCGCGAGGCTGATCCTCGGATGGGCGATATCGCTAAGCTGCTGAGCCTCTTCGACGAGGATCACGCTGGTGAGCGTCGGCAGCAGTCTTGGCGCCGACGCGTCGCCAAGAGGACGCGACGCGGCAGCGTCTCGCGGCGTCGCGGCATCGTGAAGGGCCGTGGCGGTCATGGGGTCTAGCCTCCAGTCAACCGAAATACAATAATGCTATAACATAACTTTTTTGGACTTGGAACACCAACAGCCCACTCATGAACGCCGAGACCCTGGTCAGAGACAGCTACAACGGTGCGCCGAACGATGAGCAAGCGAACGCTGATGAGGAGTATATGAGTCCGCACCAGCGCGAGTACTTTCGCCAAAAGCTGCTCAACTGGCGCGAACAGCTCCTCAACGAGGCGCAAACAACTCTTGAGCAGCTGCGTGACGACAGCCATCGCGATGTTGGCGACGAGATCGACCGCGCGCCCCGAGAGGCGAGCCAGACGCTCGAGCTGCGCACCCGCGACCGGTATCGCAAGCTGGTGCGTAAGATCGACGAGGCACTCGCACGCATCGACGATGGCAGCTACGGGTATTGCGAGGAAACCGGCGAGCCGATCGGGCTGGCTCGGTTGGAGGCGCGGCCGATCGCGACGCTGTCGGTCGAGGCCCAAGAGCGCCGCGAGCTGCGTGAACGCCAAGCCAATCTAAATCGCTGAGGGCACGCCGATGACATCACCCCACCTTGAAACAGAGCTGACGCCGGTGACCCTGCTGACCGGCTTCCTTGGCAGCGGCAAGACCACGCTACTCAACCAGCTGGTCCGCCAACCCACCCTCGCCCGCACCCTGGTCATCATCAACGAGTTCGGCGAGATCGGGCTCGATCATCTCCTGATGAGTCGGGTCGCCGAGGACAACATGATCGAGATGAGCAGTGGCTGTCTGTGCTGCACCATCCGCGGCGGCTTGGTCGAGACACTGCGGGATGCGCACTGGCGCTACCAGGTCGGCGGCGAGTCGCGTTTTGATCGGGTTGTGATCGAAACCACCGGACTGGCTGATCCGGCGCCGATCATCCATACCCTGATGAGCGTGGGCGCGATCGCGCGTCGGTATCGCCTCGATGGTGTCGTGACCACGATGGACCTGACCAGCGCCGAGGCGACGCTCGATGCCCAGCCGGAAGCGGTGAAGCAGGCGGCGATGGCCGATTGTCTCCTGCTGACCAAGCGCGATCTTGTTAACCCGGAGCAGGCAGCGGCGCTTGAGCAGCGTCTGCAGCGCATCAATCCGGCCGCGAGGCGTCTTGAGGCGCGGCACGGTCAGGTCGCCGCCGCCGACATCCTTGGACTGGGGCTGTTCAGCACCAACGCCAAGATCCCCGATGTGGCCCGCTGGCTGAATGAGGAGGCCTATATACAGGCGCACGATCCCCATGCGAGCCATTCCCATCATGGCCCGCGGCAGGCTAACGCCGCGGAAGACTCAGGGCAGCACGATCATCAAGATCATGACCATCATCATGACCACGGTCACGATCACGGCCATGCGCACGATGTGAATCGGCATGACGATCACATACAGTCGTTTGCCATCATCGTCGATCAACCGATCCCGGACGCCATGCTCGATGCCTGGCTCGATCTGTTGCTCGCGATGTGTGGTCAGGACATGCTGCGTATCAAAGGGATCTTGAACGTCCGCGGCCGCGCCAAGCCCATCGCGATCCACGGCGTGCAGCATCTGTTCTATCCACCCATTGAGCTACCAGGCTGGATTAGCGAAGACCGGCGCTCAAAGCTGGTGTTCATCACGCGCGATGTCCCACGCGCGGTCATTGAGGAGACCTTGGAGGCGTTTCTCGCCACTTGGCCTGATTAGCGCAAGATCTCGGCGCTGTCGGCTGAGGTAGCCGACAGACACAAAAAAGAGGCTGGGCAGACAACCAGAGATGGCAACTCGCGTGCTGAGGTTTTCCCGAGGCTGACCGACCCAAGCCTGTCACCAAGACAGGGTCTTCACCGTTGGATCGAACAGAATGCCCAGCACCAGATCCGGATTCCCCATCTGAACCCCTTCAATGAAGTCGTCCTCGGTGAGGCCTGCTGCCTTGGAGCAAGCCGCACAGGCGATCACCAGCCCACCGTCCTTCGCAAAGTCCTGGAGCATGTCCTGAATCGACTTCCCCTGGTCTTTCATCAGACCGTGGACATGGGATGGCCGCTTCTTGTCTGCCAGGTAGATCCCGCGCACGTTCAGCCAGATCGCCACCGGCTTATAGCCCTGTTTTAGTACGCGCTCATGCGCAAACAGGATGGCCTTAGCGGCTGCCCAGGTATCATCAGTGGTGAGATTGATGAACAGCCCGCCTTTTGCCTCCTCGGCCTGGGCATTCCAAGACAGACCCGTCAACGACAACAACAAGACACAGATCAGCAACACCCTGTTCTTCATTTTTTAAACTCCGATTGCTGGGGTGATTCAGAAGCGCTCGCTCAAAGCCTCACACGGCGAACGCCGGGCACGACACTGCGGAAGACCGCTGCGCGCGCTTCAGCGCCGAAGGACCTGGGCCGGAGACATTTCTTGCGTCCGTGCCCAAGCCTAAAAAGTGCTTTTCGTTGATCCACGCTGGCATAACGATCAGCAATCGCCGGAGCATGGTCAGCTCGCGTGCTCAGGGTACATTGGCCAAGGGGCTTTGACGATCCGTCCGCGCTGATGAACAGCGCGGCGGACTGGTCGTCAGGCCTAGACCAATGTCACCGGCCCATGATCGTCGCAGTGATCGCCGTGTGGATGATGCAGCCGACCGTCAACGATATAGTCAACATGATCCCCGTGCGGCACCGCTTCGTGACCGCATCCGGGAGCGTGCACGTGGCCGTCTTCCTGGCAAGTGGTGAGCCGGTGCTCGCAGCCGTCCGGGTTGGTGTTGCTGATGGCGATCACGTGCTCGTCGTAGTGAACCAGCCCGTCGACCTCATGCGGATGGTGGAGATGGCCATCATGCAGGTAGTCGATGTGGCCCGCGTGCTGCAGGGCCTGGTGTCCGCAGCCGGGTCCGTGGCGATGATTGTGGTGGGGGTGGGAATGGCAGTCTTGGCTCATCAATAGGGCTCCGGTAAAGGCCGTTTCGGGATGTCGGGCCGGCGCTGGGATCGTGTGCGAGCGCTGGTGCGCCTCGGTTAGGCGTCCTTGATGTGCTGAACATGACCAACCATGTCATCGAGCATATGCTCGACGTGGGCATCGGCGACGGAGTAATAGGCGTGGCGTCCTTCCCGCTCGACCTTGAGCAAGGCGGCAGTGCGCAGCAGCCGCAGATGGTGACTCACCAAGGACATCGACAGGCCGCTCGCATCGGCAATCTCTGACACCGATCGACGTCGATGACGACACCGCAGAACGATGCCGAGCCGGGTTGGGTCGCCCAACAATGCGAACATCTCGGCCAGCGACTGGCGTTGATCAAGACTGAGCTCAGTGGACAGGTCGCACACTCCTAAAACAGTTGAAGAACTGTTCAGCTGTAGCTTAGACGCTTGGGTGCAGTAATCAAGCCTAAGCTGTCAGATCGGCCGCTACCAGCTGCCGAAGATGAACTGAGCCAGTGCAAGCAGACCGAAGGCGATGAAAAGGATCGCCGCGGCCCGGTGAACCCAGCACCTTGGCAGTCTCCTGAGCAAGGTACAGCCCAAGAAGACACCGATCAGGGAGACACTCCAGAGCGCCAGTGTGCCACCCAGCATCACCGCCCACAGGTCGCCGGAACTGGCCACCATGGCCAGCATCGCGAGCTGTGTCTTGTCGCCGAGCTCGGCGACGAAGATCAGGGAGAAGCTCTGGATCAGGCCGCCGCGATCTCGGTCCACGATCTCGGCCTCATCCTCCGCCTCGTTCGCCTCCTGCCAGGAGCGGATGCCGAAGAAGACGAACAGGCCAGCGGCAGCCAGCAGCAGCCAGGCCTGCGGCAGCCACTCGAACAGGGCCTGACCGATCAGCACCGCGAGCAGGTTCAGCACGGCAAAGGCGGCGAAGCTTCCGCTGATCACCGACCAGGGCCGGTAACGGTGGGCAAGCGTCATCACCAAGAGCTGAGACTTGTCGCCCATCTCGGCGAGGAACAACAAGGCGAAGGCCGACAGGGCGACGGAGAGGTCCATCAGCGAGAGCGACAGCGGACGAGCGATGAAGTGAGACTACTGTTCGCAAGGTATCACGACGGGGTGCCCGCCGACCTGACCCCGAATCTGACCCCGAATCACCTCGATGCCATCGGCCGAGCGGACAGATGGGCGACTCAACTCGGGCAGTCATCAAGACAGGGTCTTCACCGTCGGATCGAACAAGATCCCCAGCACATCGCCTATGCTTGTGGATGCCAGAGCGAAGACGACCCCTCACCCGGAGCAGCTTGAGGCCATGCCCACCGATGCGCGCCCATCGCTGTCGTCAGCCGAGCTTGAGGCCCTGGTGCGCGACCTCAAGCAATGGGGCCAGGCCCTCGGCTTCCAGCAGATCGGCATCGCCGATTGCGATCTGAGTCAGGCCGAGGGCCGCCTCCATCGATGGCTCACCGAGTCCAAGCATGGGGACAGCTCGCCATCGAGCAGGCGCTCGCCGATCCGGCACGCGCCTTCGTTTCGCGTTATGCCATCGGGCGCGATTATCACAAGGTGCTGCGCGCGCGGCTGAAGCGCTTGGCACAACGGCTCGAGGCGCGCATCGGCGCCTACGGCTGGCGGGTCTTCGTCGACTCGGCACCGGTGATGGAGAAGCCGCTCGCCGAGAAGGCCGGCCTCGGCTGGATCGGCAAGCACACCAACCTGATCAACCGCGACGGCGGCTCCTGGTTCTTCCTCGGCGAGATCTATTGCGACCTGCCACTGCCGCCGGACGAGCCGGCACGCGAGCACTGCGGCCGCTGCCAGGCCTGCATCGACATCTGCCCGACGCGGGCGATCGTCGCGCCCTTCGAGCTCGACGCACGCCTCTGCATCTCGTATCTGACCATCGAGCACTTCGGACCGATCCCGGAGGCGTTGCGCCCGCAGATGGGGAATCACATCTATGGCTGCGACGACTGTCAGCTCTGCTGCCCCTGGAATCGGTTCGCGCGACTCACCGACGAGCACGACTTCTTCGCCCGCGATGACCTCGACACAGGAACCCTGATCGAGCTGTTCCGCTGGGATGAGCCGACCTTCCTGGCACGCACCGAAGGCAGCGCGATCCGGCGCATCGGCCACGAGCGCTGGCTGCGCAACATCGCCGTGGCCCTGGGGAACGCCCCGGGCTCCGATCCACTTCGCGACGCCCTACGGCAGCGTCTCGAGCATCCCAGCGCCTTGGTGCGCGAGCACGTCGGCTGGGCGCTCGCGCGCCATCTCGATGCATCGGGTCCTGCGCCCAGTTCAGAGCCAGGCCCAATCTCAGACCCAAGCGACCCCGGCTCTCGTTTTCCGTCATAATCGCGCGTCTTGCGGGCGCTGTTCGGCAGCGCCGAACATTAGGGTCTCCAGGGTCTCCAGGGTCTCCGCTCTGCCTCCACCTTGGCGTTGACTCACGCCCGTCGTCTCTTGCTGTCCTTGCCGTTTTCCATCGACCTTGTCTGATCTCGCCCATCATCACCCTGGTCCGCGTCTCCATGTGGCCCTGGGCGCCCTCGCCGGCGCACTGGTCCTCAGCACCAGCCTGGCCGTGGCGGCAGCCTCCCTTGATGGCTCCGCACGGTCATCCATGCCAGAGAAGGAGGTCGCGGCATCCGCGCCCTTGCCGAGCGTGATGAGCACCAATCTCTGCGCCGATCTGCTCTTGCTGCGGCTCGGCGCGCCCGAGCAGATCCGGTCGGTCTCGGTCCAATCACAGGACCCGAGCCAATCCCCCGTCGCGGCACTGGCAAGCCGTTACCCTGGAAATCGTGGAGCGGTCGAGGAGCTGCTCTATCGGCAGCCGGAGATGACGCTGACCTATCTGGGATGGTCCGGGCGACCCCATACCGAGCTGCTGATCGACCAAGGGATCGAGCTGGTGCCCCTGCCCTACCCGAGCGAGCTCGAGGACGCGCTGACGATGACGCTGGATATCGCCCAAGCGATCGGTCGTGAGGCGGTCGGTCAGCACGAGGTCGCCAAAGCCCGAGCCCGAATCGAGGCCCTATCTGCCACCGCGGCCGATACGGATTGGACGCCGCGGGCGCTCTACCTGCGGCCGAATGGTGGCACCGCTGGCAGCGAGACCTACGTCGACGCGATGCTCGAGCTGCTCGGTCTGCGTAACCTGGCTGCAGAGCACGGCGTCCGCGGCTGGGGCAGCTTGCCGCTCGAACGGCTGCTGTCTGACCCGCCGGACCTGCTCCTGCTGGGCTACTTCGATCAGACACAGTCCCCATCCAGGTCTCGCTACGGGCGCCATCCGCTGTTCAGCAGCCTGCTCGAGCAGGTACCGAGCATCCAGATGCCGAGTCACAGCGCCTGGGGCTGTGGCGGCCTCGAGTTGATTGATGCCGCGGAGCTGATCGCCGATCGCATCCGCACGCTCGCGCCCCGCCGGCAGGTCGAGCCATGAGCGCCAAGCCTGTGACACCATTCACGGATTCCAGTGCGCTTGCGCTGAATCTCGGTCTCCTGGTGCTGCTGCTCGGGCTGAGTCTGCTCTCGCTGCGTTTCGGCGCCGCGCCGCTGACGCTGAGCGAGATCATCGACGGGCTCTTCGGCGTTGGCCCGGAGACGCATCAGCTGATCGTGCAACAAATCCGCCTGCCGCGCGTCCTGCTCGCCTGGCTGGTCGGCATGGCGCTGGGTATGGCCGGCGCCGCGCTGCAGGGGCTGTTGCGCAACCCACTGGCCGAGCCGGGACTGCTCGGGATCTCCTCGAGCGCGGGCCTCGGTGCAGTCTTGACGCTCTACTTCGGGCTCAGTGCCCTGAATGCCTGGGCGCTACCGGCGTCGGCCATGCTCTTCGCCTTGCTCGCGACCCTATTCCTCTATGCCCTCGCCCGCGCCGGCTCGTCGAACCTGACCCTGATCCTCGCTGGCGTGGCGGTCTCGGCGCTGGCCTCGGCGTTGACCTCCTTGGCCTTGAACCTAGCGCCGAATCCTTATGATGTGCAGGACATCGTGCTCTGGCTGCTCGGCTCGATCAGTGATCGCAGCTTCGCCGACGTGCGGCTTGTGCTGCCATTCGTGCTGATCGGCGTACTGCTGCTGCTGGCCGCCGCACCGGCGCTCGAGGTGCTCGCGCTCGGTGAGGCCGAGGCCACCAGTCTCGGCGTCAACCTGCCGCGCCTGCGGGTGTTGATCATCCTGGGCACGGCGCTCAGCGTCGGCGCCTGTGTCGCGGTCACCGGCGCCATCGGCTTCGTCGGCCTCGTGGTACCGCACATGCTGCGGCGCTTCGTCCACTATCGATCCGGTCAGCTGCTGCTGCCCAGCGCGCTCGGCGGGGCCATCCTGGTGCTCGCGGCCGACATCACGCTGCGGCTGATCGATACGCCGAAGGAGCTTCAGCTCGGCGTGGTCACGGCACTGGTGGGGGCACCCTTCTTCCTCGCGCTGGTGCTGCGCTCGCGGAGGGACATGCTATGAGCCTGCTGCAGATCGAGGGTCTGTCGGTGCGCGCCGGCGACCAGGCGCTGCTGACGGACATCGACCTCGAGATCGCGCGCGGCGAGCTGTTCGGTCTGATCGGACCCAATGGCGCCGGCAAGAGCACCTTGGTCAAGGCCATCATGCAGCTCATGCCCTACCGCGGCGCGGTTCGCCTCGATGGGCAGGCACTTGGACAGATGTCGGCACGGGCGCGTGCGCAACGCCTCGCCTACTTGAGTCAGGACGACCGCCTGCAATGGCCGATCAGCGTGCGCAACCTCGTCGCACTCGGCCGCCATCCCTACCGCGGTAGCTGGTGGCGCGGCGGCTTCTCGGCAGCGGCGCAGGCCGAAGCCGACGCCGATGAGCGTGCGATCGAGCAGGCGCTCCGGGTCACCGATGTCTGGACGCTGCGCGAGCGACGCGCCGATGAGCTCTCCGGCGGCGAGCGCGCCCGTGCCCGATTGGCACGCCTGCTCGCGGTTGAGGCCGAGCTGATGCTCGCCGATGAGCCGGTGGCGGCGCTCGACCCCATGCATCAGCTGCGCGTCATGGAGCTCTTGCGCAGCCGCTGCGAGGCCGGCCAGACGGTCGTTGTCGTGCTTCATGACCTGACCCTCGCGAGCCGTTTCTGCGATCGCCTCTTGCTGCTGGACCGCGGCCTCGCGATGGCCTGCGGCGAGGTCGAGACCGTGCTCAGTGCCGAGCAGCTCGCGCGCGTCTATGGCGTGCGCGCCATTATCGGCGAGCATCGAGACGGCGACCGCACAGAGCGCTACATCGTGCCCTGGCGCTGTGAGGGGACGGCGGCCGTCGTCAGTCAGCCAGAGGATAGGAGCCATCGCCCGTCAGGCCAGAAAGGGCCAAGCGCTTGATTCAGGGCAACTCCGCCGTGGCGGAGTTGGTCCAGCCGACCCCAGTGCATGGTAATCTCGGCACGTCATGCTGGCGCGACAGCGTAAGCTGTCAGGTTGCCGCGACGGCCTCGCGCCGACACACGACACCAGGCTCGCTCAGCAACAACAGAACGATTTGAAGACACCACCACTCTGAGACACGCAGACCGCATCCGGGCCAACGCAGCCATTGCCCGGGCTGCAATCGACGCGGGCCCAGTGCCCCTTCACCGCTGGTCCGCGCTCGCGTGCGACGGCAAGATCCATCGGAGCTGACAATGCGAATCCTTTTTGTCCACCCCAACTATAGCGCCGGTGCCGCCGACATCGCCGGCAACTGGTCACCGGCCTGGGTTGCCTATCTCGCCGGTTATCTCAAAAAAGGCGGCTACACGGATTATCACTTCGTTGACGGCTTGGTGGACAACCTCGACGAAGAGCAGCTGCGTGTCGCCATCCGCAACTCCGGCGCCGACATCGTCGCCACCACCGCGATGACGCCGATGATCTACACCGCGCAGCGGTTGTTACAGATCGCCAAGGAGGAGCGCCCGAACGCGATCACGGTGCTTGGCGGTATCCATCCCACCTTCATGTACCAGCAGGTCTTCGGCGAGGCACCTTGGATCGACGTCATCGTGCGCGGTGAGGGTGAGGCGGTGACGCTGAACCTGGTGCGCGCGATCGATGAGGGTCGCTGGCCGGCCGAGCGCGAGCAGATCAAGGGCATCGCCTATCTCAACGAGGACCAGCAGGTCGTCGCCACGCCGGTCGAGCCCTCAATCAAGGATGTCGACTCCATCTGGCCCGACTGGAGCATCCTCGACTGGAAAAAGTACATCTACATCCCGCTGGGCGTGCCGGTCGCCACGCCCAACATGGCGCGCGGCTGCCCCTTCACCTGCAGCTTCTGCTCGCAGTGGAAGTTCTGGCGCGATTATCGGGTGCGCGATCCGAAGAAGATGGTCGATGAGATCGAGGAGCTGGTGAAGGTGCATGGCGTCGGCTTCTTCATCCTGGCCGATGAGGAGCCGCAGATCAATCGCAACAAGTTCATCGAGTTCTGCCAAGAGCTGATCGACCGCGATCTCGGCATCCATTGGGGCATCAATACCCGCGTCACCGACGTCATGCGTGACGAGGAGCTGCTGCCCTTCTATCGCAAGGCCGGCCTGGTGCACGTCTCGCTCGGCACTGAGGCGGCGGCGCAGCTGAATCTCGATCGCTTCGTCAAGGAGACCACGATCGAGCAGAACAAGCGCGCGGTGCAGCTGCTGCAGGAGAACGGCATCGTCACCGAGGCGCAGTTCATCGTCGGCCTCGAGAACGAGACCCGCGAGACCCTGGAAGAGACCTATCAGATGGTCATGGATTGGGGCGCCGACATGGCCAACTGGTCGATGTACACGCCGTGGCCCTTCTCGGATATGTTCGCCGAGATGGGCGACCGAGTGGAGGTCCACGACTACTCCAAGTACAACTTCGTCTCGCCGATCATGAAGCCGGACAACATCGACCGCGCCGAGCTGCTCGACGGCGTCATGGCCAACTACCGGCGCTTCTACATGAAGCGGATGTTCTTCCAGTACCCCTGGGTGAAGGACCCGTTCCGCCGCAAGTACCTGATCGGCTGCATCAAGGCATTCTTGAAGAGTGCCATGGAGCGCAAGTTCTATCAGTTGGGCAAGCAGAACTACTGGGGCCCGCTGTTCAAGAAGTTCATCAAGTTCGACTACGACAAGTCCAAGACCAAGATCGTCGAGCCGGATCACAACGCCTGGAAGAAGGCGCCGGCGGCCAAGCGCCCGGCCCAGCCGGCCAGCGGTCTAGCCGCCTCCGTCAAGGCCTGCGGCGGCGGCGACCAGCAGATGGAAGGCGTGAAGGTCGATATCCCCGCCATCAAGAAGCCCAGGGCCTCGATGATGGCCTGCGGCGGCGGCGGCGAGCAGCTCACGGCGGAGCAGATGAAGAACCCGCAGAGCATCAAGCGGCCCGCCGAGGCCGTCGAAGAGGCCTGACGGACATCATCAGCAGCCTCCGCGAAGGCGAAGGCCCCACCGGCCTGGGCTGAGACGCAATGCCGATCTGGCTCCTGGTGCTGGCCGCGCTCGCGCTGATCGGCGCGGGCGCGGTATTCATGCTGCGCCGCCTGGTCCCGCCGGACGTGAAGCTGATGTCGCTGCGCCCCGAGCGACTAAGCGCCGGTGAGCAGACCTTTCGCGTCGGACTGCGCGTCGACAACCCCAATCCGCTGCCGATGCCCGTATTCGCGATGACCTATCGGCTCTGGATGGAGGAGCGCGACATCGCATCGGGCCAAAGCAGCTTCCAGCGTTGGATACCGGCCCGCGGTGAGGCGGACATCGAGGTCCTGGTCAGCGGCGATGCGGGGCAGCTCGCCCGCACATTGCCGGCACTGGCGCTGACCCGCCAGCCCACAATGCGTCGGGCGAACACGTCGACGACGAAAGCCACGTACAGCCAACCCTGCCAGGTCGATACGTACGTGAAGTCCGACACCCAAAGCTGGTTGGGGCGGTCGGCCTGGAACTGTCTATTGACCCGATCCAGTGGGCAAGGTGCCGATGT
>CAZTYV010000029.1:0-850 GCA_964617675.1 uncultured Halochromatium sp. | reverse complement strand
CCCGGTTCTGGGTCCCGGGTAACGGCGACCGCCGGCACTGGCCCTGACCCGCCAGCCCTGGGACTATCGCATCGAAGGGACCGTCACGGTGCTGCCGCGCTGGCGCCTACCCTATCGCCACGTCGGCAAGACCGACGTCAAGGGCATCCTCCGCCTGGCCGCCTCGCTGCGCTGAACCTTCCCGTTCGTTTCCGATTGCGTTCATTGGCGTTCATTCGCGGACCATTAACCAGGCTTTGCCTCAGACCAACGAGCCGTACTTCTCGAGATCGGTATCACTATCGAAATCGAAATCGAAATCGGAGAGATGGGTAAACCTTTGACAACGATCCCGATCCCGATCCCAATCCCGATTTGGAGCGCTCGATCGTGCTGCACTGCAAAACTTAACGCATCTGCAGAGATGTCGGCCCGTCAAGGATCTCTAGTCCTTCCAGGCTGACACAACCGTTCTCACGTCAGCCGCCCGAGACACTACACTCCAACCGCGCCAGCCGCGCTTCCAGCGCCTCGATGACGCGCTGCTGGCGCCTGACCTGCTTGACTAGATCCGGCAGTCGTCCCAGCGCTGCCTGCTCGCGCAGATTTTGGGTCACCGGCCGTGCCGGCGTGCCGGTGATGGCCGCGCCGGGCTCGACGTCATTGGTCACGCCGGCCTGCCCGCCGATGCGGGCACCAGCGCCGATGTCCAGATGATCGGTGATGGCTGCCTGGCCGGCGATGATGCAGCCGGTGCCGATGCGTGTGCTGCCGGCAATGCCGCTCTGGGCGACCATGATCACATGCTCGCCGAGCCGGACGTTGTGGGCGATCTGGACCAGATTGTCGATCTTGCTGCCGCGACCGACCA
>CAZTYV010000028.1:12122-25593 GCA_964617675.1 uncultured Halochromatium sp. | reverse complement strand
TGCAACGCCCCCGCATGGGCACATGCTCACCCACCCGGCACCAACCCAACGCCTCGCGCTCGCGCGGGGCGTTTGCCTTTTTGATCGATTGCTAAACCTGCATTCCTTCATGTCCGAACAAGCGCCGACCATCGACCTCCAGCTACCTCGTCTGCGCGAACATGGCCCGCGACGGGCGCGCACCCTGATGATCCAGGGCACCGCGTCCGACGTCGGCAAGAGCCTGCTCGTCGCTGGACTCTGTCGAGCCTATACCCGGCGCGGCCTCGCGGTGCGCCCGTTCAAGGCGCAGAACATGAGCAATAATGCCGCGGTCACCGCCGACAGTGATGCCCCGCCGGGTGCCGATGGCGAGACGCCCGGCGGCGAGATCGGCCGCGCCCAGGCACTCCAGGCTCGCGCCTGCGGGGTGCCGCCGTCGATCCACATGAACCCGGTGCTGCTCAAGCCACAGACCAATGTCGGCTCGCAGGTGGTGCTGCGCGGGCGCGCGCTCGGCAACTGCCCGGCCCGCGTCTATCATCAGATGCGCCAGGGCATGATGCCGGCCATCCTCGACAGCTTCGAGCGCGTCTGCGCCGAGGCCGACCTGGTGCTGGTCGAGGGCGCCGGCAGTGGAGCCGAGATCTACCTGCGCGACTGCGACATCACCAATATGTACTTCGCCGAGCGCGCCAAGGTGCCGGTGATCGTGCTCGGCGATCTCGACAAGGGTGGCACCATGGCCTCGCTGGTCGGCACCTGGCTGCTGCTCGACGAGGCCGACCGCAACCGCGTGGTCGGCTACCTGGTCAACAAGTTCCGCGGCGATTTCTCGCTGTTCGAGCCGGCCTGCAAGACCATCACCGAGATCACGCGTTGGCCCTTCCTTGGGGTGCTGCGCTGGTTTGAGGGCGCCGCGCGGCTGCCGGCCGAGGACTCGCTCGCGCTCGAGCGCCCAGCCGAGCCCGCGGGCACCGACGGCCAAGGCTCCATCAAGATCGCGGTGCCACGCCTCTCGCGGGTCGCCAACTTCGACGACCTCGACCCGCTTGCGGCCGAGCCGGCGGTGACCCTGCGCTGGATTAAGCCCGGTGAGGTGATCCCGGCCGAGACCGACGTGATCATTCTGCCCGGGTCCAAGGCCACCCGCGCCGATCTTGAGGTCCTGCGCCGCGAGGGCTGGGATATTGACATCCTCGCCCATGTCCGACGCGGTGGACGGGTGCTGGGCCTCTGCGCCGGCTTCCAGATGCTTGGCCGCATGGTCCGCGATCCCGAGGGCATCGAGGGTGACCCCGGCGAGTCCGCAGGCCTCGGCTTGCTGGACATCGAGACCAGCATCAGCGGCGACAAGCGCCTGACCGACCTCGATCTGACCGATCAGCGCAGCGGCTGCCGCATCACCGGCTACGAGATGCACATGGGGCGCACCAGCGGCAGCGGGCTGCAACGACCCTGGTTAACACTCGATGACGGCAACGGAGGTCGCCGACCGGAAGGCGCCATCTCAGCGGACGGGCGCGTGATGGGCGGCTATCTGCACGGCATCTTCGGCAGCGATGGCTTCCGCGCGCACTGGCTTGAGCAGGTCGGCGCCCGCGCCGCACGACTCGATTTCGAGGCCCGCATCGAGGCGGCCTTGGATGCCCTCGCCGATCACTGCGAGTCCAACCTAGACCTCGACGCCTTGCTCGCGCTCGCCCGTTGAGATGAGGCGCGATACCGAAAGGACAGGCGGCTGACCCAAGCGCTTCTCGGCGAGCCAACGCGCAATAATGGTCTTGATGCACGCGATGCCCCTCGTTCGTGAACGTCCCCATCGTCGCCACCGATCAGTGAGGCAAAAGGATAGGCCGTCTGAGCATCCATCGACAGGGCCCTAGGTGCCGGGCGGCCTCTTCGCAACGGGGAGCAACAAGGCTGCCGCCCCGAGCAACAGGGTTGTACCGAGCACGAACAGATGCAGATTCACGGCGCCCGCTAGGGCGGTGACCGGCGCAACACCCAGCGGGACCATCGCCGCCACCGCGGCGAGCTCGAACGAGCCGCTACCCGCAATCCCATGAAACGGCAGCACCGTTGAGAGCTCCGCCCCCATCACCCCGAGCACCACTTGCCAAAGCGCCGCCGGCACGAAGTGACCAAGGACAAGGGCAAAGCCAACGAACTTGAGACTCCAGGACAACGCCGTCCAGAGATAGAGCCACCAGAGCCGCGCGGGCTCACGCGGCGCCGCCGCGACGACGAGCAGCAGCAAGGTCCGCAAACGCGCTGCGAGCCCCTCGCCACCCCAGGACTCCAGCCGCCCCGCCAGCGGTCGCGCCAGCCAAAACAACGGCAGCAGCCCGAGCCACGCCAAGATCGGCAGCCCCCACCAGGGGCTCGGCGTTCGTATCCAGAGCACGATCAACCCAACCACACCCAGGAAATGGAGGTCCAGCAACCGAATCCAGACCAGGGATGCACCCGCCGCCCAGAAACCATGGCCGAAATAACGGCGCATCAACCAGGGAAAGACCAGCTCGCCGGCGCGCATCGGCAGCAGATTATTCGCGGCATTGTGCAGCACCGAAAGCCGCAGCACGGTCAGAAACCGGCCCGACAGCGCCGGTTGGAAGTAGACCTGCACCCGCACCGCCCGCAGGAGATAGCTCGCGGCGGTGAGGGAAAAGGCACCGAGTAAGGCCTGCGCGGGTAGCGATGCCCAGGGCGCCAACAAGGCCTTCCAGCCAAGGCTCAGCTCGACGGTCAACAGAACCGCCGCGAGCAGCAGACCCCCCAACAGCCAATCGCGCGGCCTACCCAGCCGCAGCCGATGTTCTCCCTGCCCCTCCGTGCGAAGCCCCATCAGCGCGACGATCTGATAGCTCTCGTCTGGGGCGTGCGCAGCAAGGATGCGGCGCTCGAACCCCCACGGACGGATTCAGGGCGTCGTCCGGCGAACGCTGCACAACCCTGGCGATGGAGGGTCATCAGCGGCGTCTCCGACGGCTCGGATACACGGGCTCTGCCCCCTCCGGCCGCGTCTTGAATCGCCGATGCACCCAGAAGTATTGCGCCGGCATGGTTCGCAACCGATCCTCGATGACGCGATTCATCCGCGCCGCATCCGCCTCCGCATCACCACTCGGGAACGCTGTGATCGGCGGATCGAAACAGAGCTCGAGCCCCTCGCCCCTCGGCAGGAACCGGGCGAAGGTCGGTATCACCACCGCATCCGCGAGCCGAGCAATGCGCCCGAGCGTGGGCACCGTCGCTGCTGCCACCCCACAGAACGGCACGAAGACACCGCGCCGACGCCCGGGGTCCTGATCCGGAAGATAGAAGAACGGCACGCCGGCCTTGAGTGTTCGGATCAGGCCGCGCAGATCATCGTGGCGCTCGACCGGAATCGCTCCGAACCGCGTCCGCGCGTGGCGCACCTGCGCGTCGAGCACCGGATTCCGGATGCGTTGGTACATATACATGCCCGAGTGCACCAACGCCGTGAATGCGGTTCCACCGAGCTCCAAGCCAACGAAGTGCGGCACCAACACGATCACCGGCCGCCCGGCTGAGAGCAGCGCATCGATGCGCTCGCGATGACGCAAGCGAACGATGCGCGCCAAGCGCTCGGGTGGTGCTGCCCAGCTCAACCCCTGACAAACCGCGGCCACGCCGAGCCAGCCGAAATGCGCTCGCAGCAGCCGTTCTCGGGCTCGAGCGTCGTATTCCGGAAGGCAGATCGACAGATTCGTGCGCGCCACTCGTCGACGCCCTCTGGCCAGCAGATAGCCGATCCAGCCCAGCCCACGCCCAAGCGCAACCTGCATCCGAAACGGCATCAGAGCCAACAGCTTGAACAGGCCGACGACCACCCAGCTCGGCCAGTGTCGCGGCCTCCACAGAGGCTCAGTCATGATCGTCAAGGGGTGCGGGCGCCGTCGGCTCAGTTCTCGAACTTGTAGAAGATATCGAACCCTTGAGCATCACCGGTCTCGCTCTGCAGCTGAATGCGCTTGCTGAGGTCATAGCGCATCTTGACGCTATCCGACTGGTCACCGAGGCTGCTGTCATATTCCATGAACAGCTTCGGCGCAATGTAGGTGCCCACCGACAGCGAGCGGTCTTCTTGCTTGCCCCCACGCTTGGGCGGGATCCCGGTGACCAGGTAACTGGTGATCTCCGACTGCGACAGATTCGGATCGGATTCCGAGAAGAAGGCCAGTTTCGGGTTGCGCAATGTCCCCAGTACGCGCACCCCGGCCGTGAGATCACCGCCCTCACGCTGCGCATTCAGGATGATGCCCGGATTGTCGAGCGGGGTATTGGCAAAGAGAACAATGCCCTTGTTGATCACGAGCGGGCGCCCGACCGAGGTCAAGAGGCCGAGCCCGGGCAAGGACACCCGATAGGTGCCGTCGATGACCTGCAGCTCCCCGCTCCCGAGCAACGGTCGGCCCGGCTGCTGAGTGATCCGCAGCTGCCCCTCCAACCGGCCACGCAGCCCGAAGGCCTCCAGCAGCACCTGATCGCCCAAGCGCGCCAAGACATCGACGCTCAGCGGCAGGCCCGCCGGCTTGTCCGTGTCCTCTTCTAGGACGACATCAGGCGACGGCTGGATGGCACCCGAGGGGATGGTCCGCGGCATGATCGTCGCCGTCGGCACACTCAGCTCGCCGCGCACGGCACCGCCACCCGGGCCGAAGCCGGCCTCGAGATCAAGCGAGACCTGGGCCTTGTACTCCTTGCTGTCCGCAACCTTGAGATCCCGACCGTTCAGCGTGACCGAGAGCGTCGGCTCGGCGCTGCCGATACCGACCGCCTGGCCATCGAGGTTGAGCTGGCCGCCGCCAACCAAGGCGCCACCATTGACCCGGATGGCATCAGCACTCTCACTCTCGAGCGCGAGATTCAGCTCGCGGACCTCCAGGCCGATCGATGGGACGCTGACCGCGATATCGCGTGCTGCCACGTCGGCGCGAATCCCAGGCTTGGTCAGGCGACCGCTGAGCCCGATGGTGCCCTGAATGCTCCCCTGGGTGCCGCTGAGGTCCGGGGCTAGCCGCGCGAACCGGTCCAGACCGTCGAGGTCGATCGCGATACGCCCGCTGAGCGGTTGGGTGTCGATGGCACTGAACCTGAATCCCGGCAGTCCGAGCTCAGCATCGACACGCCCAGCACCCTCGATCGGCAGCTCGAAGCGGGCGTCGATGCCGCTCGCCCCGGCGCGGACATCGAGCCGCGTCCCCGTGAAGACCAGGGTCTCGCTCGCCCGTGGCAGGACGATCTCAACCCCACCCTCGGGCACCCTCAGCTCCGCGCTGCCAAAGAGCTGATCAGCGCGGCCCTCAAATTCCGCCTTTGCCGTCAGATAGCCCTCGATCGAGGTCGTGTCTGGGGTGATCGCGTCCAACAGATCGAAGCCGAGCCGCTGCAGGTCGAGTGAGGCCGAGAATCGACCCGCCTCGGGCTGGCGAAAGGTCGCGCAGCCCCGGGTTGTGCCTTGGTTGCTGAGACAGAGCGGACCCGCCTCGATGACGCTGCCCGCTACCTCGAAGGGTGCGGCCCGATCCAGCGCCCAGTTGTCGTAGTCCTGGGTGTCGAGACTCAGCCTTGTTAGGCGCCCCGCGTAGGCGCCGGCTGTGCTCAAGCCCGCCTCCATCGACAGCGCCAAGGCCAGTGGATCACCGTCGAGGTCGAGACTGACCTGATGGGAGCCGGTCGTGCCATCCCCGCGCACCTGCAAGCGCTCGAAGCGCTGAGCGCCCAGGATCAGATTGCTGCCATCGATCACAAGCCGCAGCGGGCTCTGTTGGCCTAAGCCCAGCTCCGCCGAGGCGCTGATGCGCTCGATGCCCTGGCCATCCTGCTCGATGTCGCGGCCATCGAGCGCGAGACGGATCTGCGGCTGCTGTGTGGTGCCAGCAACCCCGCCCTGGGCCTCGAGCCGGCCCTTGACCCCAGGAAGCAGCGCCGCAAGGCTCGGTGAGTTGAAGGCATAGCGAAGATCGATGCGCTCATCGACCTGTCCCTCGAGGGTCAGACGGGTATCGCCAGAGTTTGCCTCCAAGGTGCGCAGCTGAATCGACCTGCCCTTGACCGCGAGATCCCCGCGCAAGGCCACCGGATAGCCCCGCAGCTCGCCACCGAAATCGCTGACGCTGAGCGTCAGATCCGGCCCCGCCGTCGCCCCCGCATGGGCCGCTGCAGTCGCGTCGCCATCCGCCCCTGCATCGAGGATGCGGCCTTGGGTTTGCACACGGCCACCCAGGCGGCCCGGCCAATCGGCAAGGAGCTCGCCGGGGTCGAGGTCGGCAAGGCTGAGCGCGGCATCCCAGGACAGCACCGGCGACCAGGCCAGTTCGCCGGTGCCGTCGATACGGCCACCGATGACCTCGATCGCCAGACGCTCGAGCGTCGCCGAGGTTGCGGTTCCAATCCCGGCCAGATCGAGCCGCGTCGGCGGATAGTCGGCCAGCGCTGCATCGCCCTGAAGCTCGAAGGCGAAGCCCTCCTCGAGCCCTCCCGAGGTCTCTGCGGTCAGCCCGACGCGCCCGTCCAGACCGGCGTAGTGGCTACCCGGATTGATGTCGCGAGCCGAGAGCGCGAAGGTCCAGGTTGCGGTGGGAGACCAACGGGCCTCGCCCTGACCCTCAATCACCCCGCCGAGGGTTTCGAGACTCAGCTCCGTGACGCGAGCCTCGGCGGCGGTCCCGCTGCCACTGAGGTTCAGCAGCGCGCGCGGATAGTCCGCCATCGCCGCATCCAGGCTGAGCGCATAACTGAAGCCATCCTTGAGGCTGCCGCGGCTGTCGGCCTTGAGGCCGAGGCTGCCATCCAGCCCCACCCACTGCCGACCCGGATCGATCTCTCGCGCGGTCACCGCGAGATCCCAGACCAGCTCCGGCGACCAGCCGAGGCTACCCTTGCCCGCGATCTGACCGTTGAGGGTCTCGATCGTCAGCTCGTCGATGTCAGTGCGCTGCTGATCGCCACTGCCGACCAGCGCCAGCCTCGTTTCCGGGATCTGCTCGCCGAACGCATCCGTGGTCAGACGATAGGTAAACGCATCCAGTGCGCCTTCAGCGCCCAAGGAGCCCATCGGCGATTGGACAACGGGCTCGCCGGCAAGCGGCCAGCGCAGGCGCTCCCACAGTGCCTGAGCCGTGAAGGTCGGCACCGCTGGATTGGTGTTCAACTCCCCCGTCAGCTCGATGCGTGCTCCGGCAGCCTCAGTCGCCATGGATTCGGTCAGTCGTAAGGCATTGACGGTCAAGACCCCGACCGCCCATTGCACATCGAGGTCCGCGGCCAACCGCCCCATCTCGGCGACATCCGGTGCTGATCCTCGCAGTGATCCGGTCAGTGATGCGCGTTGCAGATCGCCTTCGCTCTTGAGCTCGGCCTGCAGATCAACCCTCGGGGCATCCGCCACCAGCTCGGGCAGCTCGATGGCCTCGAGATCGATCTCGGCCTGCCAGCGTGGCGCATTCAGCGCATCTTCGATCAGCGCCTGCAAGCGCGCGCGCACCGAACCGCTGATGCGGTGCGTCACCGTCAGTGCGTCCAGATCACCGGCGACGCGTCCCTCGCCGGCGATCGAGAGCGCCGGCGCCTGGCGGAAGCGCCAGTCCAGCGTCAGCTCAACCGGATAGGCGCCCTTGAGCTCGACCTGCCCCTGCGCGCGGGCACGCGCACTGGGCTGCGCGAGCTCGGCGTCGAGCGCCCTGATCTCGACGACACTGCCGTTGGCGGTCGCCGAGAGCTCGGCGCGCGTCAGCTCGATGGCCGATTCCGGGGCGGCACCGGATGCTTGCACCCGGAGACGTTCGACCAGGACCTGATCGATATCGATACCGATCGGCAGCTTGATCGATGGCAGCTCCAGCGGCTCGCGGGCTGGCTTGTCCTCATCGGTTGGTGCGGTCAGCACCTCGATATCGCTCGCCAGGAGCTCGCGCACCCGCAGCGTACCGGTCAGCAACGCGCCTGGGCTCCAGTCGAGCACCAGGGTTCCGACCGATGCCTCAACCACGGGCAGCTTCAGAGCGAAGCCGTCGATCTCGAGACGCCCCAGAATCCGCCCCTCGACCCGGCTGGCCTCGATCATCCCCGGCGCCAGATCCTCGGTCACAGCGATCAGCGTGCGCAGCCCGGTCTGAGTACCGAGGACGAAGAACAGCAGCAGCACAACCAGCGTCAGCAGCAGGCCAACCAGGCTCAAGAGCCAGCGTAGCGGGCGAAAACGGCGCCGGCGACGCTTCGATGATCCGCTGCCAGCATCGCCCGTATCACCGGCGCCGGGGCCACGAGCCGCGGTGGGTCCAGCGACCGTCGGCGAGGGATCGGGGGTGGCGTCGGTCGTGGTCACAGATCGGGCCCTATGCTGAAGTGCAGCCGAAAGCCGGCCGGGTCCTTGGTCAAGGCGTAGGCGAGATCCAACCTCACCGGGCCGATCGGCGTGCTATATCGGATGCCGAGCCCGACACTCTGCTCCCAGCGATTCTCATACTCGGGATCAAAGGCGTTGCCGAAGTCCGTGAAGACGACGCCCCCCCAGTTGCCAACCACTTGATGCTCGAGCTCGAGGCTGCCAACGCCGAGGTAACGACCCCCGATGGTCGCACCGTTGGTCGGTTGCTCGGGCCCGAGCACGTCGAAGGCCCAGCCGCGGATGCTCGTATCGCCACCGGTGAAGAATCGCTGACTGGCGGGAACGTCTTCAACGCTACTGGCCCAGATCGCGCCGAGCTGGGTCCGTCCGATGAAGCGCATCTTCTCACCGAGGGACTTGATCAGCTTGTAGTCGAGCTGGCCACTGAGCCAGTTGCTGGTCGAGAGCAGGTCTTTCGAGGTGCCCTGCAGGGCGTAGTTGATCCTAAAGCCATTGCGGGTATTGATCGGATCATCGGCGTCGACCTTGGACCAGGAGATATTCGGAACCAGGCCGTTGAAGGTCCCGTCGTCGACGCTCGATACCGAGAAATCCTCATAGCGGTAGTCGACCCCCATCACCCGCCGCCAGCCATTCTTGGTCCGAATCGATTGCGCGACACCGAGCGTGAACTCGTCACCCTGCCGGGTATCGGTATCGAAGGCAGTGAACTGAGGCCGAATCAAGATGAAGTCCTGGATCGGATTGCGGATCGGGATCCGGTACTCGGCATTGACCGACTGCTCGACCTCGGAGATCTCGATCTCACTCCTGACGCTCTGACCGCGGCGGCCGATGTAGCGGCGACGATAGTCCAGACTGAACCGCGGTCCGACATCGGTCGCATAGCCAACACCGACCCGATAGACGTTCGGCTTATTGCGCACCGCAATCACCTCGATCGGCACCTCTCGATCAGGCCCCGCTTGGTCCTGGAGCGGTTGAATCTCGACGTTCTCGTAGAACTCGGTGCTAATCAAGCGCCCCTGCAGCTCAAGCAGCCGGTCTGGGCTGTAGATCTCGCCAGGCTTGAAGTTGACGAACTTCTCCAGAAACGAATCGGCGAGCAGATCTTGCTTGAACTCCACCTGGCCGAGAAAAAACTGCTCGCCCGTCTCAAGATGAAACTCGACGATGGCCTCGTAGGCGACCGGATCGATCAACACCCGGTGCCGCACGAGGTCGGCATCGATATAGCCCTCCTCCGAGGCGACGTTCAGTACGCTGCTCTTGGCCTTCTCGTACTCGGCATGGATGAGTGGGTCGCCGACCTTCATCGGGAACCGCTTCGGGAAGCGCGGGTTCGTGGCGCCGGGGCCGGTGATGCTGTAATCGATCTGGCCGATCTTGACCGGCTCGCCGGGCTCGACCTCGAAACGCGCGACCCAGGCCTCAGAATCGGCCGCCGGCTCGGTCAGACTCGACTGGATCTCGACCCGATACAGCCCGAACGGCGCCAACGCCTCGCGAATCTGCTCCGGCGCCCGACGATAGAGCGCGCGCAGCCTAGGGATCGACATCGCCTGGTCCTCGCGCTCCTGATAGAGCGCAAGCAGGGCCAGCACGTTACTTTGTTGCTGACCTTCGAGTCCCGTGACCTCGACCTGCAGCGACAAGGCCGATGCCACGTTCGGCGACAGCACCAACGCGAGCACCAGCACCAGGGATCGCCGCATCCGCCCGATCAGCCACCCAAGGCCGATGCGCGGCGGACAGGATCTTGAGCCACCTTGTCGGCCAGCGGGAGACATCCGAATGCGATCACCGGGTGAGTGCAGAGATGCAACATATGATGGCACAAAAGAAACAGTCGTTGGAAGCTCGGCCGCCGACGGGATAAGCGCAAATCGGCCCCTCAGCCGATCTCAGCGGCCATATAGCGGGCAGCGCCATAGAGGGGCGTGTTCGAGTCCAGGATCACGGCGACTGGAATCTGCTCCATCAATCCCCGCATCCGACCCTTGTCACGGAAGCCCTCGATGAAGCCAGGCCCCTGCAACAGGCTAAGGTTCTTCGGCGCAATCCCACCACCAAGAAAGACGCCGCCCAAGGCCATGTGCTTGAGCGCGGTGTTGCCGGCCTCGCGACCGTAGAGCACCGAGAAGAGCTCCATCGCCTCCTGACTGATGGCGTGTCCGTTGCTCGCGGCCTCTGCCACCGCGGCGGCGATATCACCATCGCTGCGCAGGGCCTCGGCCACCGCCGGCGGATGTACCGCCTTGTGCCACTGCGCCAGGAACTCGTAGATGTTGCCGATCCCCATCCCCGAGACGACACGCTCCCAGCTCACCCGACCGACACGTTTCTGCAGGTAGTTCAGGAGCGCGAACTCGCGATCGTCGGTTGGAGCGAAGTCGGTATGGCCGCCCTCCGTGGCGAAGGCCCGATGGCGCACGCCATCCCAGTACATGCCGGCCTCACCAAGCCCAGTGCCAGCGGCGACGACGCAGCCATTGCCGACCGCGGTGGTTGCGCCAGGCTGAATCACCGCGAGCTCCGTCGACGACAGCGCCGGAACACCCCAGGCCACCGCCTCAAGGTCGTTGAGCAGACCAACACGCTCGAAGCCGAGGGTCGTCTGCAGCGCGGCCGCGTCGATCTGCCACGGCAGGTTCGTGGTCTTGCTGCGCCCAGAGACCACTGGGCCAGCAACGGCAAAGGCCGCCACCTTGCACTCACAACCGGTCTCATCGAAAAAGGTGGTGACGATCTCACCAAGCGAGACCGATTTTCGACTCGGGTAGCGCCGATGCAGCTCGAGCGTCACATCGTTACCCTCGACCTCGGCGATCCCGAGTCCCGTCTTGGTGCCGCCGATATCGCCGACCAGAACGCGCATGATGATCTCTCCAGGCTAGGACGAGCGGCCGCGGACCGAATGACCGGGGCCGGATAGGGTGATGATAGCAGCGCGACCGCGGCTCAGCGCCGACTGACGAAACGAAACGGGGCGGACAAGAGTCGCCCTGGGTAATACAAGAGCACCTGAGCCTCCCAGGTCATTCGATCGCGGACGCAGACCGGGAGCATACCGGCGCCAGTCCAGGTCGATCCGCCCCCGACACCAACCGGCTCGCCAGCCTGCTCGCCGGCCTGCTCACCGGACGGCTCACCAGCCTTGAAGCCCGCACTTGAATCGGGGTCGGAGGCCGCGCTGTCCTGCCGTTCAAGACTGGCACGGTTGAAGCCCATCGCCATCTCGACACCGCGGAAATCGACCTCGACGCGCTGAGGCGGCGGCAGCCCCGCGACGCGCACCTCGATCTCGAGCGGATGCACGGACGGGATGCCGCGCGGGCTGATGGCGAGCCTGACCTCCCCACCTGAGGTGAAGGGCAGGCTGCAAGGCTGCAGTAAGAGGTCGCAGCTCGGGTCCAGGGCTGCGCGCTCAGTGACCGCTGGGTGAAGCAGCGGCCAAGCCTTGAGCAGCAGAACCGCGGCAATCGCCACCACCAACACCGCGGCCAGGAGCCATAGACCCAAGGTCAATCGGTCCCTCGCGGGTGGCGGGTCGACCGACTCGGCGTGGTCGGGGGTGCTCACCAGAAGCCCCCCGGAGATCGCGCCATGGCCCGCGGCCGCGGATGAGCCGCATCCTCACCCGGGTTGCTGAGCCGCCGGCTGGTTGGCGGATCGAGCCGCATCGGCTCAAGTGAAGAGCGTGAGCACACCGGTGTAGCCGTAGAGCCGATTCTGCGACACCTCGCCGTTGGCATAGAAGCCGACCAACGGGAAATCGCCGAGCTCATCGCGGATCTGCTCGAGCTCTTGTGAATCCTCCCCGAACAGCTGCGCGCCACGTCCGAGACAGGAGACGTAGACCCCTCCGCGTGGCGGCGCCGAGAGCCGCTGCTTGAGACCTGCGAGCATCCGCGAGAAATCCTCCCGGGCGGTATTGGCGTCGCGGCGACAGAACATCAGCTCCTGGCCCTTCTCGACCAGGTCGCCGATGCCGATCAGCCGCTTGTCCATGTCGACACCAATCAGATTGCGCACCAGGTAGTCGCCGGTGTCGGAGCCGGCGATCGGCAAACCAACGAAGATGTAGCCGCCCACGCGCGAGATATCCCGCGCCAAGACCTCGCCAATATCCTCTTTGAAGACGTCGAGCGCGGGACGGCCATCGAGCTCGACGATCACATTGCGCTGGCACTCGGTGATCTGTCGATGAGGCCCGATCGGCGTGCAGCCCTGCGAAAGCGCGGTTTGGATCGCTGCCGCCTCGGTGAACATGACCCCGGACACGCCACCCTCGGTGGGCTCATCGGCGATCACGCGGGCATTGGTGCGGCTGCTCGCCAGACCTCCGACCAAGAACCCGGTGACGGTCCGCTCGGCGAGCTGCCGGATCAGGCTCTCGGTGAGCGGGTTCGCCGGATCGGCGTGGATCAGTCCCACGTGCGGCTGAGCGCTCCCGAGCCAGCCGCGTTGGGCCGCGTCAAAGGCATCGAGGTCCTTGACGATCGGCGCAAAGACGCGAAACGCATCCTCGGGCAGGTCGGCGACCATCGCCGCAATCGCCGGGCGTTCGTAATACTCGACACCGGTCGCGCAGATGCCGATGCCGACGGCACCGACCCAATGCTCGACACCGGTGGCCTCACGCACCGCATCCAGGATCGCGTCGAGATGCGCATTGATGGCGTCGGTGACGTAGAGAAACCCGAGGCGGCCGCGGGCCGAACGCAGGCCCGCGATCACGCGCTCGAGGGCGAGGTGCCAGTCGTCATCAGCGGCATGGGCGTAGGGGAATGGGAGCATAGCGGTGCGGCACTCGAGCAGGACAGAGGATGGTTGGGCCGCCGGACGGATCGGATCAGACCTCGGCCAGGTCGCCCTTCGCCTGCAGCCAAGCGCGCCGGTCGGCGGCGCGTTTCTTGGCCAGCAGCATATCCATCAAGGTGGCGCTTTCATCGCCGGGCTCAACCGTGAGCTGGACCAAACGGCGGGTGTCGGGGTGGATGGTGGTCTCGCGCAGCTGCTGCGGGTTCATCTCGCCGAGGCCCTTGAACCGCTGCACGCTGACCTTGCCCTTGAGCTTCTCGGCGGCGATCCGATCCAGCACACCACGGC
>CAZTYV010000028.1:0-12112 GCA_964617675.1 uncultured Halochromatium sp. | reverse complement strand
CGGTCAGGCTCTTGGCGAACTCCACCAGCTGCTTGAAGAACTCCTCCGCGTTGAGGCTCCCGGCGTTGTAGGCATCGATGAGGGTCTGGAACTTCTCCAGATAGTCCATGCGGGTGCGGTTGAGCCGCACCATCGCCATGATCTTCTGGGCCACCTTCCCCTTGAGCTTCTCGGCAGCGATCCGATCCAGCACACCGCGGCGCTCCGCATCATCCAGCGCGTAGAAGACCTGCTTGCCCACATCGATCCGATACAGCGGTGGCATCGCAACGAACACATGGCCCGCCGCGACCAAGCGCGGGAAGTGCTTCAGGAACAGCGCGCATAGCAAGGTGGCGATATGGGCGCCGTCCGAATCGGCATCGGCCAGGATGCAGACCTTGCCGAAGCGCAGCCGCGAGAGGTCCTCGCTGCCAGGATCAACGCCGATGGCCACGGCGATGTCGTGCACCTCCTGTGAGCCGAGCACCTCGGCCGGGTCGACCTCCCAGGTGTTCAGGATCTTGCCACGCAAGGGCATGATCGCCTGGAACTCGCGATCGCGCGCCTGCTTGGCCGAGCCGCCGGCCGAATCGCCCTCGACCAGGAACAGCTCGCTGCGCGCCGGATCGGTGGCGGTGCAGTCGGCGAGCTTGCCTGGCAGCGCCGGTCCCTGGGCGACGCGCTTGCGGGTCACGGTGCGCCCCGCGCGCAGTCGTGCCTGCGCGGCGCCGATGGCGATCTCGGCAATGCGCTCGCCGTCGCCCACATGCTCGTTGAGCCAAAGGCTGAACGCATCCTTGACCACACCAGAGACGAAGGCCGCGCATTCGCGCGACGAGAGGCGCTCCTTGGTCTGACCGGAGAATTGCGGATCGGCCAGCTTGACCGAGAGCACCCAGCTCGCGCGCGCCCAGACGTCTTCCGGCGCCAGCTTGACACCGCGCGGCAGTAGGCTGCGGAACTCGCAGAACTCGCGCACCGCCTCGGTCAGGCCGGTCCTGAAGCCGTTGACATGGGTGCCGCCTTGGACCGTCGGAATCAGGTTCACATAACTCTCGGTCACCTGCTCACCCGCCTCCGGCAGCCAGGTCACGGCCCAGCTCACGGCCTCGGTCTGGCCCTCGAGGTTGCCGACGAAGGGCTGATCCGGCACCCGCTCGGCCTCACCGAGGGCCTCGCCGAGATAATCCCTCAGCCCGTCGGCATAGCACCAGCGCAGCTCGTCGCCGCTGGCCTCGTCACGAAAGCGCACATCGAGCCCCGGACAGAGCACCGCCTTGGCGCGCAGCAGATGGGTCAGCTGTCGCACCGCGACCTTGGGCGAATCGAAATAGCGCTCGTCGGGCCAGAAGCGCAGCCGCGTACCGCTTTGGCCGCGGCCCACGGTGCCAACCTCGATCAGGTCCTCGGCCTTGTCGCCATGGGCGAAGGCCATGAAATACTCCTTGCCGTTGCGCTTGACCCAGACCTCCAGGCGCTTGGAGAGCGCGTTGACCACTGAGACGCCCACCCCGTGGAGGCCACCGGAGAAGCGATAGCTGCCCGCCGAAAACTTCCCGCCCGCGTGCAACTTGGTGAGGATCACCTCAACCCCGGGCAAGCCCTGCTCCGGGTGGAGATCGACCGGCATTCCGCGGCCGTCGTCGCTGACCTCGATCGAGCCGTCCTGGTGCAGGGTGACATCGATGCGGGTTGCCTGACCGACCAGGGCCTCATCGACGCTGTTGTCGATCACCTCCTGCGCGAGATGATTCGGTCGGGTCGTGTCGGTGTACATACCCGGGCGCTTGCGCACCGGATCGAGACCGCTGAGAACCTCGATCGCCGAGGAATCGTAATGGCCGCTCATGGCGGGTGGAGATGCTCCTGAGTCGAGTTGAACGAAGGGGTGATCGAGGTCCGGGTGCGCGCCGCGGTGGCGCCGCCCCTGAGCGCGCGTTGACCGGACAAAGCAGCCTACGGTACCGTAGATTAAAACCGCTATTCAAACGTCCGATGAGCGAAGAGAAGATCGAAGACCCGAAAGCGTTCGAGGCCGCGCTGCAAGACCTCGAGGCGATCGTCGACCGGCTCGAACGAGGTGATCTGACGCTTCAGGAATCGCTCGCCGCCTTCGAGCAGGGCATCCGCCTCAGCCATGGCTGCCAGCAGGCGCTCGACCAAGCCGAGCAGCGCATCCGCATCCTCACCGAGCAGTCGGTTGATGCCGAGCCGGAAGCCTTCCCCAATCAGCCCTTCTCCGAGCAGCCTCCCTCTGAGCACTGAGACACCGCCGGCCCCCATGCAAGACGCGCTTCGCCTCAAGACCTTCCTTCATGATTGCCAGGCCCGCGTCGAGCGCCGGCTTGAAAGCAGCCTGCCAGCCGCGGAGCAGCCGCCGACCCGGCTGCATCAGGCCATGCGCTACGTGGTGCTCAGCGAGGGCAAGCGCGTGCGCCCCACCTTGGCCTATGCCGGCGCGCAAGCGCTCGGCCTCGAGCTGGAGCGGGTCGACGCCGGCGCGGCGGCGGTCGAGCTGATCCATGCCTACTCGTTGATCCACGATGACCTGCCGGCGATGGACGACGATGATCTCCGCCGCGGTCGGCCGAGCTGTCACAAGGCCTTCGACGAGGCCACCGCAATCCTCGCCGGCGATGCGCTGCAGACGCTGGCCTTCGCCGTCTTGGCACAAGACGAAGCGCCCGGTCTCGATGACTCGGCGCGGCTGCGCATGGTCGCGGCGCTTGCGCGGGCGGCAGGTTCCATTGGCATGGCCGGTGGGCAGGCGCTGGACCTCGAGTCCGAGGGCAGCGAGCTCGACCTGGTGATGCTCGAGAACATCCATATCCACAAGACCGGCGCCCTGATCCGCGCGAGCGTGCAGATGGCCGCCCTCGCCTGCCCCGAGCTCGAGCTGGAGAAGGCCGAGGCCCTGGATCACTACGCCAAGTGCATCGGCCTGGCCTTCCAGATCCAGGACGACCTGCTCGACGTCGAGGGTGAGACCGAGGTCATCGGCAAGAAGAGCGGCGCCGATGCGGCCCATCAGAAGGCGACCTACCCGTCGCTGATGGGCGTCGGCCCGGCCCACGAGGCTGCCAACGATCTCGTCTCGGATGCGCTGGCCAGCCTCGAGGCGTTTGGGCCGGGCGCCGATCCGCTCCGCTGGATCGCGCGCTACATCGTCAATCGCGACCGCTAGCTCAGGATGCGCTGGCGGGCTCGGCCGCCGCCCGTGCTTGCTCAAGCCAGCCGTCGTAGGTCGCCCGGTTGGCGTCGATCCAGGCGTCGACGTGACGTTCAATCGCCTCTTCCGTATCCTCGCCATCGCGCATGCGCAGGTTCTGCGCGCTGATATCGTTGCTCGAGATCTCCATCACCGCGAACAGCTTGGCCGCGGCCGGGTTTGCCTCGGCCCAGTCGCGGTTGGCGACGATGCGCTGCACATTGGCCTGGAAGCCGTAGTTGGAGCCATCCGGTAGCGCGGTGTCCACCTCCTCGCGCTCGCCTGGAAGGGCGCTGAACGGCACCTGCAGCCAGGTGACGTCGTCACCGGGCACCAGCACACCACTGACCCAGTACGGCGTCCAGGTGTAGTAGAGCACCGGCTCGCCTTGCTCATAGCGCGTGATGGTATCGGCCATCACCGCCGAATAGCTGCCCTGATTGTGCTCGACGGTATCGCGCAGGTCATAGGCATCCAGGTGATGCTCGATGACCTTCTCACAGCCCCAACCGGGGTTGCAGCCAGCGAGATCGGCCTTGCCGTTGCCGTTGGCGTCGAACAGCTTGGCGATCTCGGGGTCCTTGAGCTGCTCGATATTGGTGATCTCGTAGGCCTCGGCGGTCTCTTTGTCGATCAGGTAGCCTTGCAGTGAGCCGCTGGCATAGACGCCCTCTCGGACGATCTTCTCGTCGCCGCCGGCCTCTTCGAAGAAGTCGATGTGCAGCGGGTCCCAATGGGCGGCCAAGAAGGTCGCATCACCGTTCGCGACCGCCACATGGCCGGCGGCATACTCGATCTCCTTGATCTCGTCGACCTCATAGCCGAGGTCTTCCAGGGCCTTCATCACCAACAGCGTCTGAAAGGTCTCCTCGGCGATCGAGCTCTTGATCGGCTGCACCTCGACACCCTCGCCGGGCAGTTGGTCGGCAATGGCGGTGCCGACGGCAAGCGCCAGCGATGAGGCGAGCAGCGCGGGGATGGCGGGGTTGCGGAAAATGGGATTAGGCATGGTCTGAACGCTCCTTTTAGGGTGGGAAGATCGGCGCCCGCCTCCAACGGGCCACCACGGCAAGATGCAAGATCGGCCCAGCGCCAGAATTCAGCGCCGGAATTGAGGGCTGGGACTCAGGACTGGGACTCAGCGGGCGGTTGGCGTCGGAACAATCGGTGGAGGAGACCCACCGGGCCGGTTTCGTACCAATGACGGGTTGGCCGATCGCGGCTCGCTTGGCCGAAGGCCTGGGTCATGCGATCGAGGATGATCGCCAGCAGCACGATGCCAACGCCGCCGATGGTTGCCAGGCCCATGTCGAGCCGGCCGATCCCGCGCAGGACCATCTGCCCGAGTCCACCCACCGCGATCATCGAGGCGATGACCACCATCGAGAGGGCCAGCATCAGGGTCTGGTTGACGCCGGCCATAATCGTCGGCATCGCCAGCGGCAGCTGGACCTTGAACAAGAGCTGGCGTTTCGAGGCACCAAACGAGCGCGCCGCCTCGACCAGATCGGACGGCACCTGGCGGATGCCGAGATTGGTCAGCCGAATCAAGGGCGGCAGCGCGAAGATGATGGTGACCACGACGCCAGGGACGTTGCCGATGCCAAAGAGCATGACCACCGGGACCAGGTAGACGAAGGCGGGAGTGGTCTGCATCGCATCCAACACCGGGCGGATCACAGCGGCCGCCCGATCGCTGCGTGCGAGCCAGATACCGGTCGGCAGCCCGAGCAGGATGCAGAACACCACCGAGGTCAGGACCAGCGCCAAGGTGACCATGGCCTCGGCCCAGGCACCGATGAGGCCGACCAACGCCAGCGAGACGACGGCGCCAAGGCCGAGCCGCTTGCCGCCGGCCTGCCAGGCCAGCAGGCCAAAGACCAGGATCATGAGCAGATCGGGCACCGCCAGCAGGGTCGCCTCGATGCCGCTTAGGGTGCCATCGATGGGCCAGCGAATGGCCTGGAAGACGGCACGAAAGTGCTCCACCAGCCAGTCCAAACCCTGATCGACCCAGTCTCCGAGCGGGATCACGGCCTCCTGGAAGGGATGCATCCAGTCGATGGCGGTATCGGCCTCGGCTGCCCCATCGCTCGCGAGCCAATCGCCCGCGGTCGCCGGCGCGCCGGCGCTCTCCCCGCCCCATGGATTGCTCGTCGATGGCGGTGGATTGGCCGCGTCGCCCGAGGTCGGGCTCGACCAGGGGTTGCTCGCGGCGGCGGCCTCCGGCGTCTCGAGATCGGTGGCCGAGCGCGGCTGATTCGCGGATTGCTGCGCCCAAGGATTGCTCTCTGCAGCCATGGATCAGTCCTCCCGGTCCAGGGTCTCGAGCAGACTCGCCTTGGTGATCACACCCTGGTAGCGGCGATCGGGACCCACCACCGGGACGCCACAGGGGGCCTCGGCAACGGTCCCAAGGAGATCGCTCACTGGGGTATCGCTCGCGAGCGTCGGCACGCCCTCCAGAAACGCCTTGCTGATCGGATGCGGCTCGTCGCTGTAGAGCAGGTCCTGCAACGAGCGCAGTGAGACCACGCCATGAAACTGTTGGCGGCGATCGACCACGTAGCCGAACTCGCGGTCGTGGTCGCGCAAGCGCTGAATCGCTGCCCGAATCCCATCATCGAGCCGCTCGATCAGCGTGACCTGCGTCTTGCGCGCGATATCGCTTGCCTTCAGCACCGTAGTCACATCAACACCGCGGAAGAATGAGCGCACGTACTGGTCAGCCGGATTGCGCAGGATCTCGTCGGGGGTACCGACCTGAACCACGCGCCCGCCTTCCATGATCGCGATTCGATCGCCGATGCGCATGGCCTCGTCGAGGTCGTGCGAGATGAAGACCACGGTTCGGCTGCTATCGGCCTGCAGCTTGAGCAGCTCGTCCTGCATCTCGCTGCGGATCAGTGGATCGAGCGCCGAGAAGGCCTCGTCCATCAGCATCACCGAGGGATCGTTCGCGAGCGCGCGTGCCAGACCGACGCGCTGCTGCATGCCGCCGGAGAGCTCGTCCGGATAGCTCTCCGCCCAGGCCTTGAGGCCAACCTGATCGAGCGCTGCCAAGGCGCGCCCCTCACGCTCCGCGCGCCCGATGCCGGCGAGCTCCAGGCCGAAGGCGGCGTTCGCCCCAACGGTGAGGTGAGGCATGAGCGCAAAGGACTGGAACACCATGCTCATGTCGCGACGCCTGAGCGCGAGGAGCTCGGCATCATCCATCGCGGCGATATCGCGACCGTCGACCAAGACCTTGCCGGCGCTCGGCTCGATCAGCCGATTCAGCAGCCGCACCAACGTCGACTTGCCGGAGCCGGACAGGCCCATGATGACGAAGATCTCTCCCTCCTGGATCGAGAAGCTCGCGTCGCAGACGCCGACCGTCTGACCGGTTCGCTCGAAGATCTCGTCCTTATCGACCCCATCGCGCAGCAGGCGAAGGGCCTCGTCCGGGCGGTCGCCGAACACCTTGAAGAGGTGCTCGACGACGACTTTCTCGTGCATGTCTGATGTCCGCGGTGGCACAGGGCGAGGACGGCGGTGGCGATGGTTGGCGAGGCCTCAATCGCTCGGCGCGCGACGGCCGTACCAAGCCGGCGCTGGCTAGAAGTAGTAGCCGAAGTTGATGTTGAAGCGATAATTCCATTCATCGTTGCCGTTGACGCCGAAGTCGCCGACGCCATCGATGATGTTGCTGTAATTGTCGCCCTTGTCGCCGACGAAATAGTTACCGTCGGAGAATGCGAGGTCGGTGTAGATATACCAGCCACCGCTGGCCCAAGCCGCACCAACGATGGCGAGCTGGCTATCATTGAAGTTGCTGTCTTCCTTGATGATGTTGCTGTACTCGACATAGGGCCGCACCGAATCCAGCCACGGGATGCGGTCGGTCTCGACCAGGTAGCTCAGCGAGACCGCCGGCAGCCAGGCGTCGGAGGCGACCGGCCAGGCAAAGTTGTACGCACCCATCGGGAACAGCTCACCGGTTCCAAGCAGGTTGTCGCTGTCGATGTCGTACTTGTAACGGGTCAGCTGGGTCGCCAACAGCCAGTTGTTCCAGCTGTTCTTCATGTGGACCGAGGCCGCCCAGTGATGGCCGTTATCGGCCCGGCGCCCTTTCAAACCACCGTATTGCAGCGAGACGCCGAGCGCGGTATCCACCGCCGTCTGGTCGAAGTTATAGATCGCGCGCAGGTTGAATTGATTGCGCTCTTCGTAGCCATTTGGAAGCACGCTGACCACGTCGCCATTGGGCTCCAGGCCGGAGTCCCAGACCACGGCGTCATAGCCGTATCGGGCGCTGTCGCGGCTGGTGCCGTTGCCGTTCCACTCGCTGCGTGCGTAATAGGCAAAGTCGAGGTCCCAATTGCCGGCGCTGGTGACGTACTTGATACCGAGATCCATGTCATCGGCCAGACCGACATAATAGTGCTGATCAAAGAACCAGCTCTGAGAAACGCCATACGGACCAGGGCCGAACGGCACCCGATTCACGCCGACCTGCAGCTGGCTGCCGTTGTCGAAGTCCCAGCCCAGCCAGCCGGTGTGCAGGAAGTTATAGCCGTCGTACCAGCGGTACTCGAACTTGCCGACCAGCTGCTTGTACTTGAGGTCCATGTTGATGCGGAAGGTATCCAGCACGAAGTTACCGCCGTTACCGCCGCGAGAGGGGCCGTCGCCGCCGTTGGGGTAGTCGCCGAGGATGTAGTTGGCGCGGATGGCGCCACCGACCGTCACCGGTCCCAGCCGGATCTTGTCATCCTGTGGGGGCTCAGCCTTTGCGAGCTCCGCGGAGGCGATCTCTGCCTCTTGCTTGGCGGCCTTGGTCTCGGCGCGGGCGGCAGCGAGCTCGGCCTCGGCCTGGTCGAGCTGACGCTGGAGCTCGAGGATTCGACGCTCGAGCGCGACCGGATCACTCGCGGCCGCCGCTAATGAGGGTCCCGCGAGCAGCGCGGCGAGACTGATGGCAAGGACGCTCCGGGAACTGCGCGGCAAGGCCATGGACCGCCGAAGAGGTGTGCTAGAAAGGCGCGGCTGATGTGCTTTCATGATGACCTACGTCTGCTGGTGATGACCCTAGCCCGCAATCCAGGAATGTTGCTCTGACGCAACCCGGGCGGGACGGGCTTGAGCCACATGTCGCTTTAGAGCGACAACTGTAGCCAGTTTATAACGGGAGCCATCGATTTTCCAGCAGCTGGATCAAGGGTCGCTCGCCGCTGAAGCAGGTCGAAAATGAAGCGCGATCCTCAGAATACGATTTAGCGATCCAATCTAATCGATTGTTTAATAATATTTAAAACTGACGATATTGGCACCGTAAGCGCAGCGTTAGGCGCTATCATCCTCGGCAAGCGCGGTCCTCACCCAAGTACGACGAGACGGCCAACTCCTTCGCCCCCTGACTGTTTTTGCCGGCACTGGCTGGGGTAAGCTGCGGTGACGAAACGGCTCCGAGACGGCTCAAGGACCGGCCAACGCGAGACGACAACCGGTGCGACGCTGAACCTGGCGAGGCGCAGAGCCCTGCTCGCTCGGCATGGTCGAGGCCCCCACGGCCGGCAGGGAGCGTGCGAGGACCCAGGGCGCTTACCCCGGGCTTGCCCGTGTCGGATGGCGCCTCTACAGTCCCCTCAGCAAGACAGAACATCGCGGGGCAGAACCTCACAGGCCAAGACATCGCGGGCCGTCACATTCAGCGCGCGGGAGCACCATGGAAGCAGAAGTCCGGGAGATTCGCGATCACATCAGCCGCCATCCGCCCTTTGACGGGCTCTCCGACGATCTCCTTGACGAGGTCGCCGGCTCGGTCGAGATCGCCTATTCCAAGGCCGGCACCACCATCGTCGAACGGGATGGCTCGGTGCAGGCACTGTCCTACATCCGAAGCGGCGCGGTGGAGGTGTACCGCCACAACGGCCAGCTGTACAACCGCCTTGGCGAGGGCGACATCTTCGGGCAGCTCGATCTGCTGCGTAACCGCCAGGCGCGCTTCCCGGTGCAGGCCATCGAGGACACGCTGCTCTACCTGATCTCGAAGCCCGTCTTCGACCGGCTCTGCGCCGAGGACGAGGATTTCGCCGATTTCGTGGAGCTGTCTGGCTCGCGGCTCAAGAGCACCGTGGAACAGAGCCTGCGCAACAACGACATGATCGCCACGCCGGTGCGCCGACTCATCTCCCGCCTGCCGGTCATGATCGAGGAGTCCGCCAGCGTGCAGGAGGCCGCGCGCCTGATGACCGAGAACGATGTCTCCTCGGTGCTCTTGATCAAGCCCGGCAACGACGAGGATTCCGACCACGTGTTCGCCGACCCCGAGGGGCGCCAGTGGCTGCTCACGGGGATGATCACGGACAAGGATCTGCGCCAGCGCATCGTTGCTGAGGGGGCATCGGCGCAGACCCCCCTCGCCAGCATCAGCCACGGCTGGATCATCACCATCCAGTCCAACGAGTCGGTCAACGAGGCCATGTTGACCATGCTGCGCAACAATATTCAGCGGTTGCCGATCCTCCACCGCCGCCGCCCCGTGGGGGTGGTCTACCTGTCGGACATCGTCCGCTACGAGACCAACAACAGCGTCTATCTGGTCAACAACATCTTCAGCCGTACCTCGGTCAAGAGCCTGGCGCGCCTCACGCCAGAGGTGCGGGCCTCCTTCGTGCGGCTGGTGGACGAGGGTGCGACCTCGCACATGATCGGTGGCGCCATGTCGAGTGTCGGCCGCAGCCTGATGCGTCGCCTGGTCGAGCTTGCCGAGGCCGATCTGGGCCCACCCCCGGTCCCCTACTGCTTCATGGTACATGGCTCCCTCGCGCGCAACGACCAGTCCATCACCACGGATCAGGACAACGCCATGGTGCTCCACGACGCCTTCGATCCGAAGCAGCATGACGACTACTTCCGTGAGCTGGCCCAACGCGTCAGCGACGGTCTGAACGCCTGCGGCTACCCCTACTGCAAAGGGGACGTGATGGCCACTAACGACGCATGGCGCCAGCCCCTCGCCACCTGGAAGCGCTACTTCAGCGATTGGATCACCAAACCCGATCCGCAGCGGCTGCTGCACAGCTCCATCTTCTTCGACCTGGACGCGGTCCACGGTGAGGAGCGGTTCGTGGAGGAATTGCAGGACCTGATCGCCATCCGCGCCAAGGCCAGCCCCCGGTTCCTCGCCGCCCTCGCGCGCAATGCCCTCGGCCGCACGCCGCCGCTGGGATTTTTCCGCACCTTTGTGTTGGAGCAAGACGGGCGGCACAACAACAGCATCAACATCAAACGCCGCGGTATCGCCCCCCTGAACGATGTCATCCGGGTGCATGCCCTGGGCGTGGGCTCCCGGGCTCAGAACGGCTTCGAGCGGCTCGACGAGATCAGCGCGGCCGGGGCCTTGCCCGCTGGCCAGACCGATAAGTTGCGCTATGCCTTGGAGTTCCTGTCGATCGTGCGGATGCGCCATCAGGCTCAAGAGATCAGGGACGACCATGAGCCGCACAATGCCATCCAGCCCGAGCGCATCTCGGACAGTGAGCGCCATAACCTGAAGGAGGCCTTCCAGGTTGTGAGCAGCGCCCAGAACTTCCTGCGTTTCCGCTACCCCAGCCCAGGTCGCTGAGGACCATGATCTTCGGCGCGCGCCAGCAGCAGCAACCTCCCAGCTGGGCGGAGTATTTCGCCCGCCAGGCCGAGGCTTGCAAGACCCCGGCCCTCAACCGGTTCTACGCCGGGGGGGTGCCGGCAGAAGCCTGTCCCATCGGCGACATCCCGCTGGTGGCACTGGATTTCGAGACCACGGGTATGGACCCCCGGGAGCACGCCATCGTCAGCATCGGCCTCGTGCCCTTCGACCTGCGGGTCATCCGCCCATCAGCCGGCCGCTATTGGGTTGTCAAGCCTCCCCGGCCGCTCACCGAGGAATCCATCGCCTTCCATCGCATCACCCACTCGGAGGTCGAGCAGGCGCCGCCGATCGCCGTGATCCTCGATGAGGTGCTATCGGAGCTCGCCGATCGCCTCGTGGTTGTCCACTACCGCCACATCGAACGACCATTCCTTGATGCCGCCATGATGGCCAATCACGGCGAGCATTGCCTGTTTCCGCTGATCGACACCATGGCCCTGGAGGCGCGTTGGGAGCGCCACGGTCTGCTGCAACGCATCAAGCGCGTGTTCGGCATCCGGCCGTCCTCGATCCGGCTGGCCGACAGCCGAACCCGCTACGGCCTCCCCCATTACTCTTGCCATCACGCCAAGGTGGATGCGATGGCCACGGCAGAACTCTTCCAGGCCCAGATGGCCCGGCACTTCACGCCCGACACGCCGGTTTCCGCTCTCTGGATCTAGGCGCCAAGGGGTGACGCCCAATCGCGGCTGAACATAGAGGCGGCGAAAGCCGCCCCTTCAGCGTCCGGAAGACCTCCAGCCCACCCTAAGCGCTGGCCAGCTTTGCCTTGCGCGGCCTGGGCTCGCTCAGCAGCCCCATAACGATGGCATAGCAGCCCGCAAGCAGCAGCAGGGTGAAGGGCAAGCCGGCCGACACCGCGACCGCCTGCAGGGCCGCGAGGCCACCGCCGAGCAGCAGCGCGATGGCGATGGCGCCCTCGATGACGCCCCAGAACACCCGTTGGGGCTTGGGGGCGTCGATCTTGCCGCCCGCCGCGATGGTGTCGATCACCAGGGAGCCGGAATCCGACGAGGTGATGAAGAACACGAGCACCAGCACGATGCCAATAAACGAGGTGATGTCCGTCAGCGGCAGCTCGCCCAGCATCATGAAGAGCTGGAGCGGCAGATCCGCCGAGACAGCGCCGTCGAAACCCTGCCGCACCTGATCGATCGCCGTGGTGCCAAAGGCCGTAAACCAGAAGATCGACACCGTGGTGGGGATGAGCAGCACGGAGATGAGGAATTCTCGCACCGAGCGCCCCC
>CAZTYV010000027.1:24925-25596 GCA_964617675.1 uncultured Halochromatium sp. | reverse complement strand
TTTAACCCCTTAGGCGCGCATTGGCGTACCCGGCCACGCCGTGGGCGGGCATCCGAACAAGCACGGTTTTGCGCAATCCGTGCCAGAGACATTCGGCGCAGACAGCGCTAGACATCGATCCCAACGCATCGCTAGGCCGCTTTGGCGATCGCGAGTGCACTGGCGAGCGCCTCGCGATAGGCGGCGATCTCGGCATCGGTGCGCCGTTCGGTGGCGCAGACGAGCACGGCTGAGCCCAGCTCTGGGTACTCGCGCCCGAGATCGAAGCCGCCGAGGATGTCTTGCTCGGCGAGCCCGGCGAGCACCGTCTCGGTCGGTGCCGGCAGGCGCAGGGCGCGCTCGTGGAACACTGGCGCGGTGAAGATCGGCTCCACCCCTGGCACCTCACACAGCTGTTTCACCAGCCGCGCGGTGTTGGCATGGCAGGCCGCGGCGACGCGCTCGAGGCCTTCGGCACCGAGGATCGCCATGTGGATGGTGGCGGCGGTCACCAGCAGACCCTGATTGGTACAGATATTCGAGGTTGCCCGGTCCCGCCGAATATGCTGTCACAAACGGGCGCATCGAGCAGCACCAACCGATCCCGCAGGCGCAGACGCACCTGGTCGAAATCGGCTACGATAAGGCCGTTTCTATCGAGATACCGGGCCAGCTTGAGCGTGCAAATTGTC
>CAZTYV010000027.1:0-24915 GCA_964617675.1 uncultured Halochromatium sp. | reverse complement strand
CCCTGATTGGTGCAGATGTTCGAGGTCGCCTTGGAGCGGCGGATATGCTGCTCGCGCGCCTGCAGGGTCAGGGTGTAGCCGACCTTGCCGTCGAGGTCTTCAGTGCGCCCGGCGATGCGTCCGGGGAGCTGTCGAATAAAGGCCTGCTTGCAGCAGAGAAAGCCCAGATAAGGCCCACCGGAGGCAAGCGGCATGCCGAGCGGCTGACCCTCGCCGCAGGCGATATCCGCGCCGGCCTGACCCCAGTCGCCGGGCGGCGAGAGCAGGGCGAGCGCGACCGGATTCACCACGCCGATCACCAGTGCATCGCGCGCCTGGGCCCAGTCGGTGAGGGCGTCGACGTCCTCGAGCACGCCGAAGACGTTGGGCTGTGGCACCACCAGCGCGGCGAACGGCTCATCCGCGGCGGCTTCGCAATGCGCGACCTGGGTCTGCCCGCTGCGCCGGTCGTAGTCGACCTCGACCAGCTCGATGCCCTGGTGTTGGACGATGCTGGCGACGGTGCGGCGATAGAAGGGATGTACGGTGCGTGGCATCAGCACACGCGGGTGCTTGACCTTGCGATTGGAGCGCACCGCCATCAGCACCGCCTCGGCCAGTGCCGAGGCACCGTCGTAGAGGGAGGCATTGGAGACATCGAGCCCGGTCAGCGCGGTCATCATCGACTGGAACTCGTAGAGCACCTGCAGCGTGCCCTGACTTGCCTCTGCCTGGTAGGGCGTGTAGGCGCTGTAGAACTCACCGCGGGTGGTGATCTGCCAGACGGCGGCGGGGATGTGGTGATCGTAGGCGCCGGCGCCGATGAAGCAGGTCGGCTCACCATCGGTGCGCGCCCGCGCTTGCAGCAGCTGGGTGACCTCCATCTCGCTCAGGCCAGCGGGGATGCCATCTAGTCCCTGGGCGCGGAGCTCGGCGGGGATCTCATCGAACAGCGCGTCGATGCTGTCGACACCGATGGTGTCGAGCATGCCGGCGATGTCCTCGTCGGTGTGCGGGATGAAGGGCATGGTGGTTTAACCCTCGTCGGCGAGGAGCTGCTCGTAGCCGCCAGCGTCCATGAGGTCGTCGAGCTGGCTTGGATCGCTGAGCTTGAGCTGGAAGATCCAGCCGTCGCCGTAGGCATCTTCGTTGATCGTCTCGGGGGCGCCATCGAGCGCCTCATTGGCGCCGACGACCTCGCCGCTGAGTGGGCTGTAGATGTCTGACGCCGCCTTGACCGATTCGACCACCGCGCAGGCGTCCTTGATCGCGACCTGCTTGCCGATCTCGGGCAGCTCGACGAAGACCAGATCGCCGAGGGCGTCTTGCGCATGGTCGGTGATGCCGACGGTGACGGTGCCGTCGCCGTTGTCTTTGACCCATTCGTGGGACTCGGTGTATTTCAGCTCGGTTGGGATGCTGCTCATGGACAGACTCCTGAGGAATCGCGTCGCCCTGAGGGCGGCGGCTGTTTGCGAGATGGCGCGAGGGGCATGTGTCCTCGAGCCGGGGTGTCCGAGGTCGGGACGCTCAATCGAGCGCGATGCAGACCTTGCCGTGGCGCACGAAGGGCGGCTTGACGACGCGGGTTGGCACCGCCTTGCCGCGGATCTCGACCGCGCAGTGCTCGCCGATCCCAGGCTTGACGCGGGCCAATGCGATGCTGCGCTCCAGCGTGGGCGAGAAGCCTCCAGAGGTGACCTCGCCGACCTGTTCGCCGTCGATGAGCACCGACTGATGACTCCTCAGCACACCGCGCCCGGTCAGCAGCAGGCCGACGAGCTGACGCCGCTCGCCGCTCGAGCGCTGTGCCTCGAGCGCCGCGCGGCCGATGAAGTCTCGCTCCCGCGGCTCGAAGGCGACGGTCCAACCGAGGCCGGACTCGAGCGGTCCGACCTCTTCGGTCATATCCTGCCCGTAAAGATTCATCCCGGCCTCCAAGCGCAGGGTATCGCGCGCGCCCAGCCCGCAGGGCGTCACGCCGGCATCGACCAGTGCTCGCCAAAGCGCGACCGCCTCGGTCGCGGGGAGCATAATCTCGAAGCCATCCTCGCCGGTATAGCCCGTGCGCCCCACGAGCCAGTCGCCCTGTTCGGTCGCCATGAAGGGCGCGAGATCCAGTGCCGGCTCTCGCAGCGCCTCGGGCAGCAGCGGTGCGACCGTGGTGCGCGCCTGCGGCCCTTGCACCGCGAGCATCGCCAGATCCTCGCGGCTGTCGATGTGGACCGATGCGCCTTGCGCACGGACACGCATCCAAGCCAGATCCTTATCCGCGGTGGCTGCGTTGACCACGGCCCGATAGCGATCCGCACCCAGGCCATAGCAGATCAGATCGTCGATGACGCCGCCATCGGCATTGAGCATGCAGCTGTAGAGCGCCTTGCCCGGCTGCTTGAGCTTGGCGACATCGTTTGCTAAGAGCCGCTGGAGGAAGGCGCGGGCATCGGCGCCGTGGATATCGACCGGGCGCATGTGCGAGACGTCGAAGACGCCCGCCTGTTGGCGTACCGCATGATGCTCATCGAGCTGCGAGCCGTAGTGCAGCGGCATCTCCCAACCGCCAAAGGGGACGATGCGGGCGCCAAGGCGCTCGTGCTCGAAGAAGAGGGGCGTTCTGGAACCCATGCGGCACTCCGGTTGGCGGCCGCTCTTGTGCGTCGACGGCGCGCGATTAAGACAAACGAGCGTGCACCACAGCCGAAGCTGTCGATGCCGCCCCTCTGTCCTGAACCTGAGAGTTTGCGTTGAGCAAGACTGTCACCCGGCTTTCTGCGGGCGAACTGGCTGCTCATCGCTGCCCCGTCGGTGGGCCGCTGCTACGGCCGCTCTCCAGAGTGGGTGTTGGTCCCGCGGTCCTTTTGCCTGAGCGATTCCGGGCGGATGTTGCGCCTTCGGCGCCGGTGTTGACGTTGATTTGGCAAACGTCTTAGCACCGGTCTCTCCCGCGGGAAATATACCCTATAGGGACTAATATACCCCCGGCGAACGTCAGTTCCAAGGTCGGAGTCCAGATGCGAGACAGGCGGCGAATCCCAGATGGCCGCCTCTCTCTGCGCGCATTGGTGCACCTCATCGTCACGCTCGAACGCCGCTGCTGATCCGCTTGGTGTTGAGCTGATCGGCGGTGCGATCCAACAGCTCAGAGGTGCCATCAGGTCGTCTTGCTGTCGTCCGCCTTGGGTTTCGCCGGCAGTCGCTGGAAGGTTAGGCCACCGCATTCTGAGCAGGCGGGGATGCGCCCGGCGCGGGTGAACCGCGTTTCAGCGCCGCACTTGTCACAGACCAAGGTGCCAGGCCCGGTGATCTGTCCGGCCTGATAGAGTGAGGCCTGGCGTGCGCGCTCGGACCATTGCTCGAGCTGCAGGCGGGTCTGATCGGCGACGCTGGTGAAGGCCTCGAGCATGCGCTGCTCGATGAGCTGCAAGTCGAAACGCCACCAAGCGCGCAGGTCCTCGCCGGTTTCGGCCAGGTAGTGGGCGGCGTCTTCGATATCGCGCTCGATGTATCCGGCGATCTTATGCGCCTCCTCGCGCGTCAACTCGCCGAGCTCGACCATCTGGTCGCGCGCGTGCTCGAGCATCGCGCGCAGCTTCGGGGCGGCTTCCTCGGCCTCGTCCACCGCCTCGCGCGCCCGCTCGAGCATCTGCTCATAGGCCTTGACCAGACGATCTTCGGTCTTGGATGGTTCTTGGCTGCTCATCGCTGCGTTCTCCTGCATTCATCGGGGCGTGGCTGGATGCCGCGGTTGAGATTCATGATGCGCGTTCCCTGTTGTCGATCGAAGTCTGGCCGATCCACGCGAAAGCGCAAGTTTGGCGTTGGACCCCGTTGGACCCTGGAGACGCAAAACGCTCGCAGCTCGCAGCCCGATTCGCCCTTGGGGTATGCTGCCACCTTCGCCCTCGTGGCTGTGAGCGCGCGGCAGCGCCGACCGGTCCGAGGCGTCCGAACAGCATCCGCACAACCACCCGCACAGCCGAACCATGATGCAGACCGAGTACGAGCCGCGCGCCATCGAGCAGGAGGCGCAGCGCCATTGGGAAGCGACGCAGGCCTTCAAGGCCGTTGAGGACCCGTCCCGCGAGAAGTTCTACTGCCTGTCGATGTTCCCGTACCCTTCGGGGCGGCTGCACATGGGCCATGTGCGCAACTACACCATCGGCGACGTGATCGCGCGCCATCAGCGCATGCTCGGCAAGAACGTGCTGCAGCCGATGGGTTGGGACGCCTTCGGACTGCCGGCCGAGAACGCGGCGATCAAGCATGGCATCCCGCCGTCGAAATGGACGCGCGAGAACATCGCGGCGATGAAAGAGCAGCTCAAGCGCCTGGGCTTTGGCTACGACTGGGAGCGCGAGCTGGCCACCTGTGATGTCGACTACTACCGCTGGGAGCAGTGGCTGTTCACGCGCTTGATGGAGAAGGGGCTGGCCTACCGCGCCACCGCGATGGTGAACTGGGACCCGGTCGATCAGACCGTGCTCGCCAACGAGCAGGTGATCGACGGTCGTGGCTGGCGCTCCGGCGCGCTGGTCGAGAAGCGCGAGATCGAGCAGTGGTTCATCCGCATCACCGCCTATGCGCAAGAGCTGCTCGACTCGATCGATGGCCTCGATGGCTGGCCGGAGCGGGTGCGCGCCATGCAGCGCAACTGGATCGGCCGCTCCGAGGGCGTGCACATGCGCTTCGGTATCGCCGGTAGCGACGAGACGCTCGACATCTTCACCACCCGGCCGGATACGGTGATGGGCGTGACCTATGTCGCCGTTGCCGCCGAGCATCCGCTCGCCCAGCGTGCGGCGCGGGACAATCCTGGGCTCTCCGCCTTCATCGAGGCCTGTCGCCAGGGCGGGATCTCCGAGGCCGAGCTCGAGACCATGGAGAAGCGGGGGCATCGCCTCGGCATCGATGCCGTGCACCCCATCACCGGCCAACCGGTGCCGATCTTTGCCGCCAACTTCGTCCTGATGAGTTACGGCACCGGCGCGGTGATGGCGGTACCGGCGCATGATCAGCGCGACTGGGAATTCGCCGAGCGTTACGGGATTCCGAAGCGGCAGGTCATCTTTGCCGCCGAGGGCGAGGAGGTCGGCATCGACTCGCACGCCTTCACCGAGAAGGGCGTCCTGCGCGACTCCGACCCCTTTGATGGGCTGACCTCGGAAGAGGCCTTCGATGCCGTCGCTGACTGGCTCGAGACCCATGGCAAGGGCGGTCGCCAGGTCAACTTCCGGCTGCGCGACTGGGGCGTCTCGCGCCAGCGCTACTGGGGCTGCCCGGTGCCGGTGGTGCGCGGTGCCGATGGTGAGGTACGGCCCGAGACCGAGCTACCCGTGCGGCTGCCGGAGGATCTGGTGGTCGACGGCTCCGGCTCGCCGCTGAAGAGGTTGCCAGCCTTCTCCGAGCTGCCGAACGGCGAGACGCGCGAGACCGACACCTTCGATACCTTCGTCGAATCGAGCTGGTACTACGCGCGCTATTGCTCGCCGAACTGCGACACGGCGATGCTCGATGAGCGAGCCAACTATTGGCTGCCGGTGGATCAATACATCGGCGGGATCGAGCATGCGGTCCTGCATCTGCTCTACGCGCGTTTCTTTCACAAGCTGCTGCGCGACGAAGGCCTGGTCGACTGCGATGAGCCCTTTGCCAAGCTGCTGACCCAAGGCATGGTGGTCGCCGAGACCTGGTATCGCGAGGATGCCGAGGGCCGACGCGACTGGTTCAATCCGGCCGAGGTCGAGGTCGAGCGCGACGAGAAGGGCCGGGTGGTCGGCGCGGTGCTCAAGGCCGATGGTCAGCCGGTGCAGTTCGGCGGCATCGAGAAGATGTCGAAATCGAAGAACAACGGCGTCGATCCGGAGGCGATGATCGAGCGCTATGGCGTCGATACTGTGCGCCTCTATGTCATGTTCACCTCGCCGCCGGACCAATCGCTCGAGTGGAACGATGAGGGCGTTGAGGGGGCCTATCGGTTTCTGAAGCGGCTCTGGCACCTGGCCGCGAGCCAAGCCGAGGCGATCCGTGCGGCGTCTGTTGATGCTGCACGACCGGACTCAGCGCCGGGGTCCGATGAGGTGATCAGCGACGCCCGCCGCGAGGTCCACCGGGCGCTGAAGAAGGCCCTGTTCGATTACGAGCGCCAGCAATTCAACACGGTGGTCTCGGCCTGTATGACCATCGTCAACACCCTCTCCAAGCTCGATGAGCGCGCCGCCGCGCAGGCCCTGCGGCGCGAGGGTCTGAGTATCGCGCTGCGCCTGCTCGCGCCGATCGCACCCCACATCACCCACCATCTGTGGCGAGCGCTGGACTTGGGTGAGGACATCTTGCAGGCGCCCTGGCCGCGCGTCGACGAGACGGCGTTGGCGCAGGCGCAGATCACCTATGTGGTGCAGGTCAACGGCAAGGTACGCGGCAAGATCGAGGTGCCGGCCACGGCCGAGCGGGCCGAGGTCGAGGCCGCGGCGCTGGCCAACGAGAACGTGCAGCGCTTCCTCGGCGAGGCCAAGGTGCGCAAGGTCATCGTGGTACCGAATAAGCTGGTCAATCTGGTCGCGCAATGAGGCCCTGTCCTCCATGCGCGCGCGGCTCGGCAGCGCGAGTGGTGCGTCACCGCGCCGCGCCCGCGCTTCTGGCCTTCGTCGCGCTGCTGATGGTCACCGGCTGCGGATTCCACCTGCGGGGCACCATTGCGATCCCGGCCGGCCTTGAGCCGGTCTACATCCAATCTGGTGGTCCCGTCGGTCAGGCCATCGAGCAGCGTCTGCAGGGCAGTGGCGTGTCCGTGACCAGTGCGGCGAGTCAGGCCGGCCTGATGCTTCGCATCCTCGGGCAATCGCGCAGCGCGAGGGTGGTCGCGGTGGACCGTTTTGGCAAGGCCCTCGCCTATGCCCTCGAGCTCAGCGTCCGCTTCGAGGCGGTCGATGCGACGGGCGCGCAGCTCATCACCCCGCAGGAGATCACGCTCGAGCGAACCTTCGATGACAATCCGAATGTGGCGGTTCTTGGCAAACAGCTCGAGACCGAGATCATCTATCAGGACCTGATCGGTGACGTGGCCGATCAGGTGTTGTTGCGGTTGCGAGCGGCAATCGCGACACGGGCGGGCTGAGCGATGCCGATTGGTCCAGACCAGCTAGGAGCGCGACTGGAGCGGCGCCTCTCGCCGGTATATTTACTTGCCGGCCCGGAGCCGCTGCAGCTCGGCGAGGCCGCCGATGCGGTGCGTCAGGCCGCGCGTGAGCGCGGCTTTTGCGAGCGCGAGGTCCTTGAGACCGGCCCAGATTTCGACTGGTCGTCGTTGAGTGGGGCGATGGGCGCCTTGTCGCTGTTCGCTGAGCGGCGAATGATCGAGCTGCGGATCGCGGCGACGAAGGCATCGACGAAGACCGATTCGGTCGGACGCGAGGGCTCGGATGCGATTCGACGCTGCCTTGAGCGGCCCACAGACGACGTGCTGCTGCTGATCATCGCCCCGGGCCTCGACTGGAAGGGCCTCAAGGCGAAGTGGGTGCAGGCGGTCGAGCAGGTCGGTGTCGTCGTGCAGGTGCGCGAGCCACAGGGGCGCCAGCTCGATCAGTGGCTGGACCGCCGTCTGCGCCGGGCCGGGTTCACCCCCACGGCTGATGCGGTGGCCTTGCTGGCCGAGCGGGTGGAGGGCAATCTACTGGCAGCCGATCAAGAGATCACCAAGCTCGCCCTGGCGCTCGAGCCCGGACCCATTGATGCGCAGGGCCTGCTCGCGGCCGTGGTCGACAACGCGCGCTACGGGGTCTTCGACCTCGCCGATGCGGCGCTCGCGGGCGAGCGCGTGCGGGTCGCCAAGGTGCTCGAGGCCTTGCGCGCGGAGGGGACCGCTGAGGCGCTGGTGCTCTGGGCGCTGGCGCGCGAGGTGCGTAAGCTCGCCGCGCTGTCTTTCGCCCGCGCGCGGCGACACCCGCTCGGGCCGGTGCTCAAGGCGCATCAGGTCTGGGAGACGCGCAAGGCGGCGGCGATGGCGGCCGTCGATCGGCTGCCGCTCGAGCATCTGTGGACGCTGGTGGCGCGCTGTGCCGATGCCGACCTCGCGATCAAGGGTCGCGGTGGCGGTGATCCTTGGCAGCGGCTGGGCGCGATCGCCGAGGGTCTTGCGGCAGCACCGGCTCAGCGCGCGCATTGACGCTGGATCACGCTGCAAAGGTTGTTAGACTATCGGGTTTTGCGCGCCCCCTGCCTGTCGACCGGACCGAACTGACCGCCATGAAGACCCAGCTCAAGAATACGGATGTGGCCGCCTATGTCGCTGACGTTGGGCGACGCGCGCGCAGCGCGGCGCGCGCGATGGCGCGCGCTGAGACAGGCGCGAAGAATGCCGCATTGATGGCGATCGCGGCCGATCTCGATGCCCATCGCGACGCGCTCAGCAGGGCCAACGCGGCCGACCTTGAGGCAGGCGCTGGCAAGGGGCTCGATGCCGCGCTGCTCGATCGCCTTGAGCTCACCCCCGCGCGCATCGATGCCATGGTCGCGGGGCTGGCGCAGATTGCCGGACTGCCGGACCCGATCGGTGCGATCACCGACCTCGACTATCGCCCTTCCGGCATCCAGGTCGGGCGCATGCGCGTGCCGCTCGGTGTGATCGGCATCATCTATGAGTCGCGGCCGAACGTGACCGCCGATGCGGCAGCACTCTGCCTGAAGGCCGGCAACGCCGCCGTCTTGCGCGGCGGCTCGGAGGCCTTCCAGTCGAATCAGACGATCGCGGCCAGTATCCAGCGTGGCTTGCAGGGCGCTGGGTTGCCTGCCGATGCCGTGCAGGTGATTGCGACCACTGATCGAGCGGCCGTCAGCGCCATGGTCAGCCATCCCGAGCACATCGATGTGATCATCCCGCGCGGCGGCAAGGGCCTGATCGAGCGCATCAGTCGCGAGGCGCGGGTGCCGGTGATCAAGCACCTCGACGGCATCTGCCACGTCTACATCGACGATAAGGCCGATCCCGACAAGGCGGTGGCGATCGCGGTGAACGCCAAGACCCAGCGCTACGGCACCTGTAACACCATGGAGACCCTGTTGGTTGCCGAGGCGGTCGCGCGCCCACTGCTCTCGCGGATCGGCGCCGCGCTGGTCGCCAAGGGTGTGGAGATCCGTGGCTGTGAGAAGACGCGCGAGATCCTCGCCGATGCCCGTCCTGCCACCGATGCCGATTGGGGGACCGAATACCTGGCGCCGATCCTCTCGATCCGCGTCGTGCCCGGTATGGACACCGCGATTGAGCACATCGAGGTGCATGGCTCGCATCACACCGACACCATCGTCACCGAAGACTACAGCCGCGCCCGACGTTTCCTGCGCGAGGTCGACTCGAGCTCGGTGATGGTCAACGCCTCCACCCGCTTTGCCGATGGCTTCGAGTATGGCCTCGGCGCCGAGATCGGTATCAGTACTGATAAGTTTCATGCCCGTGGCCCGGTCGGGCTCGAAGGCCTGACCTCGCAGAAGTTCGTGGTCCTCGGCAGCGGCCAAATCCGGGAATGAGGATCGGGCTGAGGTGCTCGCCATGAGGCCGCTAGGGAGCAGGCGCCGATGACGAAGACCGCACAACTCGCTCAGGCCGCTCGATGATCGGCCTGTTCGGAGGGACCTTCGATCCCGTGCACTTCGGTCATCTTCGGGTGGCGCTCGATGTGGTGCAGCACCTGCAGCTTGAGCAGCTGAGGCTGCTGCCGCTGGCGGCCGCGGTCCACCGGCGACAGCCGATCGCCTCACCGCGGCAACGCATGGCGATGCTGCAGGCTGCGATTCGAGACGAGCCGAGCATGGTCGCCGACGACCGCGAGCTCAAGCGGGGTGGTCCCTCATATACGGTCGAGACCCTGCGGTCATTCCGCGACGAGCTCGGCTCCGAGGCCCCGATCTGCCTCTTGGTCGGTGCCGATGCCTTCGAGGGGCTCGCGGATTGGTACCGGCCGCTCGATATCCTGGAGCTGGCGCATCTGGTGGTGATGCAGCGCCCGGGCGCACCGACCGCCCGTGATTCCTGGCTGCGTGAGCAGGTCAAGCAGCGCCGCATCGATGATCCCGCGCTCTTGCGCGCCCGGGCCGGGGGGCATATCTACTTCCAAACGGTCACGCAGCTCGACATCTCGGCGACCCGCATTCGTCGGCTATTGGCACAGGGCCTGAGTCCGCGCTTTCTGCTGCCCGATGCCGTTCTGGCGATGGCCATGGCCAACAGTTGCTATGCTGTTCAACAGCCAGGCCCAGATCCCAGCCCCAGTCCCAGCCCCCAGCGCTGAATCCATGCCCTGAGCAGGATGCCCCCTAAGAGGATTCTCAATGCAGTTAGAGCAATTGAAAGCACTTGTCGTCGAGGTCCTGAGCGATATGAAGGCTCGCGACATTAGCGTGATGGATGTCCGCGGCAAGACCGCGGTGACCGACTACATGATCGTCGCCTCGGGCACCTCTGACCGGCACGTCAAGGCCATGGCCGAGACCGTTGCCTACAAGGCGAAGGAGGCCGGCGAGCCCCCGCTCGGCACCGAGGGCGTCCAGGACGGCGAATGGGCCCTGGTCGATCTCAACGGCGTGGTGGTGCACCTGATGCTGCCCAAGGTGCGGGACTTCTACAGCCTTGAGCGGCTCTGGAGCGCGCCGACACTGGTCTCGCGCGCGGCGGCCGGTGCCTCGGCCTGAGGTCAGCCTGATCGCGGCGATGGCGCATGGGCGCGTCATCGGTCGAGACCAGGCCATGCCCTGGCACCTTCCCGCGGACCTCGCACACTTCAAGGGCCTGACGCTGGGCAAGCCGATCATCATGGGCCGGCGTACCTGGGAATCCCTGCCAGGGCTGCTGCCCCGGCGCCGTCATATCGTGGTCTCGGCCGATGCGGAGTTCCGGCGTCGCCTCAGCCAGGCTGAATCGGCCAGCTCGCCCGAGACCGCCCTCGCGCTCGCTGGCGCGGTGCCAGAGGTGATGATCGTTGGGGGCGCGCGTCTCTACGAGGCCTTTCTGCCGACCGCCAGGCGGATGTATCTAACCCTGATCGACGCCGAGATCGAGGGTGATACGTACTTTCCAAACTGGCCCGTCTCGCAGTGGTGCGAGACCGAGCGCCGTCATCGCCCCAGCGATGCGGCCAATCCCTACGACCTCGATTTCGTCACCCTCGAGCGCGCCTGACGAGGCCTCGGCGATGATTGCCTTGAGGCCGCACCTCATCCCGGTACCTGGTAGCCACCGCAGCTGAGCTCGATCAACTGCAATGGCTTCTTGCGCCGCACGCGCAGCAGGCTGAGCCGACCGCCCCAGAGACAGCCGCTGTCGAGCGCCCAACAATTATTCTCGGCGAGGAAGCCAATGGTCGACCAATGTCCGAACAGGATGCGCTCCTCGCGCGTGCGTCGATCCGGAAGACGAAACCAAGGCAGGGCACCGGGCACCGGCTCTTGAAGGCCCCCTTTCTCGTTCAGCAGCAGCTCGCCGTCAGCGGTACACCAGCGCAGGCGCGTGAAACAGTTGGTGATGAAACGCAGTCGCTCCATCCCGCGCAGCTCGTCACTCCATCGAGCCGGCTCGTTCCCGTACATCTGCTCGAGAAAGGCCAGATGCTCGGGGCCTTGCAGTACCTGCTCGAGCTCGCGCGCGCAGGCCTGGGCCTGGGCCAGGTCCCACTGCGGCGGGAGTCCGGCGTGGATCAGGGTAAAGCCCTTCTTCTCACTATGGTGGAGCAGGGGTCGATGCCGCAGCCAGTCGATGAGCTCGTCGCGATCCGGGGCGCTGAGCACCGCCTCCAGGGTGTCCTTCTTGCTCGCACGGGCGCCGGCAAGGGCGACCGCGAGCAGGTGGAGATCATGATTGCCGAGCACCACGATGGCACGCTCGCCAAGGGCCTTGATCCAACGCAGCACGGAGAGCGACTCTGGGCCCCGATTGACCAGATCGCCGACGCACCAGAGCTTGTCCTTGGTCGAATCGAATCCGGCCTTATCGAGCACTCGCCGTAGTTCGTCGTAGCAGCCCTGGAGGTCGCCGATCGCGTAGGTGGCCATGATCTCGCCCCCGGCTCAGGCCCGTGGTTAATGGAGTCCGCTGCGATCCCCGAGCGAGAAGGGACGGATCGAGGCATTGAAGCGGGTACCGTCGTCGGCGAGCATCTCGTAGCTGCCATGCATAGTGCCGAGTGGCGTCGTGAGCTGGGTGCCGCTGGTGTACTCGAAGCGCTCCCCGGGCTGGAGGTGGGGCTGCTCGCCGACCACGCCGGCACCGCGGACCTCCTGGGTCTTGCCGTTCGCATCGGTGACGATCCAGTGTCGATTCAGCAGCTTTGCCGCGACCCCACCGGTGTTGCGGATGGTGATGGTGTAGGCGAAGGTGAACCGACCACCCTCGGGGTCGGACTGTTCCGGAAGAAAGCGGGTCAGCGCTTGCACATCAATGCGGTAGCGCTCGTCGTTTGGATCGTTTGCCATAGTCTCTGATTCTTTGGCTGGGCCAGCACGGGTCGACGGAGGAGGATGAGGCATCAGCTGAAACCGGTGACGCCGCGCCGCGAGGCTTGGATGAAGTTGATGATCTCATCGGTCTCTGGGCTCGGATGATCCTGTTTCGCCAGGGCGAGGCCGTCCTCAAGACGATGCCCGGAGCGAAAGATGACCCGATAGACGGTCTTGATGCGCGCGCGCTGCTCGGCGCTGAAGCCCTGGCGCCGGAGGCCGACCAGATTCAGACCGATGAGGCAGGCGCGCTGGCCATTGGCGATCACATAAGGCGGGATGTCTTTGGAGACGCCGGTGAGCCCGCCGATCATGGTGTAGGCGCCGACGCGGGCGAACTGATGCACGGCGACCTGCCCAGAGACGAAGCAGTGGTGGGCAAGCTCAACGTGTCCCGCAAGCGTTGCGGTGTTGGCGAAGATATTGTCGTCGCCGACGATGCAGTCATGCCCGGCGTGGCTGTAGGCCATGAAGTAATTCCGGCTGCCGATGCAGGTGCCTTGCTCGCTCTTGATGCCCCGGCTGATGGTAACGTACTCGCGAAAACAGTTGTCGTCGCCGATGGTGAGCGGCCGGGCGCGCTCGGAACGGAAGCCCAGATCCTGCGGATCACCACCGAGGGCGGCACCATGGCCAACGCGGTTGCCGCGCCCGAGCCGCGTGCCGGAATGGATGCGGACATGGCTCTCGATGCGGCAGCCAGCGCCGATCCTTGCGCCGGCCTCGATCCATGACCATGGGCCGATCTCGGCGCTGGGGTCGACCTCGGCGCCGTCTTCGATGATCGCACTCGGGTGCACCGACATAGAGAGGTCTTAGCTCGCTCGGGCTTCGGGTCGCGCCATCAATGCCGGAAGTGGCGCATGCCGGTGAATAGCATCGCGATCCCATGCTCATTGGCGGCGGCGATGACCTCCTCGTCGCGCATCGAGCCGCCAGGCTGGATCACGGCACGAATACCGGCCGCCGCCGCCTGATCAAGGCCGTCGCGAAATGGGAAGAAGGCGTCTGAGGCGAGCACCGCGCCGGCCACTTCGAGCCCGGCTTGCTCGGCCTTGATCCCGGCGATGCGCGCCGAGTTCACACGGCTCATCTGACCGGCGCCGACACCGATGGTCATGCCGTCACGGGCGTAGACGATGGCGTTGGACTTGACGAACTTGGCGACTTGCCAAGCGAACAGCAGATCGCTGTGCTCGGCCGAGGTCGGCTCGCGCTGGGTCACGGTCTTGAGATCGTCATAGAGCTCGAGATCGGCGTCCTGCACCAGCAGCCCACCGCGCACGCGCTTGAGATCGCGATAGCCTTGGCGCGCCACCGGCCAGGGCCCGCAGCGCAGCAGCCGGACGTTCTTCTTTGTCGCGATGGTGCTGAGCGCCGCGGCGTCGATCTCCGGTGCGACGATGACCTCGACGAACTGTCGCTCGACGATCGCGGCGGCGGTCTCGCCGTCGAGGCGGCGATTGAACGCGATGATGCCGCCGAAGGCGGATTCCGGATCGGTGCTGAAGGCGCGCTCGTAGGCCTCGAGCAGGCTCGCACCGAGCGCGACGCCACAGGGGTTGGCGTGCTTAACGATCACGCAGGCGGGCCCCTCAGCGAACTGCTTGACGCACTCGAGCGCGGCATCGGTATCGGCGATGTTGTTGTAGCTCAGGGCCTTGCCCTGCAGCTGCTCGGCGGTGGCGACACTGGCCTCGCAGCCGCCGCGGCCGACGTAGAAGGCCGCGCTCTGATGGGGATTCTCACCGTAGCGCATCGGTTGCTGCTTGCGGAACTGCAGGTTGAAGGTCCGCGGCAGCCCCTCGGCCTTGCCCTCGGGATGCTCGATGATGGCGCCGAGGTGATTGGCGATGGCGCCGTCGTAGCCCGCCGTGTGCTCGAAGGCGCGCACGGCGAGGTCGAAACGGGTGTGCTCATCGACAGCACCGCCGTGGGCCGCCATGGCCGTCAGTACCCGCTCATAATCCATCGGGTCGCAGACCACGGTCACATCGGCATAGTTTTTCGCGGCGGCGCGCAGCAGGGTGGGGCCGCCGATATCGATGTTTTCGATCGCCGTGCTCAGATCGCAGTTGGGCTGGGCCACTGTCTCCTCGAACGGATAGAGATTGACGACAACGAGGTCGATCGGCCGGATCTCGTTCTCGCGCATCACCTTGTCATCCACACCACGACGCCCGAGGATGCCGCCATGGATGCGCGGATGCAGGGTCTTGACGCGCCCGCCCATCATCTCCGGGAAGCCGGTGTACTCGGAGACCTCGGTGACCGGGATATCTTGCTCAACGAGCAGGCGAGCGGTGCCTCCGGTTGAGAGGATCTCGACGCCGCGCTGGGTCAGGGCGGCGGCGAAGTCGGCAAGGCCGGTCTTATCGGAGACGCTGATCAGCGCCCGCTTGATTGGTTTGCTCATGGTGCTCTCTTAATGCCTGTCAGGGCTCGGTCTTGAGCTTCTTGCGCAGCGTACCGCGACTGATCCCCAGGATCTCGGCAGCGGCCGTCTGGTTGCCGTTGGTGTGCTCCAACACCGCCTCGAGCATCGGGCGCTCGACCTCGTTCAAGACCATGTGATAGAGGCCGCTGATCTTATGATCCCCCATGCTGCCGAGGTAGCCGCGTAAGGCCGCGAGCACACAGGCCCGCAGGGGCTCAGAACGGTGGGACTCAGGCACCGCCAGCCCTTTCACATCGTTCATTCTGGGACTCCTCGCCGTCTTTTGTTGTTGACGCCGCGAGCGCGGGGTCGATTGTCGTCTCGGCTGCGCGCTCGAAGAACGCGCGCAGTAGCGCCTGCTGCTGCTCGGCCGCCACCGCCGCCATCAACGCGTCTCTGGCACGCTCGACCTCGGCGCCATGCAGCGATTGGTCGAGATCGCGCAGATACCAGCGGATGTGTTTCCGAGCGATCAATACCCCGCGCGCCTCACCGTAGAACCGGTAGAGCTGATCCAGGTGCTGCCTCAAGAGGGCGGCAATCCAGCTCGCGGTGGGCGTCGTCGGCACCTCAGCCGTTAACGCCTGAGGCGGGTGCCCAGGCGAGCCTTGGGGTATCGAGAGTTGCCGCAGCTGGGTTGCCATCGCACTGAAGATCCAGGGTCGGCCCAGCGCGGCGCGTCCGATCATAATAGCATCGGCGCCGGTCTCGTTCAGCACGTGCAATGCCTCATCGGTGCCGATGATGTCACCGTTCGCGACGAGCGGCAGTGGCCAACGGTCGCGGATGCTCGCCAGGCTCTCGAGCTCGGCCTTGCCCTCATAGCCGCAGGCCCTTGTGCGCCCGTGCACCGTCAGCAGGCTGATGCCACTCTCGAGCGCGATCTCGGCGATGCGCGCCAGATTGCGCGTCTGCGGCGACCAGCCGGTGCGCGTCTTCAGGGTAACTGGGACCTCGACCGCGTCGACCACCGCCTCCAGGATGCGAGCGACCAGGGGCTCATCGCGCAGCAGCGCCGAGCCCGCCGCCCGTTTGCAGACCTTCTTCGCCGGGCAGCCGAGATTGATGTCGATGAGCTCGGCGCCGCGATCGACGCTGCGTCGAGCCGCCTCGGCCATCTGCGCCGGGTTGGCGCCGGCGATCTGCACCGCGACGGGACCCGGCTCCCCACGGTGGTCGCCGCGCTCACGGCTCTTGCGCGTCTGTTGCAAGGCGGGATTCGCGGAGATCATCTCCGAGACCGCGAGCCCGGCACCGAGTTGGCGACAGAGGAGACGGAACGGCTGATCGGTGACACCGGCCATCGGCGCCAGGATCAGGCGATTGGGGATCGTGACCGAGCCGATCTGAAGCGGCGTCAGGAGGCGGGCAGCGTTGACGGCTGAGGGCATGGGTGTGGACATGGATGAGCAGCGAGGCTGGCGATCGGACGATGCGATGGGCGCAGGGCTCGAGCGTGGCTCATCGACGCGCCTGCGGCCATTGTGCCTGCGCCAGCGCCGCCTGCGCAGCTGATCGGCACGGCGCCGATGACCGCCTCGATGCGGGTGCTCGCCTAGACGTCTTGCGGTGCTGGTCGGCGACCGCTGATCAGCATCCAATCGTCGCGCTGGCGATGTGGCTCAAGGCTCAGCTCGGCGTCATAGGCGCTGGCCACCGCGTCGGCTTGGTCTGCCAGCACACCCGAGAGCGCGACGAGTCCGCCGGGTTTGGTCAGCGCGATCAACGCCGGGGCGAGCTCGACCAGCGGCGCCGCGAGGATATTGGCGATGACGATATCGGCCGTCTGTGTCGGCAAGGGCTCGGCGGCGCGCACCTCGAGATGCTCGGCAACACCATTGGCGGCGGCATTCTCGAGCGTCGCCTCGAGTGCCTGTGGGTCGTGGTCGATGGCAATGGCGCGCGCCGCCCCGAGCTTCAGCGCGGCGATCGCCAGGATGCCGGAGCCGCAACCAAAATCGATCAGCGTCCGGCCCGCCAGTGGCGTGCCGTCGAGCCATTCGAGACAAAGCGCCGTTGTCGGATGATGCCCGGTGCCGAAGGCGAGTCCGGGATCGAGATCGACGACCACAGCGCCTGGCTCGGCGACCTGCTGGCCGCGTGGACAGACCCAGAGCCGCCGCCCGAAGCGCTGGGGCGCCAAGCCCTCGAGCCAGACGCGCTCCCAGACCCGCTCTTCGAGCGGATGCAGGCTAGGCGCTTGCAGGCCATAACGGGCGAGCGCGCCGGCCGCCGCGGTGGCTTGCGCCTGCCCCTCGGGGCTGTCGTCGAACAAGGCCTTGATCCGAAGCTGCTCCCAGAGCGGGGTAGCGCCGGGCGCGGGCTCGAGCACCGCGCCGACCGAGCCGCTTGCCGGGCCTTGTTGGCTCGTGCACTCCTCGAGCGTCACGGCGAGGGCGCCGGCGTTCTCGAGCGCGGCCTCCAGGAGTGGCGCGTCCGTGCGCTCGACCACGAGCTCGAGCTCTATCCAGCCCATGGGCTGCAGCGCGCTGGGTCCTCGGGCGAGCGCTCAGAGGCCAAGCTTCTTCTCGAGGTAGTGGATATTGACCCCGCCCTGCTGGAAGGCTGCGTCCTTGAGCAGCTGGCGGTGTAGTGGGATGTTGGTCTCGATCCCCTCGATGATGCTCTCGCGCAGCGCGTTGGTCATCCGCGCCAAGGCCGATGCGCGATCTTCGCCATGAGCGATCAGTTTGCCGATCATCGAATCGTAGTAGGGCGGCACCACGTAGCCGGCATAGATGTGCGTATCGATCCGAACCCCGGGGCCGCCCGGGGCGTGGAACTCTTCGATCCGGCCGGGGCTCGGCATGAAGGTCTCCGGGTGCTCGGCGTTGAGCCGACATTCGATTGCATGCCCGCGCGGCACGATGTCGGCTTGCGTGTAGCGCAGCCGCTCGCCGCTGGCGACCAGGATCTGCTCCTTGATCAGGTCGACGCCGGTGATCATCTCGGTCACCGGATGCTCGACCTGGACCCGCGTGTTCATCTCGATGAAGTAGAACTCGCCGTCCTGGTACAGGAACTCGAAGGTGCCGAGGCCGCGATAGCCAAGGGTGCTGCAGGCCTCGGCGCAGCGCCGGCCGATGCGCTCGCGCTGCTCCGGCGTGATGCCTGGCGCTGGCGCCTCCTCGATGACCTTCTGATGGCGGCGTTGCATCGAGCAGTCGCGCTCGCACAGGTGGATGGCGTTGCCATAGCTATCGGCCAGGACCTGGAACTCCACGTGACGCGGGTTCTCGAGGTATTTTTCCATGTAGACGACATCGTTGCCGAAGGCGGCACCGGCCTCGGCCTTGGTCAGCGAGATCGCATTCAACAGGGTGGCGTCGGAGTGCACCACGCGCATGCCGCGCCCGCCGCCACCGCCGGCGGCCTTGATGATCACCGGATAGCCGATCTGCCGGGCCAGCTCGAGCGTATGCTTCGCGTCGTCATCGAGAGGCCCGTCGGAGCCTGGCACGCAGGGGACGCCGGCCTGCTTCATCGCGCGGATCGCCGAGACCTTATCGCCCATCAGTCGGATCGTCTCCGGCTTGGGGCCGATGAAGATGAAGCCCGAGCGCTCCACGCGCTCGGCAAAGTCGGCATTCTCCGAGAGAAACCCATAGCCGGGATGGATGGCGACGGTGTCCGTCACCTCGGCGGCGCTGATGATCGCCGGGATGTGCAGATAGCTGTCGCGCGAGAGCGCCGGCCCGATGCAGACCGATTCATCGGCCAGCAGCACGTGCTTGAGCTCGCGGTCGGCTTCCGAGTGCACGGCGACGGTCTTGATGCCCAGCTCGCGGCAGGCGCGCTGGATACGGAGCGCGATCTCGCCGCGATTGGCGATGAGGATCTTCTCGATCATTCGATCACGAACAGCGGTTGGTTGTACTCGACCGGCTGGCCGTTCTCGACCATGATCTTCCGGACCACACCGGCGCGCTCGGATTCGATCTGGTTGAGGATCTTCATCGCCTCGATGATGCAGAGGATGTCGCCGACCTTGACCTCTTGACCCTCTTCGACGAAGGCCTTGGCGCCCGGTGAAGGCGAGCGATAGAAGGTACCGACCATCGGTGAGCGGGCAATGCAGGCGTCATCGGGCTCGGGTGCCGCCGGCGCGGCCGGTGTCGGGTTGGCAGTCATTGGCGGCGGTGGCGGCGCCGCCGAGGGCATCATGAAGGCGGCGCCGCTGCCATGGCGACTGATGCGAACCGACTCTTCACCCTCGTGGATCTCGATCTCCGCGACGTTCGATTCATCGAGGAGCTCGATCAGCTTTTTGACCTTGCGGATGTCCATGACAGTGGATTCTTCGCCCTGGGTGGATGCTTGGGTGAGGCTCAGCCGAGCAGGCTCAGCGCGAGCGGTCGAGTCGTTCGAGAGCGGCCGTGAGTGCCAGGCCGTAGCCCAGTGCGCCGAGCCCGGTGATCACCCCCTCTGCAATGTCCGAGAAGTACGAGTGCGCGCGAAATGGCTCGCGGGCATGGACGTTGGACAGGTGGACCTCGATGAACGGTATCCGCACGGCCAGCAACGCGTCGCGCAGCGCGATGCTGCTATGTGTGTACGCGGCTGGATTGAACAGGATGAAGGCGATGCCCTCGGCGCCAGCCCGATGGATGCGATCGATCAGCTCATGCTCAGCGTTACTCTGAAATAGCTCGAGCCGATGGCCCATGGCCCGACTCGTCTCGGCGAGCCCGTCGGCGATGCTCTGCAGGGTCGCGTGGCCGTAACGCTCGGGCTCGCGCGTGCCGAGCAGGTTCAGGTTGGGGCCGTTGAGGCAGAGGATCGTGGCCATGCGTGAGAGGCAACTCGGCTCCACGGAGCTGGAAGTACAGGTCGAACGCGCCGTGATCGGGCGCGAACAGCAGGAAATGGCTCGCTATTGGCGCGAATTCGACGATGACGCCATAGGGTAAGGCATCAGGCGCCGATTGGAAAGGGACCCGTGGTGCAGACCGAGCGTAAACAGCGGTTTCTGTGCCGATGCACGCCTGTATGCGGGATTTCGCGGCGTTTAGCGATCCCGCAGCAGCGGTCGGACCTCCGCCTCGAGAATGGCGTTGTCCAGCTCGCCGGTCTGGGCGAAGACGCGCCGGCCGCCGGGGCTAAAGACCACGGTGAAAGGCAGTCCCCCGGTACGATTGCCGAGCCCCATCGAGAGCGCGACCGTCTCGAGCTCGCCCAGCAGGATCGGGTAGGTGACGGGCTGCTGGTCGAGGAAGGCAGAGACGGCCTCGCTGCGGTCGATCGCGATCCCAACGACCTGCAGACCCTGGTTGCCGTAGGTCTGCTGCCATTGCTCGAGCAGGGGCATCTCGCGCAAGCAGGGTGGGCACCAGGTTGCCCAGAAATTCAGCACGACGACCTTGCCGGCCCAGCTGTTGCTGCTGACCTCACGCCCGTCGAGCGTTGGCAGCCGCAGATCGGGTAGTGTGTCGACAACCCCGGAGGGCGTCCCGAGTGTGCGCCGCTCGGGGGCGTGCTCGCCTGGGTCCAGCCAACGCTCGCCGAATAGCGCAAGCCCAATGCTGACCGACCCGGCTAGCACCGTCACGGCCAAGACCTTGGCCGCATTCACCGATCGAACTCGTTCAAGTGGGCGGCGAATTCCTCAGCGGGCACGAAGCCGACCAGCCGCCAACCGCGCTGCTCCTCACCGTTGGCATCAAAGAACATCATGGCCGGGGGGCCTGGGATACCAAACCGCTCCTGCATCAGTGCCTTATCCTCGGCATCATTCGCGGTCACATCAGCTTGCAGCAGCACGTAGCGCTGCATCGCCTGCTGCACCGCGGGGTCGGGGAAGGTGTAGCGCTCCATCTCCTTACAGGACACGCACCAGTCGGCGTAGAAGTCCAGCATCACCGGCTTGCCCTCGGCCGCAGCAGCGGCGACCGCCTGATCGAGGTCGGCGACGGTCTTAACGCGCTTGAACTCCGGATGCGCGGCGACGGCGCCGCTGCCCCCTGCAGCCGGCGCCAGACCGCGCAGCGGCTGAATGGTGTCCTTGCCGCCGGCGGCGACACCCACCAGCATCAGCACCCCGTAGACCAAGAGCGCGACGCCAAGCGACTTCCAGAGCTTGGACCAGCCGCTGGCCTCGGGCCCGTGCTGGGTGAGGGCGCCGAGGTAGACACCGGCGGCGATCAGCAGCAAGCCCCAAAGCGCCATTGCGAAGGCGGCGGGGATGACGCGCTCAATCAGGAGCACCGCCACGGCGAGCAGCAGGACACCGAAGACGGCCTTGACCGAGTCCATCCAGGCGCCGGCGCGCGGCAGCAGCTTGCCGGCGGAGGTGCCGATGGCCAGCAGCGGCGCGCCCATTCCGAGGCCGAGGCCGAGCAGCGCGAAGAAGCCGAGCACGGCGTCGCCGGTCTTGCCGATGAAGATCAGCGCGCCCATCAGTGGTGGCGCCACGCAGGGGCCCACGATCAGCGCCGAGAGCGCGCCCATGATCGCCGCGCCGGTTAGGGTGCCGCCCTGCTGCTTATTGCTGAGCTGCGTGAGCTTGGTCTGGAAGCTGCTTGGCAGCTGCAGGTCGTAGAACCCGAACATCGACAGCGACAAGGCGACGAAGATGGCCGCGAAGGCGGCGAGCACCCAGGCATTCTGGAAGGTGGCCTGCAGGTTGGCGCCGAACAGCCCGGCGATGACGCCGACAACGGCATAGGTCAGCGCCATCGCCAGCACATAGGCGAGCGAGAGGAAGAAGGCCTTGCGCGTCGTGAGCTGATCGCCTTGGCCAGCGATGATGCCCGAGAGGATCGGGATCATCGGGAAGACACAGGGCGTGAACGCCAGCAGCAGACCGAGCACGAAGAAGATCGCCAGCGCACCGAAGATACCGGTGTCGGCCAGACGCGCGGCGATCTGATCCTGTTCGGAGACGCGCTCGGGCGGCGCCGACTCAGAGGAGGTTGGGCCTTGCGCGCCATCGTTCGCTCCGCCCTCGGTGAGCGCGACCGTGGTCACGGCCGGCGGTAGCTCGAGCTGGATGCGATCGGTGACCGGCGGATAGCAGATGCCACGCTCGGCACAGCCCTGGTAGGAGGCGACAAGCGTGATTGCGGTCGCGGCTTCGCTGCCGCGCAAGAGCGGCACCTCCAGGTCGACCTGGCCGTGGTAGATCGCCACGTCGCCGATGGTGCCGTCGGGACGCACGGTGTCTGACTTGACCTCGGCCTGCGGTAATTCATAGCGGCCGATCTGCACGCCCTCGGCATCTTCGAGCCGAAGCTCGATCTTCTCTTCGTAGAGATAGGTCTCGGGGGCGATCTGCCAGCTCAGCGAGAGGGTCTGCGGGTCTTCGACGCGCACATCGAGCTGGAAAGCCTCCTCCGCCGGCAGGATGTCATCGTCGAAACCGAGGCCGAGTGATTGGGTCGACAGGCTCGAGGCTCGGCTCGCTGGGGCACTGCGCCGGGCGCCTGCCTCTGCCGGTGCCGTTGCCGTAACCTCTGCAGGCGCTGGCGGCTGCGGCTCAACGGCGGCCAGGCGAGGCAGCTCGACCAACAGGCTCTGACGCTGCGGTGGATAACAGAATCCGGCGTCGGCGCAACCCTGAGACTGGGCTTCGATACGCACCACCTCGCCAAGATCAGCGTCGCGCTCGAGCGGTAGCGTCGCCACGACCTGGTCGCGATAGATCGAGACCTCGCCGAAGAACGGGTCATTCTTGGTCTCGGCCGTCGGCAGCTCGGCGCTCCCGAGCTCCAGTCCCGGGGTCTTGCTCTCGAAGCGGAACTTCGAGCCATAAAGGTAGTAGCCCGGCGCGATCTCCCAGCGGACCTGGATCTGCTCTGCCCCCTGCGCCTCGCCGGCGATGCGAAACGCCTCATCGGGCTGCAGGAACTCGTCTTCGGCGGCGCTCAGGCCGGGGAGCCCAAGCACGACCCCGATCAGCAGCAGCCAAAGGACAAGCCGCGCTGGCGCTCGGCGTCCGATGGGCGGTTTGTTCGGGCTACGTGCTGCCGGGCTCATGAAATGTTCGCAGTGCATTGGCGGACCCACTCTAGATAGTTCTTGTTGCCAGCGGCGACCGGACAGGCGATCACCTCCGGGACCTCATACGGATGGAGGGCCTCGATGCGTTTGATCAGTGCGTCCAGGCGATGCGCACTGGTCTTGATGACCAGGAGCACCTCGGCATCCGTTTCCAGCTGATCGCCCCAGCGGTAGACCGACTGCACGCCCGCGATGATGTTCACGCAGGCAGCGAGGCGTTCGTCGACCAAGGCGCGTGCCAGCTCAGCCGCGACCTCAGCGTCGGGGCATGTGCAATAGCTGACATAGACCCCGATGGGGTGGCTTTGAGTTCCCGTCATTGTCGACTCGTTCGCTGCGCTTGCTCGTTGGCGCCGAAGCGATGGCGCCGAAGCGATGGACCAGGCGCTGTTACATATCGGGCCGCATAGCCTAACGGAAACCCGGCTGGATGACAGGGCCTGTTTGAAGCGCCAAAATCCGCACAAATGTCCCGGGAAAGCGCGCAGGCGTCCAAGCAGGCTGCGCCCAAACAAATGAGAGCCGATCTATGTGGATTTTCCTTCTCCTCTTCGTCATTGCACCGCTCATCGAGCTCTACTTCTTGATCCAGGTGGGCTCGGTCATCGGCGCGCTGCCAACGATCGTGCTGTCGATCCTAACCGCGGTCATCGGTGGTTATCTGGTGCGGATGCAGGGGCTGACGGTTCTGATGCGGGTGCGCGAGATGACGGATCGCGGCGAGACCCCGGCGCTCGAACTGCTCGACGGCGCGATCCTGCTGCTTTGCGGTTTCGCACTGATGTTGCCCGGGTTCATCACCGACGCGATCGGCTTCGCGCTCTTAGTGCCGGGCCTGCGGCGCGCGCTCATCCGTCGCTACGTCCATCTGATGCCTGCTCAGGGCGAGGTTGTGGTGCGCCGGGAGGTTTCCGAGCGACGCACGATCGAAGGCGACTGGCGCCGCGAAGACTGACGCCGAAGACTGACGCTGGGGCGAAACCTCACTCACCCCTTGACAGCCGGCGGACGCGCTCTATTATTAGCACTCGCTCGAGACGAGTGCTAACACCCGACCGCAATGGTGGGGTGTGAGGCTCCCAACAGATCGACGCCGGCGTCGGGCGCTGATGCCCGTCCCGGTCCTTAACCGCACTATCACAGCAACAGACCCTGAGGGCTACCGCAAATGAAGATTCGTCCCTTGCATGACCGCATCGTGGTCCGCCGCATGGAAGAGGAGCGCACCTCTGCTGGCGGGATCGTGATCCCAGACTCGGCCGCTGAGAAGCCGATCCAGGGCGAGGTCATCGCTGTTGGCAACGGCAAGATTATGGACAACGGCGACACCCGTGGTCTGGACGTGAAGGTCGGCGACAAGGTGCTGTTTGGCAAGTATTCCGGCACCGAGGTCAAGCTCGATGGCGAGGACTTCCTGGTGATGCGCGAAGAAGACGTCATGGGCGTCATCGAAGGCTGAGCCAAGCCGCTGCCGCACCCCTATCGTTCCGATCTAACCAACAGATTTGTTTGAGGAATCAACGCGATGAGCGCAAAAGAAGTCAAGTTCGGCCTAGATGCCCGTAACCGCATGGTCGAGGGTGTGAACATCCTGGCCAACGCCGTGAAGGTGACCCTGGGTCCTAAGGGCCGCAATGTGGTGCTGGAGAAGTCCTTCGGTGCCCCGACCGTGACCAAGGACGGAGTCAGTGTCGCCAAGGAGATCGAGCTCTCCGACAAGTTGCCTCCCAGACCAGCGATATCGCTGGCGATGGCACCACCACCGCCACCGTGCTGGCTCAGGCGATGGTGCGCGAGGGCATGAAGGCGGTGGCCGCCGGCATGAACCCGATGGACCTGAAGCGCGGTATCGATAAGGCGGTCGAGGCGGCCGTCAGCGAGCTGAAGACCCTGTCCAAGCCCTGCTCGAACAACAAGGAGATCGCCCAGGTCGGCACCATCTCCGCCAACTCCGACGAGTCGATCGGCGAGATCATCGCTGAGGCGATGGAGAAGGTCGGCAAGGAAGGCGTCATCACCGT
>CAZTYV010000026.1:12505-25878 GCA_964617675.1 uncultured Halochromatium sp. | reverse complement strand
GTAGATGATCCCATAGAAGACCATGTAGAGACCGATCCAGATCAGCACCTCGGTGCCCGGGAAGATCACCAGCAACGCGAACACCGCGGTCTTGGTGGTAAAGGCCGACAGGAAGACCGTCCCGCTCGGCGAGGCCTCCGGATAGGCATCGGCGATCCAGGCCGAGAGCGGTGGGGCGCCCGCGTTCACCAGGAGCCCAATCAGGATCAGGATGGTCGCGAGGGAGGTCGGCTCCAGCACCCGAACCGATAGGTCACCAGTCTCGAGCATGAGCGCGGCGATGCCGGCCATCAGGATCACGCCGCCGAGCAGATGGACCAGTAGATAGCGGAAGGCGGCGCGGGTCGCGGACTCGGTGCCGGCGGCGAAGATGATCGCGGTCGAGCCGATCGCCATCAGCTCCCAGTACACGAACAAGGTGATCAGGTCGCCGGCGAAGGTGACGCCGATGGCCGAGCCCGCGTAGACGTAGGCAGCCACCAGCTCCAGCGTCTTTGCCTGATTCAGCGCGTAGAGTCCGCCGACGAAGGCCATGATCGCGAACACCGTGGCGAACAGCCGTCCCGCCGCGGTTGGATGGATCGGGTCGAGCGCAAGCCCGAGAAAGGGCAGGCGCAGGTCCAGGCCGTCAGGCACCAGCCAGACCAGCATCAGCGTGAGCAGCGGCAGGACCAAGATCAGCCGCCGCCGTGCCCGGCCTTCGGTGGTCGGGATCAAGAGCGCGCCGAGCACCATCACCAGGCCCGGGGGGAGCGCGAGCTCAATCATCGTAATAGCGGTCGTCGCGCTTGAGGAAGATGCCCAAGACCTTGGCCGCGGCGACCATCGCCGCGCAGGTCACGAAGCCGAACCAGGCATAGAAGCCGAACTGGGTATCAAGGTCGAAGCGCTGGCTCGAAAAATGCCCATGGTGATGCATGAACAGGCTCGGCAGTAGCGACAGTGCCAGGATCAGGAATAGCGCAGCCCAGAGCTTGGGGCGATTCTCAGGGCGATAGAGCCAATGCGTCTTCTCAGTCATGGTGTCGACCCGACCATCTGTTCGGCAAGCTGCAAGGGTATCTGCGGGAAGAGGAACAGCACCAGGGTGAGGGCGGCGGTGGCGCTGAGCGCGATCAGGATCGGCAGCGGCGCCTCGCCGTGCGTCGCAGCCTCGTCCGGGTCCGGTTTCGAGAACGCCGTGAAGACGATCGGCACGAAGTAGGCCGCATTCAGCAGGGTCGAGAGGACGATCACTGCCACCGCGAGCAGCTGCTGCATCTCGAAGGCACCGAGCAGCATGTACCACTTGGAGATGAAGCCGGCGGCCGGCGGTACGCCAATCATCGACAAGCAGCCGATCGCGAAGGCCCCCATGGTCCAAGGCATCCGCCAGCCGATCCCGCGCAACTGCGAGATCTCGGTCTTATGCGCCGCCGTGTAGATCGAGCCGGCGGCGAAGAACAGGGTGATCTTGCCAAAGGCGTGGGCGGCGATGTGCAGCGCGGCGCCGACCAGCGACAGCGGCGCCAGGATGGCTGCACCAAGGATCACATAGGAGAGTTGACTCACCGTCGAATAGGCCAGGCGGCGCTTCAGATTGTCTTGGCGCAGCGCGATGATCGAGGCGACGATGATCGTGAAGCCGGCAAGATAGAGCAGCCATTCTGCCGCCGGCACACCCTGCAGCGTCTCGATGCCGAAGGTGTAGACGATGACCTTGACGACGGTGAAGACGCCGGCCTTGACCACCGCGACCGCATGCAAGAGGGCGCTGACCGGCGTCGGTGCGACCATGGCCGCGGGTAGCCAGCGATGGATGGGCATCAGCGCCGCCTTGCCGATCCCGAACATGAACAAGAACAGCATCAGGCCGAGCAGCGCCCCATCGAGATGGCCGCCGAGGATGCCGCCGTCGACGAAATCGGTGGTGCCGGTGAGCGACCAGGTCCAGACGATCGCGGGCAGTAGCAATCCGATCGAGGTCGCGATCAGGATGCCCAGATAGACGCGCCCGGCCGAGCGTGCCGCCTCATTCCCCTTATGGGTGACCAGCGGGTAGGTCGAGAGGGTGAGGAATTCGTAGAAGATGAAGAGGGTGACGAGATTGGCCGCGAACGCGATCCCCAGGGTGGCGAACAGCGCGAGCGCGAAGAAGGCATAGAAGCGCGTCTGATGCGGCTCGGCGTTGGCGCGCATGTAGCCGATCGAGTACAGCGAGTTGATCGGCCAGAGCAGTGAGGCCACCAGCGCGAACAGCATCCCCAACGGCTCGACGCGGAAGGCGATCGCGATCCCTGGCACTAGCTCGCCAAAGGTCCAGCTGGGGCGTGCGCCGGCCAAGACCTGTGGCAACAGGCTGAGCACGGTCAGGAACAGCGCGACCGCCGCCAGGAGGGTCACCGACTCGCGTCGGTTCGGCGACTGCCCGCTCAGCCAGATGCCAAGCGCCGCGAACAGCGGTAGCGCGAGGGCGAGTGCGATGGTCAGGGTCTCGACCTCCATCATCCTGCACCGATCAGGCTCGAGGCGATCTGACCGGCCAGCCCAGCCGTCAGCCCGGCATCGATGCCAAAGTAGAGGTTCGCCGCGACCAGTAGCCAGATCGGCACGAGCAGTGCCGCCGGCGCCTCGTCGAGCGCGGCCGCTCCGTCTGGACGCGGCCGGAAATAGGCCACCTCGACCAGCCGCCAGACGTAGATCACGGCGATCAGCGAGCTGACCAGCACCAGGATCACGAGCAGCCACCAGCCCTTATCGATCGCGGCCAGGATCAGATACCACTTGGAGATGAAGCCGACCGTCATCGGCACGCCGATCAGGCTCAGCCCACCCAGCACGAAGGCGGCCATGGTCCAGGGCATCTCTCGCGCGACGCCGGCGAGCTGGTCGATGTTGCTACTCGCGACCCGATAGAACAGGGCGCCGAGCGTCAGGAACAGCGCGCCCTTGATTAGCGCGTGGTTGAACAGATGCAGCAGGCTTGCCGTGAGTCCCGTGACACTCAGCATCCCGATCCCGAGCAGCATGTAGCCGATCTGCGCCACCGAGGAGTAGGCCAGCATCCGCTTCATGTCGCGCTGGAAGACCGCCACGATCGAGCCGATCAGGACCCCGGCGGCCGCCAATGGCAGCAACAGCCAGTCGGCGTGCATCTTGGCGACGGTGAACTCGGCACCAAAGACCGAGAACAGGAATCGAATCATCGCATAGAGCGCCACCTTGGTCGCGGTCGCGGCGAGAAAGGCCGAGACCACCGAGGGCGCGTAGGCGTAGGCATTGGGCAGCCAGAGGTGGAGCGGGAACATCGCCAGCTTCAGCGCCAAGCCCACGGTGATGAAGGCGAACGCGGTGCGCAGGGTATTGGTCTCTGTCACCGAGCCGATGCGCTCGGCGAGATCGGCCATGTTCAGGGTGCCGGTCAGCATGTAGAGCAGGCCGACGCCGATGATGAAGAAGGTCGCCCCAATGGTCCCCATGATCAGGTACTGATAGGAGGCGATGAGCGCGCGGCGGTTGCGTCCGAGGCTGATCAGGGCATAGGTCGACAGCGAGCTGATCTCGAGGAAGACGAACAGATTGAAGGCGTCGCCCGTGATGACGATGCCGAGCAGCCCGGCGAGACAGAGCATCAGCAGCGGGTAGAAGAACGGCCGCTGCTCGGCGTCGATCTCGCGTTGGATGCTCTGCCAGGTCGAGGGCACCACCAGCGCTGCGATCAAGGAGACCGTAACCAGCACGAAGGCCGCGAGCGGGTCGACCAGGTACTCGATGCCCCAGGGTGCCGCCCAACCACCGAACGCATAGTGCAGCGTATCGCCACGCTCGACCTGCCAGAGCAGGCGGATGCTGATCGCGAGCCCGACCCAGCTGATCAGGGTCGCGAGGACCCAAGCGAGACGGCTGCGGCCGAGCAGCAGACAGAGGGGCGCGCCGAGCAGCGGCAGCACCACCAGTAGTGCGGGCAGATTGGGCTCGATCACGCGTCCTCGTCCTTGGCGTAGATCTCGTCCTCTTCGACGCTGCCGTAGGCCTCTTTGATCCGCACCACCAGCGCGAGCCCGAGGGCGGTGGTTGCGATGCCGACGACGATGGCGGTGAGGATCAAGACGTGGGGCAGGGGGTTGGAGTAGCTGCTGCCCTCGGCGAGCACAATGGGGGCGGTACCGCCACTGACCTTGCCCATCGAGATATAGAGCAGGAACACCGAGGTCTGGAAGATATTCAGGCCAACGATCTTCTTGACCAGGTTGCCGCGGGCGATCACCACGTAGAACCCGGTCATCATCAGAAAGAAGACGACGTAATAGTTGTACTGTCCGAGCAGCTCCATCCCAATGCCCCTTATGGATCCGGCCTCAGCGGCCTCGCGTTGCGAAGCTGTAGAAGATCAACAGCATCACCGAGGCGACGGTGATGCCGACCCCGGCCTCGATCAGCAAGATCCCCAGGTGCTGGCCGTGGACGGCATCATGCGCGAGCAGGCTGTAGTCCAGGAACGCCCCGCCCAACACCAGCGAGGCGACGCCAACCCCGCCATAGAGGAGGACGCCGAGGGCCGAGAGTGGAACCAGCACGGCAGGGGGGATCAGGCGCATCGCGGCGTCAGCGCCATTGGTCAGGGCGTATAGGATGATGCCGGTCGCGAAGATCACACCCGCCTGGAAACCACCGCCAGGACCATAGTCGCCATGGAACTGGACATAGAGTGCGAACAAGAGGATGAAGGGGATCAGCAGCTTGGCGATCACCTTCAGGATGATGTCCTGGGTCATGGCTGTTGGCGCCCGTCCTTCACCGCGGTGGGCTCGGCAACCTCCGATGGGTCATGGTCGTGGTCCTTGTCAGCTGGGCGCTTGCGGCGACGGATGCCGAGCAAGGCCAAGACCCCGACGCCGGCGGTGAAGACCACCGCGGTCTCGCCCAAGGTATCGAAGCCGCGGTAGCTGGCGAGCACCGAGGTCACCATGTTCGGCACGCCGATCTCCTGAGGTGAGTCCTCGATGTAGCGCGGCGCCACGTGCTGATGGACGGGGGCGTTCGGGTCGCCGAAGCGCGGCATGTCTTGGGTGCCCCAGAGCAGCACCACGCCGGTGATGATGACCACCATCAGCGGCAGCATCGGCGAATGGTGCCGATTGGCCTGACGAAACCCGGTCAGCGCCAGGGTGCCCAGTAGCAGCACGGTGGAGATTCCCGCGCCGACCGCCGCCTCGGTGAAGGCAACGTCGACCGCGTCCATGATCAGGAACAGACCGGCGGTGATCAGGCTGTAGATGCCCGCGAGCATCACCACGGCGAACAGGCTCTGCATGCGCACCACCGCGATCGCGGTGGCGACCAGGAAGGTGAGCAGGATGATGTCGACTAGGTGTTCGATGATCCGTCCTCCCTCGCCTCGAGTCGCGGTCGCAGGCCACTGTGCATCGCCGCGAGCGCGACGGCATGGCTTGCGACCGGACTGGTATACCAGAGCAACAGCAGCACGAAGAGCAGCTTCACACTGATCAGCGTCGGACCAGCCTGCAGCATCAGCGCGGAGAGGATCAAACCGGCGCTGAGGGTGTCGGTGACCCCGGCCGCATGCAACCGGGTGAAGAAGTCGGGGAAGCGTATCACGCCGATCGCCCCAGAGATCCCAAGGAAGACCCCGCCGAGCAGCAGGATCAGGCTGAGCGCATCGAGCAAGAGTGCCATTCAGAGCTCCTCCGGCCGGGTGCCGTCGGCCACGCGCCGGACGAACTTCAAGACCGCGATGACGCCGACAAAGTTGATCAGCGCGTAGACGATGGCGATGTCGAGGAACTCCGGGCGATCGGTCAGGAAGCCGTAGACCGCAATCAAGAGCACGGTCTTGGTGCCGACCATGTTCACCGCGAGGATGCGGTCATAGACCGTCGGCCCGAGGAAGGCGCGTGCCAACGCGAGGCCGATGACCACGAGGATGCCTAGTGCCGCAATCGAGTACATCTACCGCCGCCCCGATTCCACCCGCTGAACCCGGCGGTCCATCTCGCCGGTTGCCAGATCCGCGAGCGCTTCGCCAGAGAGCGCATGCACCAGGATGTCGGTGTCGCTGACCTCAATGGCGACGGTGCCCGGTGTCAGCGTGATCGAATTGGCGTAGATGGTCTTGCCAATCGCGGTCTGCTGCAGGGTCGGCAGGCGCCTCATCGCCGGGCTGATCGGGTGCCGCCCGGGCAGCCAGATGCGTTTGACCACGTCGATATTCGCCTTCACCACCTCCCGCGTCAGCCAGACGAGGTACGCGGGCAAGCGCAGCAACAGCACGGGCCCCGGGCCGCGCGGACTCGTCTGATTAAGTCGCGCGCCGATCCAGGCGGCGAACAGCGAGGAGATGAGCCCGAGGCTGAGCAGGAGGTCGCTGTGCCAGTGCCCGGAGAGCAACAGCCAGAAGCCGGCGAGCAGAGCAAAGAGGACGAGGAAGTAGAGCACGGTGAGCGAATGCGTCGACTAGTCGTTACCCTGGTAGAACTTGGCCAGCTCGGTCTCGGACAGGCGCGTCAGACTGTCGCGGGGGAAGGCGCTCATGAGCTCCCAGGCCAGGTTCAGCGTGGCCTCGATACTCCGATCCTCGGATTCCCCCTGGCCGACAAAGCGCTTGTCGAAGTCGTCGGCGAATTTCAGGAAGCGCCGATCGCGCTCGGAGAGCTCGTCTGCCCCGATGATGCTGGCAAGATTGCGGGTCTCAAGGGCGCGCGCATAGAGCGCGTAGAGCTGGGCCGCGACCTTGGGATGATCCTCGCGCGTGTCGTCCTTGCCGATACCATCCTTCATCAGCCGCGACAGGCTTGGTGAGATGTGCACTGGCGGGTAGATGCCCTGATTGTGCAGCTCCCGTGAGAGGACGATCTGCCCCTCGGTGATATAGCCGGTGAGGTCGGGAATGGGATGGGTGATGTCGTCGGACGGCATGCTGACCACCGGCATCATGGTGATCGAGCCATGACGCTCATGGATGCGCCCGCAGCGCTCGTAGATCTCGGCCAGATCCGAGTAGAGATAACCGGGGTAGCCCTTACGCGCCGGCACGTCGCCCTTGGCGGTGGCGACCTCACGCAGCGCCTCGGCGTAGTAGGTCATGTCGGTCATCACCACCAGCACATGGCGGTCGAGGTCATAGGCCAGATATTCGGCGACGGTGAGCGCGGTGCGCGGCAGGGTCAGGCGCTCGACCGGCGGATCATCGGCCAGGTTGACGAACATCACCACGTTGCGCAGTACGCCGGAGCTGGCGAACTCATCGCGGAAGAACTTGGCATCGGCATAGCTGACGCCCATCGCCGCGAACACGATCGAGAAGCTCGAGTCCTCATCCTTGAGCTTGGCCTGGCGCACGATCTGCGCCGCCAAGCGATTATGCGGCAGGCCGGAGCCGGAGAAGATCGGCAGCTTCTGACCGCGCACCAGCGAGTTCAGGCCATCGATGGTGGAGATGCCGGTCTGGATGAACTCGCGCGGATAGCTGCGCGCGGCCGGGTTGATGGCCGAGCCGCCGACCGGGCGGCGGATGTGCGAAAGGATCGGCGGGCGGCCATCGCGCGGCTCACCGAGGCCGTTCAGCTCGCGGCCGAGGATCTCGGGGGACAGGGCGATCTCGACCGGCTCGTCGAGGAAACGCACCCAGACGGCCTCGAGGTCGAGATCATCGGTGCCCTCAAAGACCAGGATCATGACCTCGTCGTCGGCGGCGCGGATGACCTGACCGTCGCGCGTACCGCCACGGCCGTCGGAGATCCGCACGCGATCGCCGAAGGCGACGCCGGGCGTGTCCCGGACCAGGATTAGCCCACCGCGAACCTCGCTCGCGGTTCGGTATTCTTTGATGCTCATGACAGGCGGTGCATGCGTTTAGGGACGGGGTTGCAGAGGGAGGGGCCGCGCTCATTCATCGGCTTGCTGCTTGACGTACTCGAGCCGGATCGCCTCGAACGCCTCCTCGATCTCGCGCGCGAGCTCGGTGATGCTCGCGACCTGGTCGCTGTTGTACATCGATTTGCAGCGCCGCGCCTTCGCCAGCTGCGGCAGGTCCTGCAGATGGCTCACCGGCACGCCCAGCTCGATCAGGGTCATGCCCTTGTCGTAGATCGAGAGGGTCAGATCGAGCAGCGCGAATTGCTTCTGCGGCGAGCAGAAGGTGTCGACCTCATCGAGCGCACTCTGCTGCAGCACGCCCTCCTTGATCAGCGAGGCCCCTTCGAGCTGCCAGCGCTGTGCGTCCGAGAGGGCCTCGGGTCCGACCAGGTTGACGATGCGTGACAGCTCGGCATCGCGGGCCAACAGCGCGAGCGCCTCGGTGCGACGCGCCTCCCAGCGCCGATCCACCTCCTTGTGCCACCACTCGGCGGCCGCGTGCACGTGGGCCGAGAAGCTGGTGACCCAGTCGATGCTCGGGTAATGGCGCGCGTCGGCGAGCTCCTTGGACAGCGCCCAGAAGGTCTCGATGATGTCCTTGGTATGGCTGGTGACCGGCTCCGAGAAGTCGCCACCGGGCGGTGAGACGGCACCGATCAGGGTCACCGAGCCGGGGCCGGCGTCATAGGTCTCGACCCGGCCGGCGCGCTCATAGACCGCCGCCAGGCGCGAGGACAGATAGGCCGGATAGCCTTCCTCAACCGGCATCTGCCCGAGCCGCCCGGAGACCTCGCGCAGTGCCTCGGCCCAGCGGCTGGTGGAGTCTGCGAGCATGACCACGTCGTAGCCCATGTCGCGATAGTACTCGGCCATGGTCAGGCCGACGTAGATCGAGGCCTCGCGAGCCACCACCGGCATGTTCGAGGTATTGGCCACCAGCAGCGTCTTCTCCATCAGCTTGCGGCCGGTGTAGGGGTCCTCGAGCTGCGGGAAGCTCTCGAGCACATCGACCAGCTCGTTACCGCGCTCACCGCAGCCGACATAGATCACCACATCGGCATTCGACCAGCGCGCCACCTGCTGCTGCACCACCGTCTTGCCGGCACCAAAGGGGCCAGGCACGGCACCCTTGCCGCCCTTGAGCTGCGGGAAGAAGCTGTCGATCACGCGCTGCCCGGTGATCAGCGGGGAGATGCCGTCGTCGCGTCTCAGATAGGGTCGCGGCTTGCGCACCGGCCAGCGATGGAACAGCTTTAATCGGTGGCTATGGCCGTGACGGTCGCGCAGATGGCCGATGGTCGCCTCGATCGCGTAGTCGTCCGCCGGGGCGAGCTCGGTGAGCTCACCTTCGAGGCCCGGTGGGACCAGGATCCGATGCTGAATGGTCGCGGTCTCTTGCACGAAGCCGAGCACCGTCCCCGGACCGACCTGCTGGCCGGGCGCAAGCTTCGGATTCGGCTCGAACTCCCACTGGCGCTCGCGGTCCAGCCCCGGCAGCGCCAGCCCGCGGCGGATGTAGTCGCCCGACTGCAACGCGATCTTCTCCAATGGACGCTGAATGCCATCGAAGATCCCGCCAAGGAGACCGGGACCGAGCTCGACCGACAGTGGCCAGCCGAGCCCTTCTGCCGGCTCGCCGGGGCGCACGCCCTCGGTGCTCTCATAGGTCTGCACGGTGGCCTCGCGACCGCGCAGCGAGATCACCTCGCCGACCAGCCCAAGCTCACCGATCTTGACCTGCTCACCGCTGCGAATACCGGGCAGATCGATGGTGACGATGGGGCCGTTGATATCGCGGACGAAGCCCTGGGTGTTGCGCTCGCTCATCTGGATCAACCCCCGAAGATGCTGCCGGTGTCGAAGTTGCTTGGCACCAGGCGCTCCAAGATCACCTGCTGAAGTCGTGCCCGCAAGCGCGCGAGGCGACCCTCGAAGGTATTGTCGACGCGTATCCGTCCGTCGCTGGTCTCGATCATGACACCGCCGAGGGTCTCGAGCGACTCATCGCTCAGGCTCACCTCGACCCCGGCGGGTAGCGCCTCAAGCACCTCAGCCCAGTGTGCCTTCAGCAGCTTGCGGTCTGCGCTGTTCGCGCGTACCTGCGCCTCATCACGCTCGATCTCGGTGACCGCCGCCGCGATGAAGTCGGTCAAGGTCTTGAGGTAGCTAACGCTGTCTTGCGCATGGGCGCGCATCTGCTCGGCAAGCCGCGCCTCGACCTCGCGCACCAGATTCCAGCGCACCAGGTCGAGGTGGCTTTGTAGCTTCAGCTCCTCGGCCTGGACGCGTTGGCGGTAGGCGCGGTCACCGAGCGTCTTGGCAATCGCCTCCTCGCGCTGCTCGCGCAAGCGCAGCTTCTCCGCGGCATCACGCAGGATGGTGTCGCGCGAGCGTTGCGCGCGCTCGCGATACTCTGTCGCCAGGCGCTCGGCGCGCGCCAGGATGGCTTTCTCGAGCTCGTCTGCTTGGGTCACGTCGAGTCCTTGGTAGCGGTCGGTTGCGAGAGACTGGCCCCGCCGAACATGCTGGTCAGCCGGTCGGCCACTTCACTGCTGAGTCTCGGCGGCGCGGCGAGGGGAGGGACGGCCACGACGACGATGCGCCCGCCTTCACGGCGGACCCGTTTGAGATGCTCCACGTCCATCTGCATCACCGCGTCATCGACGATCACGAAGGCCTTCGCCCGCGCGGCCAGCAGCTCTCGAAACACGCGATCGACATCGGTCGGCGTCGGATTCGGGTGCGTCTCGAAGCCAATCACGCTGAAACCCTCGGCGAGGCTGTCCTCGCCGAGGAAGAGCATGCGCGTCGACGGCGGCTCGCTTGGCGTGGGGGCCGCGGTGCTCGGCAGTGGGCTCGTTCTGCTCTCGCTCATGGTGGATGCGTTGGGCCGACTAGCTTGGGCGTGCGCTCAGATGCGGTTCAACAGCAGGATCGAGATCACCAGTCCGTAGATCGCGATACCTTCGGCGAGCCCCAGGTAGATCAGCGATCGCCCGAGGTTCTCGGGCTTCTCGGTGATCGCCGCCAATGAAGCGGCACCGATCGGGCCGACCGCGATCCCGGCAGCGATGGTCGAGAAGGCCGTCGGGATGCCGGCGCCAAGGATGGCCAGACCCATGCCGACGGTCATCTCGCGCACGGTCTCGGTGACCGCGATCTCGGTCTCGACCTCCGCGAAGGCCTCGCTGATCCCAAAGCTCAGCAGCGCGATCTGCGCGCCGACGAAGACGACGAGCTGAGCCCCCATCGCCGGGGTGGCCCAGCGCGGCAGCCGCAGCACCGGTGCGGATGGGCGCATCTCGAGGGCGATGCCGGTCAGGATGAGACCGATGATGGCGAAGGACATCAGGGCAACGAGCCAATACATGGGGGTACTCCGTGGATAGGGATTAGAGGCCAGAGAAGGAGGTTGTTATGAGGAGCGCGCCGGCGGTTCGGCCTGAGGGTCACCTCGTCCTTGGGGTCGCGCTCGCGGTGGGCGTCGCGCGCAGGCGCAGCGGTGTAAACTCGTGGCCATCGCCTGAGAAGTAGCGTGAAAAGCCCTCGTAGTATTGCAAGCGCATCACCTGGATGGCGACGATGGCGCCCTCGAGCACCAGCACGAAGAGATTGCCGAGGATCACGGTGATCACGTGGCCGGTGGTGCCCATCATCCCCGCCAGCGTCAGCACCGCGATCGAGAGTGCGGCATGGTTCAGGCTGAAGGCCGCGACGCGCAGAAACGAGAGGGTGTTCGAGATATAGCCAACGACCGTCTCCAGCGTCTCGATGAAGACCACGAGGATCTTCTCGCCCAACGGGGCGGAAAGATGAGACCAGGCATAGCCGGCGAGCGCAAGCAGCGCTCCGATCACGAGGGTCAGCGGTAAGGTACCGAAACTGCTGTCGGTCGCGATGCCCACCGCGCCCCAGACCAGCGCCAGGTAGAACAGCAGATTGATCAGGCCGTGGTGGCCGAAGATCGCCGCGACAAAATCCTTGACCGCCATTCGGTTGTAGATCGCCAGAACGCAAGCGACGGCGATGAACAATACGCCATAGCCGAGCGCGATCTCGAGCATCAGGATCGGGTAGTGGATCGGGCTCTTCCAGAGCGCGGGCAGGATCTCTTCGTAGCCGAAGATGCTGCCGTAGAGGACGCCGAAAAACATGGATGAGACGCCGGCCATGACGCCGAATCGGTAGAAGCCTCCGAGCTTGGCGCGAAAGGCCCAGGCCACGGCGGCGATCACCGCGCCCTGACCGATGTCGCCGAACATCGAGCCGAACATCAACAGGAAGGTCACCGCGAACAGCGGTGTCGGGTCGACCTCGCCATACTGCGGGATGCCGTACTGCTTCACCAGGGTTGCGAACGGGGCGAGTAGGCGATTCTTGGTCGGCACCGTCGGCACCAGGGGGCGCTCGGCGGGTTCTGGATCGCGGCTGTCGAGCTCGAACGGTAGCGCCAGGCTGGCGCGCAGTCGCGTCTCCAGCTCTGCAACCGCCCTCGCCGGGACCCATCCGCAGACCACGGCCAGATGGCCGGCGCTGCGGATCGAGGGGTCGAGTGTGACGAAGGGCTCGGCCATCAGCAGGGTCTGCCGCGCGCCGCGCAGGAAGGCCTGATGCTGGCGCTCCCAGTCGCCCACCTGTGCGCTCAGGGCGCGGCGCTCGGTCTGCAGCCGGTCGCGCTCGGCGCTGAGCTCGTCGAACTTGTGCTCAGGGCTGGCATCCTCGAGGCCCGCTGGGATTGGCAAGGGCTGGAAGCTCGCCGAGCTGAGGACCGAGGCGAGCTGGCTCTCTTTCTCGCCGCGCGGTCCGACGATGATGACGTGGACGCTTTGCTCGCGCTCGAGATAGGTGAACAGCAGATGGTCGGCGAGGGTGACCGCGCCCTGCAGCCGGCTGACGTTCTCGCGCGGGACCACGCCGACGTAGAAGTCGAGGAAGCGGGTCTTGTTGCGCAGCGCGCCGAGATCGATCTTGAGATTGCTGAAGTTCTCCAGTGATGCCTGCTGCTCGCGCAGGAAGCGATCCTGCTCGTCGATGCGCCGAAAGGCCTCCTCGAAGCGCGAGGCCTCGGCCCAGCGCGCGTTGAGCTGCTCGTTGATGGCGCTGAGCTCATCGCGCTCGATGACCTTGACCTCATCGAGCGTCGGCGCCTCCTCGATCGCGACCACCTTAGCAATCTTCTCCAGCCGGCTATGTGCCTGCTGGTAGATCTCGCGGTAGTCGCGCCCAGGTATCCCGCTCAGCATCTGCTCTTCCGGCGGGCGCGTGTCCGGGTGGAAGCTCTCGGTCTCTGCCAACGTCAGCGAAGCCTGGGGCAGGTCGTCGGTGATCACCAACAGACGCACATGCTTCATCGGCAATGGGCGCAGCCTGACCTCCCGCCAGGCCTCGGCCGAACGCAGCTGCCGCAAGGCCTGGGCGCTCCAGGAGGCGGCATGGCTCAGCGCGGGACCGATCTCAGCCGCCAGGGTCCGGAGCCGCGGCTCGATCTGGCTCCAAAGCGCAAGCAGCCGCGCCCAAAG